>CAYXJS010000507.1:0-1511 GCA_964465045.1 uncultured Bacteroidales bacterium | reverse complement strand
CACTAAGGTTGCTGCTTTTACGGTTACAAGTTCAGATTCTGTTTAGCTTGCGCTTTCTACATTTTCGCCCAGCAATACTTTATCAATTGCTTCTTTGAGCGATTCTTTAGGAAGTGCGCCCTGCGCCATTTGAGGCTGCCCGTTTTTGGGGCAGAAAAGCATAGAAGGAATGCTTCTGATGCCAAAAGCAGCGGCTAATTCCTGTTGGTCTTCAGTGTCAATTTTATAGATGTTGATTTTTCCTTCATATTCTTTTTGCAACTCTTCCAAAATGGGGGCAACAATCTTACAAGGTTGACACCAATCAGCATAAAAGTCTATGATGCAAGGCAAGTTGCCTTCAAATTTCCACTCTTTATTTTGTTCGTAGTTAAATACTTTCTGTAAAAAAGTTTCTTTAGTTAAATGTTCCATTGTTATTACGTTTTCGCTTTTTTTGTTTATTTATTTTCTTCTGTTGGATTATTCAATAAAAATTGTTCTACAATATTTACATAATTTTTCTTCGGCAATGCTCCCCTTGTCATTTGAGGTTGCCCGTTTACAGGGATGAATAATACCGAAGGGATACTTTTAATACCAAAAACAGCCGCCAGCTCTTTTTGGTCTTCCGTATCAATTTTATAGATGTCAACCTTGCCTTCATATTCTTCAGCCAGGTCTTTCATAATAGGGGCTACTTTTTTGCAAGGCGCACACCAGTCTGCATAAAAGTCAATTACTGCAGGGCGTTCACCTTCATATACCCATTTTTCAGTATTTTTTTCATAATTCATTATCTTTTCCTTAAAAGTCTCTTTTGTCAAATGAACTGGTTTTGGTTCGCCTGACTTTTCATCGTTTCCTCCGCCAGTTGCATTGTTGTCATTTCCTGAGCAACTTAATACGGATAGAGAAAGAATAAACGCCGGTAAAAAATGTTTTAATTTCATGATAGTTCTGATTTTTTTGCAAAGGTAAAATAAAATATTTTAAATCGCTTATTGATCACTAATTTTTTTAATTTTGCATCAATTTTCATACCAATAACGAATTATAAAATCGATTGTTTTTTAAGTTATAAACGATGAAGCAACTGGAGCATTTCTTCAAGCAATATGAAAAGTCTCATTTTGAGGAGAAATTTTCTACGCAGGAAGCTTGTCTTAAGGTTTTGGCAGACGAGAAGTGGGCGGAAGGTTATCAATGCCGGCGGTGCGGTCACACCAATTACTGCCGGGGAAGGACTCCATACTCTAAACGCTGTACACGGTGTAAATATGAAGAATCAGCACAAGCCCACACTGTATTTCACAAATGTCGTATTCCGCTTCCCAAAGCCTTTAAAATTAGTTACCAGGTTTGCAATCAGCATGAAATAAGCAGTTATAAACTTTCAGAAGCATTTGATTTGCGTCAGATGACATGCTGGCGGTTCAAAAAAACCATTCTTGAATGTATTGAACGCCATGGCGGGTTTCAAGTAGAAGAGCTTGAAAAAATGCGGAAAGAAGAGAGATAAGGATTAATTG
>CAYXJS010000506.1:0-1531 GCA_964465045.1 uncultured Bacteroidales bacterium | reverse complement strand
ATTCATCCCGCCCGCCGAAATCGGGTGGGATGAATGCTATATTCCTCGTAGTTTGCGAAATTGCAGTTAGGGTCCACGCTACCTGGAACTGTGAACACTGCCATCGCCACTATACTTATCAGAACCATCCGGTTCAGGTGTTCTTCACGCAAAGAACATGTGTTTTCTCGCTCTGCGCCCTCCGCGTGTTCTTCATCTCCGCGCCCTCTGCGTGAATTCTTTTTCATCAAATGATAAATTTCAAATTTCTGATATTGGATTTTGACATTTGAAAGTTGTAAATTATTTGTAATTTGGGTTTTTATATTTGTTATTTCCGGTTTCCCGGGTTTTACACTCCTGAGTGATGGGACTGAGGGTTAACATATTTTAACAGCGGTACTGGTGGGCTTTTGCGTGTGTCATACTACTTTTGCCAATAATCTAAATGGTAAATCAATGGAAGCGGATATTAAAGCTCTTAATGAAAAGATAAAGCAAGAAAGTGCTTTTGTAGAATTGTTGAGCATGGAGCTCGCCAAAGTGATTGTTGGGCAGAAAAAAATGCTGGAACGGCTTTTAATTGGCCTGCTATCTAACGGACACATCTTGCTTGAAGGGGTTCCAGGTTTGGCCAAAACGCTGGCTATTAAGTCGCTGGCAGAAGCGGTAAATACCGACTTTAGCCGTATTCAGTTTACACCGGATTTGCTTCCGGCCGACTTGCTGGGAACGCTTATCTACAGCCAGAAGAAAGAAGAATTTGAAATCCGGAAAGGACCCATTTTTTCCAATTTTATTCTGGCTGATGAGATCAACCGTTCCCCTGCAAAAGTCCAGAGTGCATTGCTCGAAGCCATGCAGGAACGTCAGGTTACAATCGGCGATGAAACGTTTAATTTGCCGGAGCCATTCCTGGTGCTGGCCACCCAAAACCCCATAGAGCAGGAGGGAACTTATCCCTTGCCTGAAGCGCAGGTTGACCGGTTCATGCTGAAAGTGGTTATCCATTATCCCAAAAAGGATGAAGAGAGAACCATCTTGCGGCAGAATATTACCAATGTTGCTAGTCATATCAACAAAGTAGTGCAACCGGAGCAGATTCTGAGTGCAAGAGAAGTAGTGCGCCAGGTGTACCTGGATGAAAAAATAGAAACATATATTACGGATATTGTCTTTGCCACACGTTTTCCGGGCGATTATGATCTTGAACGGTTTAAAAACATGATCAGTTTCGGTGCTTCGCCCAGAGCCAGTATAAACCTGGCGCTGGCTGCAAAAGCCTATGCTTTTATCAAGCGCCGCGGGTACGTAATTCCTGAAGATATTCGGGCTATTGCTCACGATGTGTTGCGTCACCGCATTGGGTTAACTTACGAAGCCGAAGCCGAAAATATTACAACAGAGGATGTGGTTAGCGAAATACTGAATACTGTTGAAGTACCATAATTTCACAAGGAGGAACCGTGGGAACGCAAGATATTCTGAAAAAAGTCAGAAAGATTGAAATAAAAACGCGTGGATTGTCAAGACAAATTTTTTCAGGACAATA
>CAYXJS010000505.1:0-1535 GCA_964465045.1 uncultured Bacteroidales bacterium | reverse complement strand
GGATAATGTGAATACATCGGATGAGCTGAAGTATAAGATTGTTGAAATTGCGTTGGAGAAAGAGGTTATCCCCGATCCTGAGCAGTTTTATTTTGTTGAATTCGACAGAGAGAACATGAAGGAGAAGCACCGCTTTTCGGTATCGCTGCAGGAAGCCGGCTTGCTTACAGGGTTTAACAAAGATGCCTTTGATAAGAAAACAGAGGTGAAGAGCATCATGCAAGATGATGATGATCTGGATGTGGATAAAAAGTCTTTGTTTGACTATCAGGCCGTGCAGGGTGTTCAGCAGGTAGTGGATACGATCATCCGCCAGATTACAGTAGATACCAGCATGGTAAGTGAAATGCAGACCCGCAAGCAATGGGTGCGCAAAACCCGAAAAGAAAAAGCGCAGGATGTGGCTGAGCGAATCCAGAAAATTATGCAGGACAGATATTACCTTTCTATAGGTTATCAGGAAGTGGCTTATGATGAAGGCGCTATCCGGTTTATGGACCAGCGTTTAAAAGAGCGGCAGCAGGAATATGAGGCCTTGTTTACCGGTAAAACCGTTACAAGTCGTCAAACATACGAGTTTGAATTTATTCCTGAAAAAACAAAGAAAACACAGGAAGAGACGCTGTTTAAGTTTTCTGAGCGATCAGGGGTTCGCGAGGCCTCCAGCTCTATCGGGGAGCCGGTGACAATCAGGATTGCAAGTGATAACATCACTGAAAATATTGAGAAGAAAGCCAAAATGGTAGTGCAGTCTTCACAAAAACGAAAGGGCATTTATTATCGTATCCCCGGTTCTGCAATGGTTTCTATTACTGCGGATGATGAATCACTGCATTCACGCAGGTTCAGCATCAACCAGCTCGGTGTGGTGAGCTTTGCTCCATACAGCCGGAATATGGGTTTTGAATTGCATCCTGAAAGCGGCGCCCTCAAGAATGTGGATTATCTTTTCGAGGATTAAGGGTAATTATTTAGGGTCTGTCTAGAAATTAAAAATTCTACCGAATAAAGCACCAAATAATAAATTTCAAATTTCAAATAAAATCAAAAGTCCAATAATAGAAATTCAAAACAATATAGTATCTTGTTGATTTTAAATGTTTTGAATTTTGATCCCGAAAGTTTTCGGGATGTTATTTTAGGTTTTCATTTTATCATAACTTTATGGACAGGAACTATTTAGCGGGCTTATATAATCTGTGATAATCAGTTCAATCTGCGTTATCAGCGTCCTATTGTTTTTCAATAATTGCACACGGACGACTCGATACCGGCTCTGGTTTAACTAATGATACTGCTTCACACTGTTAAAGAACTAAAAATATTTACGATCAAATAATGTCTCTGATAGACTTCTAAAAAAGATACTCAGACTGATACCCTAAGCGGAACACCGGCATGAATTGCAGCGCAAAATGCTCGCGGCCGGGCAGAATAGTTTGCGTATAATAGCCCGTTAAATCCAGCGCGATGTAGAGGTTGTTTTCAAAATAAAACTGTCCGCCGGCGCCGGCAAAGCCGCCGAATCCGATTCC
>CAYXJS010000504.1:0-1549 GCA_964465045.1 uncultured Bacteroidales bacterium | reverse complement strand
AGGAATACCCGGTAGTTACGTTAACCGGTCCCCGGCAATCCGGCAAAACAACCCTGGCTAAATCTACTTTCCCCGGGTTTAATTACTGCAACCTGGAGAAACCCGAAATCCGAAAACTTGCCGAAAATGATGCCAACGCACTCTTAGAAACTTTCTATCCACCCGTTATCATTGATGAAATACAACGTGTACCACAATTATTATCTCATATCCAATCTATTGTAGATGAAAATAAACAAAACGGGCTTTTTCTTCTTACTGGGAGTCACCAACTTACCCTTAATCAGGAAGTCACCCAAACCCTGGCCGGCAGAACCGCTTTGCTTACCCTATTGCCTTTCACAATCAGCGAACTAAGCCAATATCAAATTAACTATGACAGAGATAAACAAATTTATACGGGATTTTTGCCGCGCATCTATGACCAAAAACAGAATCCCACCAAAGCTTACCGAAACTATCTGCAAACTTATATCGAGCGCGACTTAAGACAGTTGCTGAAAGTAAAGGATTTAAGAGTATTCGAAAACTTTCTTTATCTTCTGGCGGGTAGAATTGGACAGATTACCAATTTAAGCTCTCTAGCCAGCGATCTCGGAGTCTCCTCGGAATCGCTCAGGCATTGGTTATCTATTCTTGAAGCCAGTTTTATCATTTTTCTGTTATACCCTTACTATGAAAATTTTGGGAAAAGAATTATTAAATCCCCGAAAATTTACTTCACCGATCCGGGGTTGGCGGCATATTTATTAGGTATTGAAAATGCCTCCCAGGTAGCTCGAGACCCATTGCTCGGCGGTCTGTTCGAAAACATGGTAATCATGGAAACGGTAAAACATCGATTTAATCAAGGCCTTGACCCAAATCTATTCTTTTTCAGAGACAGCAACGGTAACGAGGTTGACCTAATCTATAAAAAACACAATACGCTTATCCCAATCGAAGTCAAAGCAGCCAAGACCTTTAACGAACATCTGACCAAAGGGATTCATTATATGCATAAAATCAGCCCAAAGGCAGGAAAAGGTTATCTTCTCTATGCCGGGGAGTTGGCTTTTAAAACTGAATCTTATGAAGTCCTGAACTTTTCGAATACTAAAAAGATTTTTTCAGATACTGATAAAACGCCTCCTGTGAGTTGATTGGTTGTGCGGGATTGGGAGGGACACGTGGGTTGGATTGACTTTCATCAATCAGGCGGGCTTTGATATTGTCCTGTCACTGGAGGTTCATCATGGTTTCAATTTGATCAAATATGTCCGAATCATAAATAGGAAACACCACCTCTATCCTTCTTTTGAGGTTTTGGGCCATCCAGTCGGCCGATGCGGCATGTATAGCAGGATTCCCGTCGTTATGGAACATAAATAACCCGGGCATACTCAAGGAAGCGTCCGACAATGCTTTTGACCGTAATATTCCCGCTAAACCCCTCCCTTCCAGGAACCAGGCAGCAAATCCATTAACCACTATCCAGCAAAGGCTGTTGTGTCAGAGCTGAACCCGATTATCAGGGGGTGGATGAATTACTACCGGATAGACAAAGTCA
>CAYXJS010000503.1:0-1552 GCA_964465045.1 uncultured Bacteroidales bacterium | reverse complement strand
CCACGATAATCCACAACCAGGTCCTGATATCCGAATGTGGTGCCGCGCTCAGTGAGCATGATTTGGTGGTTTCCGGATTGTCTGACTTTTTCTACAGCATGTTCCATAGACTGGGCCGACAGGAATTGTCCTTTTTTAATGTTGACAATTTTTCCGGTTTGAGCTGCTGCTACAAGTAACTCCGTTTGGCGGCAAAGGAACGCCGGAATCTGTAAAATATCCACATAAGAGGCTGCCATCTCGGCTTCTGAAGGGCTGTGTACATCTGTAATAACCGGGATGCCGAGCTTTTTCCTTACATCGGCCAGGACTTCCAGACCGGCTTTGTCCCCAATTCCCGTAAAGGAATCCAGTCGCGAGCGATTGGCTTTTTTATAAGAAGCTTTAAAAACAAACGGAATTTGGAGTTTGTCTGTGATTTCAAGGATAGCTTCAGCGATTTCAAGCGGCGAAGAAGTGTCTTCCACCACGCAAGGTCCGGCAATGAGTATGAAGTTGCCTGAATCGCCATGATGTATTTTGGGAATGCGGTTTATCATAATTTAAAAATTGTATTTGTTTTTCCAGAATGTTTCCATTTTCTTTTTCAGCTCCTTTTCGCGGGCATTGTCGCTTGGTTTGTACAAGCTTTCTCCGCTGATTTTATCCGGCATAAATTCCTGGTAAACAAAATTCCCCGGGAAATCATGCGCATATTGGTAATCTTTGCCGTATCCGGCTTCTTTCATCAGCTTGGTAGGTGCGTTTCTTAAGTGCAGCGGAACGGGCAAATCTCCGGTTTTTTTCACGGTTTGTTGCGCCCGGTTTATAGCCATGTATGCCGCATTGCTTTTCGCTGATGTGGCCAGGTAGATTGCCGTTTCTGAGAGGATGATGCGGCTTTCGGGCCAACCGATTTTATCTACAGCTTCAAAGCAGTTGTTGGCCAGCAGCAGGGCATTTGGATTGGCCAAACCAATATCTTCAGCCGCCAGAATCAGCATGCGGCGCGCAATAAAGCGTGGCTCTTCGCCGGCTTCTATCATCCGGGCCAGATAATATACCGCGGCATTGGGGTCTGAGCCTCTGACGGATTTGATGAAAGCGGAAATTATGTCGTAATGCATTTCACCCGATTTGTCGTAGCGCGCAATGTTTTGCTGTACGACTTTCAGCACTTTTTCATCGGTGACAGTTATAGGGTTTTCATTAGCAAAAGCATGAGCGGTCATTTCCAGGGCGTTGAAAAGCTTGCGTGCATCACCTCCCGAGATACGCTTCAGGGCGGCGTTTTGCTCAATTTCTATGGACTTTTCAAGCCTTTTGCCTAACTCTTGCTGGCCTGCATCAAGCAATTGCTCCAGGTTTTCGGTGCTCAGGTGTTTCAGGATGTAAACCTGGCAGCGGGAGAGGAGAGGCGAAATGACCTCAAAGGAGGGATTCTCGGTAGTGGCACCAATCAAAGTAATAATGCCTTGTTCTACGGCGCTTAGCAGGGAGTCCTGCTGCGATTTGCTGAAACGGTGGATTTCATCTATAAACAGGATGGCGCCGGACATGCTGCGGGCTTGCT
>CAYXJS010000502.1:0-1554 GCA_964465045.1 uncultured Bacteroidales bacterium | reverse complement strand
TTAAATGGTTCTACTTGATTAAGAAAGCCAAAAATACGGTTTTTTGATGGTAACTTAATCAATCCCAGAAGTGAAAATCAATAGGTAAAAAGTGGTTATTATAAAGCGCCTAGTGTTTTGCTGAAAAAATCTATGAGTCTGGTCTAAAAAGGACCTCTAATTTGTAATGTTTTATAATTATTTGATTTTATGAATGTTATGAAACAACCTTATTTATTTTATTGATTATTAGATAAATAACTTATAAACATAGAAACTTACGAACTTATTAAACTGGATTCATCTATTCAATCTGTTTCTGATTTAAGGATTTATTTTATTATATTCGTTGAGCACTGATTATTGGATTGATGAGCCCGGAGAAAGCATTTATCAGAATTCTGTTTCTATCTTTCAAACGGCAATTAATATTTCTTCTATGAGACAACTAAAAATAATAAAGAATTAAATAATGTAGCATTAGTTCTGTCAAGGCGCCAGATTATGTATTAACCCCGGGACGCTCTGCAGGACTTAAAAAATCATATTGTAAAGCTTGAAAAAAATGCCTCTGAGCGAAATAAGATTATTAAAACATTGTATCTGATTTCAAATGAATTAAACAAGAAAACTTGAAATCACAAATCGTGATATCAAGTTGAAATGCTATGATGAGAGAACAAACATATGAAAATAGAATTGTAGCTTTTATAGACATTCTGGGTTTTGCGGAAATCATAAGCAAAACGGATAAGGATGGAAATGAACAAATCAATAATCTATCAAAAGCATTTCTCAGAATCCGTGAATTGCTTGGTATTGATGAACCTGATGAAGATGCTGCACCAACGAGGGAGATAACACAATTTTCTGACTCAATTGTTGTTTCTTTTGCCGTTAACGAAGATAAAGAATTCAGATTTTTACTGGAGGAATTACTCCATCTCCAAATTGAGCTATTGAAATATGATATTCTCATTCGAGGCGGCATTTATTATGGCTCTCTTGTTCATAATGACAAATTATTGTTTGGACCGGCGCTGGTAAAAGCTTATCGCCTGGAAAGCGAAGCAGCCAACAGCCCCAGGATAATATTGCCTAAAAGCATTAATGAATTTGTGGCTGTTGAAACTATAAAAAAACTGATAGCCAATGATGAAGACGACTTTTTCTATCTTGACTATTTTGATTGCTGGAACCTGGAATTGATATTTCCTTCCGATGCCGCCTATGTTGAACACATGATGCGTCTTAAAACGAAAATTGTTGAAGGACTCAAAATACAAAAACCGGGCATATACAGCAAATATGGATGGATGAAAAGCAAATGGAATAAAACAATAAAAAAACACACCGTAACTAAAGAATTGGAGAAGATGAAGCAGAATAGAGCAAAAGAACTCCATGAGTTTTTTTCTAATGCCAAACCAATTTTAACTTCAATGTAATTGTAATGACTGATTTGAAGGAAACTAAAATAAACAAACAAATTTTCACAAACTTATCCAAAATCATTTTTAATGAGCAATAAAAAGATATACAACCACACGGCAGGCGAGCTGATAAAAATATTGC
>CAYXJS010000501.1:0-1555 GCA_964465045.1 uncultured Bacteroidales bacterium | reverse complement strand
ATAAGTCTGAAACCTACCCCATGCACATTAATGAGTTCGATATTCGGATCGCTTTTCAGGTATTTTCTCAGTTTGGCAATGTATACATCCATGCTGCGGGCATTGAAATAACTGTCGTCGTGCCAGATTTTTTTGAGCGCCTCTGTACGGTCGAGGGTGTCATTTTCATGCTGTGCCAGTAATCTAAGTAAATCCGACTCCTTTGAGGTGAGTTTACGTTCTTCCCCGCCATCCTTCAAAACCTGTCGATCATAATCAAATTCAAATTTACCGATGGTAAACAGGCGCTGTTCTTTATTTTGTTCCATTTCCCGGCTGCGGCGTAAGATAGCCTTCATGCGTGCCAGCAACTCTTCCATGCTAAAGGGCTTTGTCATGTAATCGTCTGCACCCAGGTTAAACCCTTTCAGTTTGTCTTCCTGGAGCGATTTGGCTGTTAAAAACAGCACCGGAATTTCTTTATTGCGAGAGCGGATTTTATCGGCCAGTGTAAACCCATCCATCACCGGCATCATCACATCAATAATACAAAAGGTGTATGTTTCCTGCTCAAAGGCATCCCAGGCTTGTTTGCCGTCCGGAAACAAATCCGTTTCAAACCCTTTGGCAATCAAATAATTCTTAAGGATATTCCCCAGGTTTTTATCATCTTCTGCTAACAATACTTTTACTTCATTTTCATCCATGATTATTCTTTTTTGAAAGGTAAATAAATTTTAAATACAGAACCTTTATTTGGCTCACTTTCGATACTAATTCTACCATCGTGTTTATCCACGATAAATTTAACATAACTCAAGCCTAAACCAAACCCTTTTACATCATGCAGGTTTCCTGTGTGTACGCGATAAAGCTTTTCAAAAATCTTTTTCTGATCGCTTTTGCTGATGCCTACACCATTATCCTTTACCGAAATCACCACTTCTTTAAGCGTGTTTTGCGTTGAAATAACAATGTAGGGTTTTTTGGGCGTGTACTTGTTGGCATTGTCAAGCAAGTTATTCAAAACATTTAAAATATGGTCATGATCGGCTTCCACATCCGTTTGTGTGGCTTTCAGGTCTTTTTCTATCACCCCGTCTTTAATTTCCACCTGCATCCTGTTGATATTGATAGCTTCCTCAATGATTTGGTGGATATCCACCAAATCGTTTTTTAGTTTCAAATCACCCTTTTCTATGATGGCGGTTTGCAGGATTTTTTCTGCCAATGCACCCAGCCGCTTGTTTTCTTCGCTGATAACGTTGATGTAGCTGGAGTAAAGCTCTTCCGATTTTTTGATGTCCTTGTCGCTAAGCGCTTCGCATGCCAGCGAAACCGTTGATATCGGCGTTTTAAACTCATGCGTCATGTTGTTGATAAAGTCGTTTTTCGACTCGGACAACTTGCGCTGGCGAATGATGGTTTTTACCGAAAATGAGAAGGACAGGAAAATCAAAACCAACAGCAAAAGCGAAACCAAAAGCATTCCGGACATTTGAGTAAACAAAAACTTTCGCTGGTTCGGAAAATGAATCAGTAAATAATCGGGGCTCATAAAAATCTCGCTGGGATA
>CAYXJS010000500.1:0-1569 GCA_964465045.1 uncultured Bacteroidales bacterium | reverse complement strand
TCGTAATTAAGGAAAACGAAATCTATCCACAACTCATCCGATTTCAGGTTCATCATGTTATAGTTGCGGTTATCGCGGTTGTTGAGCCGGTCGGTTTCCCCGTAAAGGGCAAACGTAATGGCTTCCAGGATAGTGGATTTACCGCTGCCTACACTTCCAAAAATGCCAAACAATTGTCCGTTAAGCAAGGGATCGAAATGAATGGTTTGTTCTTTTTGATAAGAATATACGCCTTTGATAGTGAGGGATTTGGGTATCATACCTTGTCTTTTTCCGCGTTAATTTCCATAAATAAATCCATAAGTTCCTTGTTGGGGGCTTGCTTGTAGTAATGCTCAAAATACTGCTCAAAAAGTGCTGTGGTATTCTGCTGCAGGTTGATTTGCTTATGACTTGTATTTTTAATTTTATTCTTCACTTCCGGGATAATGGTTATTATGCCGGGATGTGCAGCATACAAAGTTTTTCGCTCTGAGCTTTTCAGAAAGTCATCGGCCACAATCGTGAGTTCTACTAACACATCAGGATGGTTTTTCAACCAAGAAATTGCTTCGTCGATTTGCTCAAACCGCTTTCTTACTAGTCTTTTCCCTTTCGTAAGTTTGATGGGCTCTACTTTTGCAATAACACCAGGCTCGAGTGTTACAAAGTTAACATACTTATCCTGGTCGGCTTCTGAAAAGCTGTAGCTTAAAGGACTGCCACTGTACCAGATATTCCTTTCTGTAGAATCCACATGATGCCGGCGATGCAAATGTCCCAGCGCTGTATATTGGATTTGTTCTGGAATATTGGAGGAGTATACAGCCTGGGCACCGCCTACATGCAATACAGGCTTTTCATCATCCGGTTCTTCAGGTGCTTCCTGTCCTTCTTTCATCAAGAAAAGATGAGCCGCAAGCAGGTTAACACCCTCGGCATCGCAATATTTGCTGGCCAGGTCTTGCCATTTTTGCTGCAAAAGCTCACGCATGCTGTTTTCGCGGTTCTCTTTACCCAAATAGGATTTCAGTCTGAATTCATTGGCATAAGGGGTAAAAATCAGCCTTAATGGAAAGTCATGCTTCTTAAAAGAAAACTCCACAAAGCCCGGTTCACTGTGCAAAATGCTGAAGCTTGCATTTGAGTCTACTGCAGGAATTTCCGTGTCGGGATAGCCGGCAAAGAAAATTCCCAGCTCCCGAGCCAAGGGATCCGGCGCATTAATACGGTCGGGTGAATCATGATTCCCTGCCAGCACAACAACCGGACGCCTTCCAAAGTCTGAAATCTTACGTAAGGTCTTATAGAAAAGCTCTTCCGCTTCTATGGGCGGGTTGAACGTATCAAACAAATCACCGGCAAGGATCACCATGTCTGGCTGCTCACGTCCGGCGACATCCGCTATTTCCTGCATCACGGCCTTTTGCTCTTCCATGCGGCTGTAGTGGTCAAGCCGCTTCCCCAGATGCCAGTCGGCAGAATGAAGTATCTTCATAAATCTCTCTTTTTTGCATTCAAAGATAAAGGTTTGTAGCGGAAGTTCACCCAATATACTATAACAAAACGGGCTCTATAAAGCTGTAAATT
>CAYXJS010000499.1:0-1576 GCA_964465045.1 uncultured Bacteroidales bacterium | reverse complement strand
AAAAGCAAAAAAATGAAAGGCTTTTTGATATAAAATTTCTGTAAACCTCTTTTGCTTTTTGGTTGAACCTGAAAAGCCATCCCGTGTGGAATGGCTTTTTCGGGATGTTCTATTTTTATTGAATAATCAATCTTTTTGTTGCGGTTTTATCTTCCCCGCTCAGTTGAATCATATACACGCCTCCTTCGAGATGCGTAAGGCTTAGTGATTGTTCTCCTGCATGCAAAACACCTTCGGCTACTATACTTCCTGTAAGACTATAAACCTTGTATTCTGCATTTGAAAATGCGTCAGTGCTAACCGTAACATTTCCATCAGAAGGATTAGGGTAAAGGCTTACCTGGTGGTTGTAGTTTGTTTGCGGAGCGCTGACATCAAAAATACCACTTACATGCACGTTATCCACCTCCCAGGTGGCCGCGCCATCGGTTGTGGAAATATAGCGGAAAGCCAGGTAGATACCGGGCTCCTGCGTATAAACGGAAAGATCCAGCTGGTCTACCGACACAAAATCCCAGCTATCTCCGCTGGCTCTTCCTGTAACTGAAAGCTTTTCCCATGTTCCATTAGTAGCCGGGTCTCCGGAACCGGGATAATTTGTTGAAACATAAACTTCCTGCTCTGTGTCTATATTGCCGGTTCCGTAATTGATAGCCTCGTCAAAATCCAAATAGGCTTCCACAACTACCGATGAAAAAGATATTGATGGAGATACCAGCCAATCTTCGTTAGCCACAGCGCCACCATCAAATCCTGAAAATACAGCAGAACCCGGCGGATTGCCAAAGCTGTCCCAGTACCACTCCTGCGGTCCTTCAGTACTGTAGCTTGTCCAGTTGCTCAGATCTTCCTCAAAAGGTTCATAAAAAATGGTTTGGCTGTCAGAAACTTCATAGCTCATTTCGCTGGAATAAGTCTCCGCATCTTCATTGTCTACAGCATAAATTTGATAGAAAACGGTTGTTCCGTCGGCTTGTTCGGGAACCGGATTTTCCGTTTGGTAGGTATCGCCCGATTGATGCGCCATGCTGATAGTGTTATCCAGCGATCCGCTTTCGGTGCCCCAATAGAGTTCTGCGTTTTCAATGGTTCCGTCTGCATCTGTAATCTCAGCCGATATGGTTACCACATCTTCAGAGCCCGGTTCTTCGGGAGTGATTGTAACATTTGAAATCACCGGACTGGCGTTTCCGCCGGATTCGGGGGCGATGCCAAAGCCTTCGTCGCCGTTGTCGCCCGAAGGCGTTTCGCTTATAGTTTCAAATCGGCTGCTGGGATCGGCCCAGCCATCAGTATCTCCTGTGGTGATTCCTGACAACAAAGCAATATTTTGATTTTGGGTTGAAACCCCATTACCTTCCCAGGCAGAACCCGGGTCTATGCCCGGCTCGCCGAAAACATCCGTTGTAGTACCTCCATATTTAACAACCAACGCATCATTTCCGTTAAAGGTAAATGATTTCTCATAGAACACGGCGCCATTGTCTTCAGCAGTAGTCTGCAGGTTCGCTGTTCCAATCACAATAACATCACCTGCCGCTACAGTCCCCTCGCTGAGGGTAAAGTCAGGCTCCGG
>CAYXJS010000498.1:0-1589 GCA_964465045.1 uncultured Bacteroidales bacterium | reverse complement strand
ACACTCCAATTCAAAGGAAAAAACATAATCTGGAACCACCATTTGGCTGTTCCGTTTCATACACTCGATGAAGTGTCCGATTTACACTACAATCCTGAAAAAGCAAATGGTAATATTATTATCGAAGGCGATAATCTCATTGGCTTAAAATCCCTTTTGCCCCAATTTGCGGGTAAAATTAATGTAATTTATATAGACCCTCCTTACAATACAGGTAACGAAGGATGGATTTATAACGATAAAGTTAATAGCCCGTTAATAAAAGATTGGATAGGAAAAGAAGTTGCTAAAGATGATTTAACCAGGCATGATAAGTGGCTTTGTATGATGGTTCCGAGATTAAAACTACTTTTTCAATTAATGAGCGAAGATGGAGTAATCTTTATTTCGATTGATGATAATGAACTTTCAAATCTTATTTCATCCTGCAATGAAATTTTTGGGGAAGAAAACCTAATTGGTATTTTGCCCCGAATTACCAAAAAAGCAGGTAAGACATCAGATAGTATTTCAAAAAACTCGGATTATGTAGTTGTGTATAAAAGAATTGGGAACTTAGAATTTGAAAAAATTGAAATTGATGATGAAGGTTATAAACATTCAGATGAACATGAAGAAGAGAGGGGTAAGTATAAGTTAAGCCAAACATTAGATTATAGTTCAATTCAGTATTCACCATCTTTAGATTATGAAATTGAATTAGATGATGAGATATTTAGACCTGGCAACTCCACAAAAGAACAGATGGAAGAAAGAATTAAAAGAAATCCTAAAAGTGATTGGTGCTGGCGATGGTCCAAACCTTTATTTGAATATGGTTTAAAACAAGGATTTATTGTGATTAAAGAATCCAGAAACGGTAAAAGAATTTACACTAAAACCTATTCAAATGCAAAAATTGAAAACACAGGTAATGGATATCAGATTAAACTAATAAAACGAAAAAAGAACGCTACAACATTAGAATTTATTGAAAATCAGTTTTCAAATGATAATTCAAGAAAAGAAATTGAAAAATTATTCGGTTATAAAGCTTTCGATTATAGCAAACCTTCAATTCTAATAAGAAAAATACTTGAATTAGCTTCTGATAAGGATTCAATCGTACTAGATTCTTATGCAGGTTCAGGCTCAACAATGCATGCCGTTATGGATTTGAATAAAGAAGATGGTGGCAACCGACAATGCATTATGGTTCAAATGACTGAAGCCACAGAAGTTGAACCTGATAAAAATATCTGCAAAGATATTACCCGAGAAAGGGTAAAACGTGCCATTAACAAATTCGATTACGATAGTGGTTTTAAATACTTCCGTATTGGCATTCCTTTGGATGCTGAAACAATGCTTGCGGGACAATTACCTGCATACAAACAATTTGCAAAGTATGTTTACTATTTATGCACAGGAGAAAACCTGGACAAAGAAGACAGTATAAATGAAGAAACCTTTTTTGTAGGTGAATTTGGGAAACAGGCCATTTATTTGGTTTACAAACAGGATTATGACACACTTACCCGCCTTGCTCTCAATTTATCAATGGCCGAACGGATAAAAAAGGAACAGCCCGGTAAAAAGCGGATTGTTTA
>CAYXJS010000497.1:0-1599 GCA_964465045.1 uncultured Bacteroidales bacterium | reverse complement strand
GGTGAAAGTAATTATTGAGGATATTGAAGAGAGCAGAAAGAGTAAAATTCAATATATGAAGCAGGCTTCAAAAGATCCGCTTTTCCTTTCAGACATTAATGAAATCAATTCCGACTTTGAGGATTCTGATAAGGAGTTACTAAGAAACATAAAAAGTGGAGCATATGGCGTGCAAATCTCGACCCGGTTATTGGTTCGGAACAAGGCAAGTCACGTCCGGTGTTGATCATCAGTGAGGATGATATAAATGAATTACTGAATATCGTTAATGTAGTTCCGATAACCACCCGGAAAGAAGGCCGAAAAATATACCCAAATGAAGTCTTATTATCTTCCGGGAAATATAGTTTGGATAATGAGTCAATTGCTTTATGTCATCAAATACGGACAATAGATAAAAGAAGACTATCGAAAAAATACGGTCAAATTACAGACAAAAAAACCGAGGAGCAGATAGTAGAAGCCATTTGTTTTCAGCTTGGAATCAGCTAAGTTTAACAAGTAACTTGCTGTGAGAACAAGTAAACCCAATTCCTGATGTACTTTTAAAGTCAGGATTCCTTTTTTGACAACACGCCTCCAGCAGCTTCCGATAACTTCCCTCTCTTGCGAAAGGAGCTAAAATTGCCGACGGGAATTTTTCATTCTTGAAAGCAATCTTTTGGCGGCACAGCGGATTTTTTATACATTTACCACACATTAACCGGCAGGCCAATGAAATCAATAGAAACCCGGAAAGCAGCAAGCAAATATTTTACAATAATCAGAAGCAGGTTAAGTGATACCCACTGCCTGGGAATGGAATTCATAAAACCAAGAAAAGGTGTATATATCTGCAATATGCTTTTAGATATAGCTGGAAGAGGTGAGTATATAAAGAGTTGGCGTTCATTGTAAAGAAAGAAGAAACGGGCTGTCGTTAATAACTTAAAAAAGAAATAATATTACCTCTTATTGATTATGGTTATATTTGCTACAATAAAATCTTTTTGTAATGAAAGCTAAAGAACCGTTATTTGATTATATAAGTACTGAAAATGAATATCAAATTTTGAATGGAGATAGTTTAAAAACTCTAAAGTCAATTGACGACGGAAAATTTGACCTCATAATTACTTCGCCTCCGTACAATGTCGGTAAATCTTATGAAACAAAAACAAGCATTGAAAAATACTTAGAAACACAAGAAGGAATAATTGATGAGCTCGTCAGAACACTCTCTGACAAAGGAAATTTATGTTGGCAAGTTGGAAATTATGTTAACAAAGGAGAAGTATTCCCATTAGATATTTTTTATTATCAGATATTTAAAAAGCATGGTTTAAAACTTAGAAATCGTATTATTTGGCATTTTGGTCACGGACTGCATGCATCTAATAGGTTTAGTGGCAGATATGAAACTATTCTTTGGTTTAGTAAAACTGACAATTATATTTTTAATCTGGACGATGTTAGAATACCAGCCAAATACCCCGGGAAAAGACATTTTAAGGGACCTAAAAAGGGACAATTATCAGGAAATCCAAAAGGCAAAAATCCATCTGACATTTGGGAAATAGTTTTGAAGGACTGGGAATCTTGCATGTGGGACATTCCGAA
>CAYXJS010000496.1:0-1600 GCA_964465045.1 uncultured Bacteroidales bacterium | reverse complement strand
GATGGTGTAGCTCCTATACCAAAAGAAGAAAATGAAGTAGATGATGATCTCGAATTAATTTCTGTGGTTCCTAACCCATATTACGGGTATTCTACTTATGAACAAGACCAGTTAGACAATAGGGTTAAGTTCGTTAATCTGCCGAAAATATGTACCATTTCAATCTACAATGTTAGCGGCACCCTCGTTCGTCAATATAAGAAAGATGATTTGAGCACCCAACTCGATTGGGATTTGACCAACTTTGCCGGTATACCGGTTTCTGGAGGCGTTTACTACATACATGTGGATGCTCCGGGTAAAGGAGAGCAAGTTGTTAAGTGGTTTGGTGCAATGCGTCCGATTGACTTAAATGCATTTTAACAGACAATGAATATTTGTAAATGAGAAAAAGTTTAAATATGAAAACGATATATCATTCTTTATTAACGATTATTTTATCAGGAGCATTGCTCTTTCCGGCCTGGACAGCACAGGCCGGAAACAAAGACCGCTCCGGTGAGGCCGGCGCCACTCAACTTCTGATAAATCCCTGGGCGCGAAGCTCAGGATGGGGTAGCGTTGGTACGGCAAACGTTCAGGGCCTTGAAGGCATGTTTGTTAATGTTGCAGGTGCAGCCTTTACGCAAGGCACAGAGGTGAATTTTAGCTCTACAAACTGGTTGAAAGGTTCCGGTACCGATATTATGGCTTTCGGTCTGACCCAGGAAGTTGGTGCTTCAGGAGTTTTTGGCCTGAACATGATGTCGATGAGTTTTGGAGATATCCCCAAAACTACCGAAAATAGCCCAGATGCATCCGGTGGTATGGGAAGGTTTTCACCAACATACATGAATATTGGCGTTTCTTATTCCAAAATTTTCTCCAATAGCATTTATGGGGGTGTTCAGATGAAAATTATCTCGGAAAGCATTGATAACCTGAATGCACAAGGTGTGGCTATTGACGCAGGTGTGCAGTATGTTACAGGACCTGAGGATAACATCCGGTTTGGTATTACATTGCGCAACTGGGGTACAAAGCTTTCTTTTGATGGTGATGGAATCGCTATCCGGGTTACACCTCCGGGACAAGAAGACCGCTTTACCCTTGAACAGCGCTCTTCGGCCTATGAATTGCCCTCGCAAATGAACATTGGCGTAGCGTATGATTTCAATTTTGAAAAGCATACCGTTACGATGGCAGGAAACTTCCGCTCCAATGCTTTCTCAGGCGACCAGATAACAGCCGGCCTGGAGTATAAACTAATGGATTATCTTATGTTAAGAGGGGCCTATACTTACGAGGAAGGCCTTGAAGAAGACATCGACAGTGGTAACCGCTATACGGTTGATGACGGACTTAGCGCCGGGATGACAGTAGAAATACCATTAAATAAAGAAACCGGGACAACATTTGCCGTGGATTATGCGTTTCGGGCAACAGAACATTTTGATAATACACACAGCATAGGTGCGCGTGTAAAGTTTTAAACTTAAGTAATTAATTCATAATCATAAGGATGCAAGGAAGCCCAATTGCGGTTTCCTTGCTATCTTATTATAATGGGTGAACGTAAAACAGAGGGATTATGGCAGAAGTGAAATATTTTACCAAAGAA
>CAYXJS010000495.1:0-1614 GCA_964465045.1 uncultured Bacteroidales bacterium | reverse complement strand
AAGTAAGTGCTGGAGTTTCCTTCAAACGCCAGGATATGCGTACAAATGCGGTCTAAGAACCAGCGGTCGTGAGAAACAACCACAGCACAGCCGGCAAAATTCTCAATACCCTCTTCCAATGCCCTAAGCGTATTCACGTCGATATCATTGGTAGGTTCATCGAGCAGCATGACGTTGGCTTCCGTTTTAAGGGTCATTGCCAAATGCAGACGGTTACGCTCACCACCGGAGAGCACACCCACTTTTTTCTGCTGATCTGGTCCGGCAAAATTAAACCGGCTTACATAAGCCCTGGCGTTAATGCTCTGGCCGCCGATTTCTAAAATTTCATGTCCGCCGCTAATCACTTCATACACCGTTTTTTCCGGGTCAATATCGGCGTGACGCTGGTCTACATACCCGATTTTAACCGTATCACCAATTTTTATTTCACCGCGATCAGGCTCTTCTTCACCCATGATCATCCTGAACAAGGTTGTTTTCCCAGCACCGTTCGGGCCGATAACACCTACAATCCCGGCTTGTGGTAAGTTAAAACTCATGTTTTCATACAACAGCGTATCGTCATAGCCCTTAGCAACATCCACGGCTTCTATCACTTCTTTTCCGAGGCGGGGTCCGTTGGGAATCGGGATTTCAACTCTCGACTCTTTCTCCTTAATATCTTCAGCCATCATGGCTTCGTAATTGTTTAATCTGGCTTTGCCTTTGCTCTGGCGGCCTTTGGGACCTTTTTGCGCCCATTCCAGTTCGCGTTTCAGGGCTTTTTGCCGCTTGCTTTCGTGCTTCTCTTCCTGCTCCAAGCGCTTCATCTTTTGTTCCAGCCATGAAGAATAATTTCCCTTAAAGGGGATGCCTTCACCGCGATCGAGCTCCAGAATCCATCCGGCAACATTATCGAGGAAGTAACGGTCGTGGGTTACGGCAATCACGGTTCCCTTGTACTGCTGAAGGTGCTGCTCAAGCCAGTGAACCGACTCCGCATCTAAGTGGTTGGTAGGCTCATCCAGCAGTAAAATATCCGGTTCTTGTAGAAGAAGCCTGCACAAGGCTACGCGACGTCGCTCGCCACCGGAAATAATACTTACCGGTGTATCGCCTTCCGGAGTGCGAAGCGCATCCATGGCTTGTTCCAGTTTTGAATCCAAATCCCACGCTCCCAGCCGGTCAATTTCTTCCTGCACTTTCGACTGACGCTCTATTAAAGCGTTCATTTTATCCGGATCATTCATTACGGCTTCATCCATAAACCCTTCGTTGATCTTTTCGTATTCCTGAAGTAAGTCAACCGTTTCCTGAACTCCTTCTTTAACGATATCGATCACCTTTTTATCATCATCCAGTTTCGGCTCCTGAGGTAAAAAACCAACCGAATAGCCCGGCGAAAAAGTCACATCACCCTGATACTGCTCATCTAATCCTGCAATTATGCGCAGCACAGTAGATTTCCCGGCCCCGTTCAAACCCAGCACGCCAATTTTGGCGCCATAAAAAAAGGAGAGATAAATGTTTTTCAGAATCTGCTTCCCTTGCGGTGTTTGCTTACTCACATCCACCATAGAAAAAATTACTTTGTTATCTTCTGCCATGTCTAAAAGTCTATATTATATTCTT
>CAYXJS010000494.1:0-1618 GCA_964465045.1 uncultured Bacteroidales bacterium | reverse complement strand
GTAACTAATCAGTCTGCAAGTTAGCGATAACTTTCAAGGTTGATAAAACCTCTTGCCCATTTTTTAGACTTGTGTCAGTAATTGATCGCAATACTGCGAAAGCATAAGCTCCATCAGGAGATTTGAATTGCCCTGATACTTTCTGTTTTACTTTTATATTTCGGATAGCTCTTTCAGAGGCATTATTATCGGGAGGGACTTTGGGATGGTACAGAAAGGAGAAAATGTAATTTCGATACTTGACTAATCTGTTTCTGAAAGAAATCAACTCTTTATGTTTACCGGGCAGTCCGGCACTCAGTATTATGTCGAGTCTTTTTTCAATGCTATTTCTTTGCGGATTATGAATATAGTAATCCACAGCGTTCATGTGTTTTTTCAAATTCAAAGCTGACTGGAACAGGGTTTTACAAATCCAGCTCCATTTATGGTTGTACCTTTCTGTCAAATAGTTTAAATCACGTAAAAGGTGCGATATACAAATCTGGTGTGATATGGCATTTGTGTTAAAATGGCTTTTCCAGCAATCATGTACCAACACGGCATTTTCAAAACCATTTTCGAATGTTTGATCAATGCTCTTTTGACCCCTGTTGTCAGTAATGGTAATGAATGTAGCTTCTTCATTTTGCCATGTCCATGCCCAGTGCTTTTGACCACAAACCTTTACACCTGTTTCGTCGCTTCCAATAGATAATTTACCATTAGACTGCAACTTTTGCTTTATCATATCATAAGCAGGTTGGGCTTTCTTCACAAGTTTGTTAAGCAAATAATGGATGCCGCCTTCACTTATTGGAAGATGAAAAACAACATTAAAGAGTTCTTTCATGCGCATAAAGGGCAGGTATTGCCTGGAATGAAAATAACCAACCAAACTTTCAATGTTATTGCCATAGCTTACCGGTGCATTGGCCTCCGCAGGAAAATCGCATGTGTTTTCATGGCCACAGGTGCAGACCTTCTTAAATACCTGGTGTTCGGTGACCTTGATTTTTATCTCCGGTATGTCGAAAACCTGCCGTTTACCAACGAATTTATATGGGAATGATGATAGATTATTTCCACAGCAACCGCAATAAGAAGGGATGTGTTTTTCCGTATTATCAGGTACCTCAACCATTTTTAAAGTATTGCCTTTTCTCCCTTTTTGTGCCCCAGGTTTTCGGCCTGTCTTTTCGCGAAGGCTTTTTCGCTTTGGACGATTTTCATCCTTCGATGGGGGGATTGAGCTGTTATTGCTATTCTTTGGGGTCTCATACTTGGCAAGGCGTTTTTTTAGTCCTTGGTTTTCTGCCTCAACGATGGACAGTCGCTTTTCCAATAAATTTATTCTTCTGAAAAGTTCTTGTATGAGTATATCTTTATCCAAAGCTATTTTGTTTCTGACAAAAGTAGTATGGATTAAGCTATGAATCAAAATTTTAGCCCCTTAGTTATCAAATCCAAATATGGCAAAATGTTGATAACCCTTCACTTTTGAAATATTGCTTCCGGAGAGCGCAATATTTTTTATCACGGCAAATTATTTTTCAAATACGGCTTTCTCAGAACGGTAAAAAAGGAAGAAATCAATAAGTTATCAACACCAAAACAGGCGACTTGTTAATAGTAACCG
>CAYXJS010000493.1:0-1639 GCA_964465045.1 uncultured Bacteroidales bacterium | reverse complement strand
TATTTGTTTTTACGCTTCCTGATACTCTTGAGTTTATATTAAGCAGATTTTAGCTGATTCCGCTGATTGCCAACTACTCACTGCCAACTACCAACTGTCGATTGCTAAATGGCTCAGAGCGAAGGGCGAAGAATGCGTAATTCGTAGTAATTTGCTGCGCGTAATTTATTGTAATTGGTTTTATCGTCGTTTTTCTATGCTTTTGATATTTTCCAATGCTTTTGAGGTTAGCTTAGTTTTGATTACGCGGATTTTGCCGAATTACGCGGATGGTTGTATGGTTGGTTTTCTGTCAATCATTCATTCTTACAGTCCCTTCAGGATTTACTTTATTTCATCCAGTATCAAAACCTCAATTTCATTAACATTTTTAAGTTTTAAATCATTGGTCAGAAAGAAGCCGGCACCTGCATCAACGGCGGTTGCTATTTGAATAGCATCAGGTGTTCTTAATCCCATGACTCACGTTCTGAAGAGAGGTAAGCTTCCGTATCTATCTTTTGCCAATGTTCTTTGCCCAATCCCTTTAATTGTGTAATAGAGAAAGTGGATGGTTGAGCCTTCTCATCTCTTTTCAGTAAATTGATAATTCTGGACATCAGTTGGATTTTGTCTTTTTTATCCAGCCTTTCAATTTCACTTAGTATATGGTTGATGTTTACTGTATTATCCATAACGTTAACTCGTTTTATACAAAGATACGGAATTTGTTTTATCGTAGTTTTTCTGCTTCTGTTGTTCTTTTCTGTTCTTATTGTTGTGTATCCGAGGTTCCTTCGGTTAACTAAACTCTTATTACGAGGATTATGGCTGATTACGCGGAATGCCAGCTGCCGATTGCCAACTGGGGGTTGGTTATTCAGTTGTCATTGGCTATTTTCAGAGCGTGCTGGTATAATGCATCGTCTATTCTGAAGCCTTGCTTACGTAGTCTTTTTAGAGAGGCCGTGGCATCATTGAGTAATTTATCCTGTTTCATTTTAAGTATTATTCCGATAGTACCAATAACCTCTAAATTCAGGCTTAAGGCGCAATTTCTTGCTGCTTTATCGTCTAATGCTACTACAAATTCCTTGCTTTCTATGGCTGATGCAATTACCTCTGATTCTCCTTTTCCGAGGTCCCATGCATGGACATATGACGGAACCTGAACAGCGGTGATCTGATAATTTTCCTCATTTTGTTTAAGCCATTGTGAAGCCTCATCGGGATGTTTTTGTATTTCACTGATTACACCTTCAGGAATAATAAGCTGTTCGCAGAAGGATGGCAACAAATCAATTAATTTGATTTTAGCCAGGAATATTAACGGTGAAGCATTTAAGACGATTTTCATGTCTTGTTAAAGTTTCATCTCAGTATCCAGATCATCAGGGGAGTACTGAAAAGGATTCACGTCATGCTTTTTGAATATTTCAAGTAATTCGTACCTGGAGGTTTCAGCAATTTCGGCTGCTTTCGACTGGGATATTTTTCCCTGCTCATACCATTTACACAAAGCTGCCTCCAATAACTCCCTGGCGAATTTATCGGGTCTGTCCCTCAAAACGGAAAAAGCTTTATCGGGTATGTCTAATGTTATACGGTAACTCATTTTTTTCAGCAGTTGATTATTGTAGTATCAAAGATACAAAACTTT
>CAYXJS010000492.1:0-1641 GCA_964465045.1 uncultured Bacteroidales bacterium | reverse complement strand
ATATTGCTAATTTACAGCTTTATAGAGCCCGTTTTGTTATAGTATATTGGGTGAATTTCCGTTAAAAGCTGTGGTTTTATAATTTTGCCGGCTTAAACCATCAGGTATGAAAACAGACAAACTTATAGCCTTTGGCAAGTTGCTTAGCAGCATAACAGAAAAAGAAGCTAATGATTTTTATCAAAACCGTTTTGAAAAATTAATAGAAGGAGCGGGCCAGGAGAACGCATTTTTTACACGCCAAAATATTACCGATGCCCTCGATGCAGTTGCTTTTAACCTTGAACTTGAATTGCTGGAGCAGTTTCAAAAAACGGCATCTTTTCATCAACAGAAACTAACGGAGAGGTTTACCTCTTTGGTAGCAGAGAAGGATGTTTTATCCGGTTTCCCGGATTGGATTATGGCTATGCTTAACGAAAAGCCAATTGCATTTCAGTTGCCCGAGAATAACCGAAAAATTTTACCTGAAGTTATAAGCTGGTATGTGAAAATGTATCCTGAGGAAAAAGCGATGGTTACGTTTACCGAGGGACAGGTCAAAAACCCTGAGATGCTGCTTACCTATCCTTTGGAACGCTCAGAGACTTACTTGCGCAAATATTTTGAGAAGTATCCCGGAAAGGTTCGCAAAAAGCAAAAAGCGGCTGCCGTTATCACCGGAAAAGAAGATGTTGAAACCTTAGCGCTTTTAGCTGATGGAATCATGAAGTTTTTTAACCAGGGAGCGCATCGGATTTCGAAATTGTTTGTTCCTGAAGGATATCAGTTTGATTTGCTAATGGGGGCTTTTGAAAAATGGCAGAATTTAAAAGACCATCATCTATACCGAAACAACTATGATTATTATAAGTCGGTGTATTTATTGAACCAGGAAGAATTTTATGATAACGAGTTGATTTTGTTGAATCATGATGACTCTCAAATCCTTTCGCCTCTTTCTGTAGTTTATTTTTCATATTATCAAGAGGATGCAGACTGGAAATCGTTTTTTGAGCGTGAAGAGCTCAGCGGAATCTATGCCGCTATAAAGGATAATTGCCTGCCATTTGAAAAAGTAAGCCAGCCGGAGTTTCACAGATGGGAGAATTATTTCAATATGAATATGGTTTAAGAGGTTTGTAAGTTGGGGATATTGTGCTTACGTGTATAGGTGCGCAGGTGTTTATGTGTTTAGGGAAGAGTTGGTAAAAGGCAGTGCCGAAAAACCTGCAATCTCTGATTGCCTGGTTTTTCATGCATCCTCGAAAAAAAGTATGATACTTTTTCGGGATTGGCAATTAAAAAATCCCGGGTTTTGGGTGTATGATTGAATATCATATTTAATGAGTGGTCATTAAGTAGTCATTTGTGGTCATTCTGTTGTAATTGATGGTAATTTGTTGCTTGCCCTCCCGTTAAATATTTACTTAATAAATTTCACGGGACAGGCGTGAAATTGCGGAGCAATATTTCATCGGGGTAATTATTTGGATTAGAGGTATTCAGTATTTTTAACACTACCAGTCCTGACAGTTTTAATTAAGAAACAGGCTATGCGCTGCTTTCCATCAAAACCTGTCAGGACTTCTACTATTCTCAAGAACTAAAACGGAAGTTCATTCATAAAAATCCCTAAAAAGCCTGACTATACTACTAAAG
>CAYXJS010000491.1:0-1647 GCA_964465045.1 uncultured Bacteroidales bacterium | reverse complement strand
TTTATCAAAACAATATCCAGACTCATCTTGATGAATTCATGAACATCGAAACAGGGAAAAGGTCTCTGCCAAAACCTGAAGCAAAAACATCCGAAAATAAAATATTAGTTCCGGTAGGAGGTGGAAAAGACTCTGCTGTAACGCTGGAACTGTTGAAAGAAAGCCATCGCGAAATCATCCCTGTAGCCGTCAATCCGCGTCCTGCCATTCTGGAAACCATAGAGCAGGCCCAGATGCCGGCCCGGTCGATGGTAAAAATCAACCGTCAACTCGATGAACGAATGCTGCAACTCAATGAGGAAGGTTTCCTCAATGGCCACACGCCTTTTTCGGCGCTTTTGGCTTTTGTCACATCACTTACGGCTGCTTTAACAGGAACCCAAAATATTGCCCTCAGCAACGAATCCAGCGCCAACGAAGCTACTATTCCTGGCACAAACATAAACCATCAGTATTCCAAGTCGTATGAGTTTGAAAATGATTTCAGAAATTACCTGAAACCTTTCTTTGATAAAAACATCAACTATTTCAGCTTTTTAAGACCGCTGAATGAGCTGCAAATAGGCAAATTATTTGCCAGTATGCCCCAACACCACTTTTCTTTTAAAAGCTGCAACCGCGGGAGCAAAGACAATGTTTGGTGCGGGGAGTGTTCCAAATGCCTTTTTACGGCTTTGATTCTGGCTCCGTTTTTAGATCGCGAAAAGCAACACAAGATTTTTGGCAAGGACCTGCTGAATGACGCATCGCTAAAACCGCTTTTCGACCAACTTACAGGCCTAGCCGCTGAAAAACCGTTTGAATGCGTGGGCACGGTCAATGAAGTACAAGCCGCCATTGAGGTCACCAAGTCTCGTTGGGAAAAGCCCTGGCCGTTTTTACTTGACAAAGCCCCTGATTTTGGAATAAAAGAGGATCAAAAAGAACAATTGACCTATAAAAAGGGTTTTACTCATCATGTTCCTGATGTGTTGTATAAAATTATAAGTCAAAAACTAAAGCAATCATGATATTTCAAGCATGGCAAAATAAAAGCATCCTGATACTGGGTTTTGGATTGGAAGGACAATCTACGCTTCGGTTTTTGCGCAAACATTTTCCCGATAAGGAAATTTTTATTGCCGATTGGGACGACAGTCTGCCAGAGCAGCATCAACACTTAGAGCAAGTTTCATGGATTACCGGTGAAAAATACCTCGATAATGCAACCGATTTTGATGTGATAATAAAATCGCCGGGCGTAGCTTTCAAAGAGGCAAAAGACAGCCTTATAACCTCGCAAACGGATATTTTCCTTCAACAATTTCGCAAGCAAGTCATTGGTGTAACCGGAACAAAAGGCAAGAGCACTACATCCAGCCTGATACATCATATCATCCAAAAACAATTTCCCGACTCGTTGTTCATCGGAAACATCGGCACACCGCCTTTAGACAAATACTCAGAAATTGGCAGCCATGCTCCCGTAGTGCATGAAATTTCAGCTCATCAGTTGCAGCATATCCATGTGGCACCGCATATCGCGGTGTTTATGAATCTTTTTGAAGAACATTTAGACCATTTTGGCAGCAAAGAGCAATATTTCGAGGCCAAAAGAAACATCCTGCAAAGGCAAAACAACGTTGACCGGGCCGTTTTAAATGCTGA
>CAYXJS010000490.1:0-1656 GCA_964465045.1 uncultured Bacteroidales bacterium | reverse complement strand
TCCTCATCACTCTTCTTTACAAAAATAAAATAGAAACCTATAAGGACCATGATCATAAAAACTATCCCTGAGGCAAATCCGAAAAAGAAAGGTTTTTTATGTTTCATGATTGAATGTTTATATTTCAAAGGTTTATCCTACTGATCACTGATTCAACATCCGAAATATTTTAGATGAAATACTATCCGCATAAAATAAAGGCGCACATGTGTGACACTTGTCAACCGCATAAAAGTATTTTGGTTCATTGGCGTGGTTAAAAAGCTTTCGTCCCATTTTAAAAGGAACGACTTCATCATTTGTGCTATGAATAACCAGAAGCGGCTTTTTATATTTCTGAATAGCTTTCACTCCACTGTACTTTTCTGCCACCAGCATCCTGCCAAAAAAACCACTTCGTTCGGAAGCAATATCGCGGTGAGAAGAAAATGCTCCTTCTGTCACCACACCATCTATACTTTCTTGTTTCCGTGCCGCCACCACTAAAGCCAAATGTCCTCCTAATGATTGTCCGTAAAGAATCAGTTTCCCGGTATTTAATTCTTTTCTGTTTTCAACGTAGCTGAGAGCAGAATGAGCATCCTGCAGAATATTATCTCTGGTAGCTTTTCCTTCTGAAAAGCCAAATCCGCTGTAATCAAATAAAAACACTTTAAAGCCTTGGTTAATCAAGGGGACGATTTCTGTATATTGTGTAAATATATTGCCCGCATTTCCATGAAAAAAGAGTATGGTAATTCCATTCCAGGCATTGTCGGGTGACATTATCCAACCATGAAGTTGGTGTTTGTCAGGATTTTCAAAAAAAACACTTTCCACCTGAAATCCCGGTTCAAGTGTATCATCTTGTAAATTTATAAACACAGGTTGCTTATGCCTTTCGAGGCGGATAAGCAAAGTATCCTTTTCTTTATTATTTACCACATTTATTTTTTCAGCCTGCGCAGGAATTTTGTAAGGATGCAGGAATTGCTTGTTGAAGCTGCATGCAGAAAGCAGAAGAAAAAGTCCTGATATTGCTATGAAAGAAAATCTATTCATAATAAAAATATATTCGTTTTGTTTTTTTATCAAAACCAAGCTGATTATTGAGAATACTCATTCCAGATAAATCAGCTTGGTTTTCATAGCTAAATTAATCATTTTCAACTTTCAAACTCCCATGTTACTGTTTTACTTACGGTATACTCTCCACTCACAGGATCCCATTCTCCACTCACTTCCTGGCTCGAAGGGCACCAGCCTGAAGCTCTTGGATTAGGTTCACCAGGTGGTATAACTACCTTTAGTGACCAATTTCGTTCTTGCAATGCAAGAGCTATAGTATAACCATATTCCTTTTTCAAAGATGTAGGCATGTTATCTAATGCCATAGCATAATTCTCAGTAAACGAAAACTGTGATTTTAACCATTCTGTAAGATCATTGCGAATCTCGTCAGTTACCGTTTGCTTTTTACTTGAAGACATTTTCTCAATTTCATTGATTTTTGCATCAACATTCTTTTGATTAAAACTTGGTAAACTCATAATGTCAGTTATTTTAATTTAACGTTCTCCTATGCGCACTCGGATGCAGAAGATTTTCTTCTGTCTTTACAAGATTAATTCGAAAATAAAAAAAATAGCCACACTTTATTTTGTTAAAATATGTTAA
>CAYXJS010000489.1:0-1658 GCA_964465045.1 uncultured Bacteroidales bacterium | reverse complement strand
ATTTGTTGTATAGAAACAACACACAAAATGGAAAAGCTTCAAAAATATTCAGATATCCGGGTGAATCATACCACGGAAGCATTCACGAGATATCTTTTCGGTGATATTGAGTGGGATGACCGTCTTATCGGTATACTCGGTGCCAGGGGAGTTGGTAAAACAACCCTGATGCTTCAAAATCTGAAAAAGCGTTTCGGCATCACGGATGAAGCCATGTACATTTCTCTGGATGATTTTTATTTTACTCGCCACACACTTTTTGACACCGCTGAAATATTTTATCAAAACGGCGGCCGCTTTCTTTATGTGGACGAAGTACACAAGTACAAAGACTGGTCACTGGAAATAAAGAACGTTTACGATATTTTCCCGGATTTGAAAATCGTGTTTTCTGGATCATCCGCTCTCGATCTGCATAATTCGAAAGGAGACCTTAGCCGCCGGGCCGCCTTGTATCATCTGCATGAACTTTCGTTCAGGGAATACCTTAGTTTGCGGTTTCAAAAGGAATTGCCGGTTTATCGCCTTGATGAAATCCTGCAAGATCATCGTAAACTTGCATTGCAAATCACCAACAGTCTTGATAAAAGCATACTCCCTTTGTTTAACAATTACCTGACGCAGGGGGCTTATCCCTTTGCATTTGAAGCCGGAGGGCGTTTTTACGACCGGCTTGCCAACGCGGTGAATACGATTATTGAAAATGATTTGATGGCCATTGAGCATTTGAATTACTATACGGCCTACCGGTTGAGGAAGATCATTTCGATGGTAGCTGATAGCGCTCCTTTTGAGGTAAATATTTCGGAATTGAGCCGAAAAGCAGATATTAGCCGGGATGTTTTGCTGAGGTTGCTGAATGCGCTCAGGCGTGCGAATCTTTTGCTTGCCTTATACAAACCAGGAGCGCCTACCGGGCATTTAACCAAACCCGGGAAGCTCTATATCAACAATACCGCTTTGCTGAATGCTTTGAGCACAAATGTGAATAAAGGGACGGTTCGCGAAACGTTTTTTGCCAATCAGATGATTCTAAAGCATAAAATCAATGCGGCTAAATCAAGCGATTTTTTAGTGGATAACCGCCTGACATTTGAGATAGGGGGCCGAAACAAAACGAACCGGCAGATTAAAAATACTGCAGAATCGTTTGTAGCAGCTGATGATATAGTATCGGGAAGTGGAAACAAGATTCCACTCTGGATATTTGGCTTTCTTTATTGATGAATTGAAGGAGAATACAGGTTTAAAAAGCAGATATTATGTATATTATCTTGGTATATGATGTAAATGAAAAGCGCGTGGGCAAGATGCTCAAACTGTGCCGGCGATATGTAAACTGGATTCAGAACTCGGTATTTGAAGGTGAAATTACCGAGGTAAAGTTAAAAGAACTCAAAAACGCTGCCGGAAAAATCATGAATAAAGAAGAAGACAG
Organism: uncultured Bacteroidales bacterium; assembly: GCA_964465045.1. GTDB lineage: Bacteria > Bacteroidota > Bacteroidia > Bacteroidales > JAIPAH01 > JAIPAH01. The sequence goes on along the minus strand of CAYXJS010000489.1, from coordinate 220 downwards.
TATGATTATTTTTAAGTCGCGCGAGGAAAAATGGCTCAAAAAGGAGATTGTCGGGCAGGAGAAAGCCGATTTGGATACCTTTTTATAGTCGTCGCTCAATGATGAATAAAGGTTGAATAAGCGGAGAAAAACCCGTATTTTTACCCTGATGTTCATTGACATCCTGGAAATAAACAAGATAAAACAATCGTCGATCAACGGGCCTAAAAACGGTTATTGA
>CAYXJS010000488.1:0-1659 GCA_964465045.1 uncultured Bacteroidales bacterium | reverse complement strand
TAAAACAGGAAATCGCTGCTTCCTTTGCTTTTCTTCCATTGCCCTCGTGTATCAACACCCCCTGCCGGGACAATGCAATGCACATGAGGGTGGTACAATAGTTTCTGGGTCCACACCCCGTTACAAATTTTATATCTTTACACTATGAATAATTGGTACTATATCTATGTTTTGATTTCACAAAAGGACAAACAACTATACACCGGTTACACGTTCAGTCTTGAGAATCGAATTAGAATGCATCAATCTGGAAAAGTAACAGCAACAAAACCCCGTTTACCTGTACAATTGATATATTCAGAAGCTTGTCTGAATAAAGACGATGCTATAGCCAGGGAAAAATACCTAAAATCTGGGATGGGTAAACGTTATATAAAGAACAGGTTAAAAGCTTATTTAGAGGATTTGTAACGGGGCACGTATGAAAATGGCGATCATCCCGGTTTTGGCCATCATGCTTTGCCTGGGGTCATGCGCAAACTCATCAATCGTTTGCCATGCGGCTTTAAAAAGCAGGTTGTACAACAGCTTTTGATTTCGGATAAACAGCACCCGCAGTTCAGATGGCACAGTAAAGACAACATGGAAATACTTTATGGGAAGTAAGTCATATTCCCGTTCGAGTATCCATTTTTCTTTATTGATTCCCTGGCATGAGGGACAATGCCGGTTACCACAAGAGTTGTAATGCTTTTTGGTTTCCCCGCAATGGGTGCATACCTTCCAGTGCCCGCCCATGTGTTTGGTCCTGCACTTTTGAATGCTATCAATTACCCCAAGCTGATAGCTGTTCAAAAAGTGATGTTGCTGATATGCGGGCATGAACTTGTCCAGCACATCAGCAATGCTCAGGCTTCCCATTTGTCGATGGGACTAAAGGCATGTTCGAGCGGCACGTGGCTAATGTGCAGGTAAATCATAGTAGTTAGTACCGAAGAGTGCCCCATAAGGTATTGCAGGGTTTTGATGTTCATGCCGTGCTCTATGCAATGAGTGGCAAAGCTGTGCCGCAAAATATGCATATTGACCTCTTTGCGTATCCCGGCCTTTTTCACCGCCGCGGCCAAAGCGTGCCGGAGGCCTTCGCTGCTCATAGGCTGGCTTTTGTAGCGCCCGTTGAAAAGGTAGGTCTTGGGGCGGCAGGTGGTGTAATACTCGCGCAACTCCTGCAGCACCTTTGGAGATAAAACCGTGTAGCGGTCCTTATTGCCTTTGCTTTTTAAGATGCGTATCCTGCATTGGCCATCTTTGGTATCGATATCCTCAGGGGTGAGCCGGATAAGTTCGCCCCTGCGCAGTCCGGAAGAATACATCAACCGGAACATCACCCGGTGTTTTTGATTGCTACAGGCATTGAACAGATCGCTAAGCTCTTCGCGGCTGAGGATTTGTGGCAGTGATTTTTCTTCCTTTGGATAGGGGATGGCCATGGCTGTTCCTTCATCGCCAAGCACATGCTGGTAGTACCACCGGATACCGGCCACATAGATTTTAACAGTCCGCCAGTTACGCTCTTTTTCGATTTTTAAGTCATGAAGAAGATCAATGATTTTATCCACATCGAGGTTTTCAGGTAATTCATCCAAAAAGTTCATCAAGCCTTCGATGCTCCGGGTGTAGTTTTTGACCGTCTGGTCAGTACGGTTGGCAACCCTTAAC
>CAYXJS010000487.1:0-1669 GCA_964465045.1 uncultured Bacteroidales bacterium | reverse complement strand
CATCAGACACAGAAAGCAGGTCATTCAACGAACGATACTCTACTCCCTGCTTTTTTAACATATCATTCGGGTATGGGTCATACGCTACAATTTTTGCATCAAATCCTTTTAAAAGTTTAATAAATGCCTTACCTATAGCTCCTGTACCGATAACACCAATCGTTTTTCCGCTAAGATTGAAACCGGTAAGCCTTTCCAGTGAGAAGTTTCCTTCACGAACCCTGTTGTAAGCCTTATGGGTTTTCCGGTTCAGTGTAAAAATCAGCGCCAGTGCATGTTCGGCAACAGCCTGAGGCGAATACGCAGGCACTCTCAGGACTGTGATCCCCAGCTTATCAGCCGCCTCCAGATCAACATTATTGAACCCCGCACTGCGGAGCGCTATGGCTTTGATATTATGCTCCGCCATCTGATTTAATGTATTTTCATTGATTTTGTCGTTCACAAAAGCACAAATAGCGTCGTGATCTTTGGCGAGCGAAACAGTATATTTGTTGAGCCGGGTTTCAAAAAAGCTCAGTGTATGATTAAAATCCGCATTCATGCGGTTAAAATATTCCTGATCATATTGTTTGGAACTAAAAAATGCAATTTTCATAGTATATATATTTTCTTTTTGTTATATAATAAACACAGTAGTGAAGCTTAGGTTTAATCCTGAAAGGCAAGAGATTAATGCAAACGGTTGTGAAAAACTTCCGGAAGCATATTTTAGGAGGGCAGTTCAGGAATATTTTCTTATGTTTGGAGCAAATTCTTACAGAATGAAAAAAACTATCCTAAGCATACTGTTTTTAGTGAGCCTAATCAGTGCGCAATCGCAGGACAGCAGCCGCGTTTTTTATGATGTAATTCTCAATAAAGGCGTAGGTTTTGAACTTCAGGATATTAATTATGACCGCGTAGGACTTCCTACCAGCGAGCTGATTTATTACTCGTTTGGTGGCGGAACTGCACTGGACGGACGCATTGGCGTTAATCTTTTTTCCGGTTTTGCCCTTTCAGCAGGCGGCAACTACCGGCTGGTTTATATCAGCAAATCAGAAAACTTCGGCAACGCCAAAAACAAATCCCGGGCTACTGTTGCACTAAAGTCAGCCAGCAGCACCCTGCATTATTCGTTAAGAACCAAAACACCGGACTTGTGGCTGACAGGCGCCACTTTTGGCGCGGGAGCCGATTACTACTTTCCTTCCACGCTGAAGCGTAAAAAAAATTCAGAAACACTTAAAGATATTCAATACAAAGAAACCACCGGCTTCCACCTGGAGGCCATGCTTACTTTTGTTTTGTTTCCTGAAGATAAAATTGAAATGATGCTCGGCGTAAAATACCATTATGTGTCTTACGATGCCAAAGAAACACCCGACCGCGAAGTGCTGAACAAAATTGACGGCCAGGGAATGGATTTCCGGATTGGAATCCGGGGCGAGTTGTTTTGATTGCTTGGCAATCAGCAGCAAAGCGGCGTAATCAATAGCCTATGGTAACAGCCATAGCTTAATGAGTATACAGATATACCAATTTAGCCCCGAAAGGGTGAAATCATTAAGGATCAAACAGATTCATAAAAGGGAATTACGGCTTAATTCTTACCGGAATTGAATTCCACTAATTTTTCCCAGTCAATATCTCCCTTATCATTACAAAAATCAATGGAAAATTCCTT
>CAYXJS010000486.1:0-1672 GCA_964465045.1 uncultured Bacteroidales bacterium | reverse complement strand
ACACCAAATCATCAATGAAAAATTTTAGGGTGTCCCAAAACTTAAAACAGGAGAAACACTAAATTGGGATTTTTTCAGGAAGTATTATGCCAATCCTTTATTACCTATAGGGATTGCTAAAAAGCTTAAAGCATTTAATATTTACCATTGGAAAAGCATAAAATATAAAGAGATATCAAAATCCAATTGCATTATTATCGGAAATAAAGGAACACTAGATCCTGAAACTTCTTGCCTATATATTGAAAACGGGAAAATCACAACAACAGAGCAGTTTAAAAAATCAGTCTATGAATTAAAGAAAGAAATAGTTTGTTGGCTTAGAAAGTATGGTATTAAAGATATTAATATTACAAAATCTCATGTTATTGGGTAATGAATCTTTATTGTTTATATGTTTCAATATTGGTTTTAAAAATAGCACCTATTATTTAACACATATTCCTATTCTATTTCAATATCAAATCTGAATTCTTTTAATGAAACACTACCCCTATTCCTCAGGTTGTTGGTTAAATAATCAAATGCAGAGCGCGTTCTTTTATCAATATTCCTACTTACCAAAATACCTTGTACTTTTTCCGTTTTGTACTCATTAGATATTTGATGCATGTAATCAAGTAATTGAGCTAAAGCCTTCTGAGGTGATCTTCCTTTTTTTAGCTCAATAACTATATAATTTCCATTATCATCTTGTGCAAGAATATCAACATAATCACCTTGGATAGTTCTGTGCTGATGTTGATTATCAATTATTTTGAGGCCTGGAAAGAAAGCACTGAAATTCCTTCTTATGATTTGTTCCAGATGCTCTTCAAGAATATTTATATCTGTATTTGATATATTGTATTCTTGGGAAAGGTTTTTCTCTTTTTGATAGTATTCAATAAGTTCACTTAAAACAGATTTATCTATATGGATTAAATATTCATAGGAAAGTATTCCTCGTACTTCATCCTCAGCAATTCCAGTTTCTTCAGAAATCGCTTTTTCCAAATCAAATTCAGATTCATATTTGTATTCGAGTTCAAAATAATATTTCCATTCATCAGTGTAGTTAAAATCATCATCAAACACTTCCTTTTGTCTTAATTTTTGAGATAAGTTATCGAGAATACGATACCTTTCAATATATTTTATGTCTACATTTACAAAGCTCTTTATTACTGAGAAAAATTGCAAATCTCCCAATTTAGGGATTAAGTCTAATTTACAGAAAGTAAACAACGGAGTACTCGAGCTGGTAATTTCAACTGCCTTCTTAGTAAGTACAGATTGAGTCTTAGGATTGAATAGCTTAAATTTCTTTAGAAAAGCTAAAATATCTAGTTCCAGATAATGATGTTTTAATTCATCAGACGCTTCTAATTCTAAAAGTTCTTCATCAGAATCGAAATTTGCTTCCTCCTTCTTAAATTTTTCATGATCATCGAGAATGGAAACGACTCTATTGATTTGATAAGTCTTATGATTAGGTTCAATTTTGTAATAATTAAGACTTTCTCCAATTTCAAGCAAAGACTTAATTTTATTTTGAGTGTCTCTATCCATTTAAGTAATTATTAGATCATCTAACAAACATAATCAAAACATTACAACCCCAAAAGACTAAATCAAAAAAACGGACTAAACCTCAGCATAGCCCGTTTTTATCTTGAATCAGATTATTTCC
>CAYXJS010000485.1:0-1677 GCA_964465045.1 uncultured Bacteroidales bacterium | reverse complement strand
GTGATGTGCATTTCCGGGCTTTGCATCAATAGATCATTTCTTTAATTTGACGTGTGGTGTTTTTCAGCTTTTTACCAACCGCATCTTCATCGCTGCTTTCCGGGAGTGGCGCCATTCTTTTAGCAAACAGAATCGTAGATATCCTCCCGTGCAGCGACTCTTCCAGGTCAAAAAAGCTAACGCTGACAACTTTGTTATGATCGCACCCTTCTATGAAGGTATTGCGGGGCTCAACCTGAACAATGCCTTTATACTGACTTCCTTTATAGTAAGTACATACAGCATACAACCCGGGTGGTGGTATTAGTTTACACTCTTCTTCTATGGTAACCGAATACCAGTTTTCGCCGGTTGTATTGCTTTTTTGTTTTTGAAGACGCAGCTCGCCGGTAATTACGTAACGATGGTCAAGATACGCATTGGCTTTTTGGATATCACCGTTTTGCAAGGCTTTACGGATTTTAGTAGAGCTTACCGTTTCGTTATGCAGCTCTTGTTCCGGAATTTCTTCTACAGAGAATCCCCACTTTTTACCTTGTTCATAAAGCTTGTCATAACCTCCCTCGCGGTTATGCCCAAAGTGATGATTGAAGCCGATAACGACTTTTTTAGCGCCAATGCGGTCTACCAGAATGTCTTTTACAAAATCATCCGAGCTGGTTTTAGAAAACTCCAGCGTAAAATGAATGACGATCAGGTTATCTAATCCGGTTCGCTCCAGCAGGTTCACCTTTTCCCGCTGTGAGTTTATCAGTTTCAAACCGTTGCCGGCAGTGTCAGGGAAAAGCACTTTGCGTGGATGTGGATCGAATGAAATCAGCACGGATTCGCCGTTTATTTCGCGGGCCAGCCGGTTAATTCGTTCTATGATTTTGGTGTGGCCTACATGCACCCCATCAAAAGACCCGGTAGTGACTACCGGGTTTTTGATGTCTTTTATATCATTGAGGTTTCTAAATACTTTCACAAACTTTTTTTTGCGAATTTAATGAGTTGTGCTGTTCTTTTTAACGAAAAAGGCTACTTTTTCGATGGAGGTAATCATATCATGTTCTTCAAGATACACATGCTCAGGAACATTAATGGACTTTGGCGTATAATTCAGAATGCCTTTTATGCCTGCTTTCACCAGCATTTCTGAAATGTTTTGCGTTTCCTCTGCCGGTGTGGTGATAATGCCTATAGTAATGTTTTCTGACTGGATGACTTCTTCCAGTTTATCGATGTGATAGCAGGGCACACCGCCATACACGCGATCTACTTTTTCAGGGTTTATATCAAAGCTGGCTTTAATGATAAGCTTTGAACGTTTCCCGCTGAGGTAAGTTACCAGAGCCCGGCCAAGGTTTCCTAAACCAATAATGGCTAAATTCTGACCCGATTCACTATCTATGATGTCTCCAATTAAATCTGCCAGCTCTTTCACGTCATAACCTTTTCGCAATGTTCCTGTATATCCTATAAGCATAATATCACGGCGCACTTGCACTGAGGTGATGTGATGCAAGTTGGCAATCTCGTGCGAAAAAATGTATTTCTTCCCGTTGGCTAAGCAATTCAGCAACGAACGACGATATTGGCTGAGGCGTTCTACGGTTTTGTCAGGTAACTTCTTCATTTCTCAAATTCTTTAGGTTTTGTTTTTTCCCTGTCAATTAATTCTTATTTGTTTTGGCT
>CAYXJS010000484.1:0-1684 GCA_964465045.1 uncultured Bacteroidales bacterium | reverse complement strand
ATGAGCAATAAAAAGATATACAACCACACGGCAGGCGAGCTGATAAAAATATTGCAGCAATACCCCAAAGATATGCCGGTGCTAGTAAGCGGATACGAAAATGGGTACGAAAATTTTTTCCACCCCTTTGTGAAAAAGGTAAAACACCTGCCCGAAAACCCTTATTGGGATGGCCAGTTTCAAATTGACGAAAGTGGAGAAGACGTTTTGATTTTAGAAAGGGAGATGAGATATGACTGAGTGGAAGAAAACGGGATTTCAAGAGACTTGTAACCCTCCCCCAAAATTCTTCCATTTAAAATCAGAGTTGAACAAGCCCTCTGTCCGTCTGAGTCTGAAAATATAATTAATTTTAAGCGGTAAAAATTCACCTAAAAGCGATTAAAACATGTCCGATTTAAGATTATTGGTTTTGCTTTCACTCTTGCTGTTCGGCATTAACGCTCTTGGTCAAAATGATTCAGCAGACACCTGCAAGTGTGATTTTGGGGATAATTTAGTCTTTGGAGGCCCGGAAAAGCTACCTTCATTTCCGGGTGGTTCCGAAGCTATGGTCAGTTTTTTATCAGAGCACCTCAAGTATCCTGAAAAAGCGAAAAACGATTCTATTGAAGACACCGTTTATATTCGATTTTGTGTGAAAAGAGATGGCAACCTGAAGGAAATAGAAATACTCAGAGGCAAATACCCGTTGCTGAATCAGGAAGCATTGAGAGTTATTGAAAAGATGCCACTGTGGGAGCCGGCAGAGAACAGAGGTAAAAGAATCTGCTACAATGTTAGTCTTCCAATAAGATTTTCATTAACGAAGGAAGAATCCAAAAAAAAAGAGAATACAAAAGACAATAAAGTCCTTAACCACAAGTAAAATATGAACTGGATTATCTTAATCATAGCAGGCTTATTTGAAGTGACTTTTGCTTTTTGTTTGGGCAAGGCAAAGGAGGCTGCGGGGAATGAAATGTATGGCTGGTACACCGGTTTTGTGGTAGCGCTGGTCATCAGTATGGCGCTGCTAATCAAGGCTACGCAGACTATCCCGATTGGGACGGCCTATGCGGTGTGGACAGGCATTGGTGCGGTGGGGACGGTGCTGGTAGGCATTTTGGTTTTTAAGGAACCCACCACTTTCCTGAGGCTACTTTTTCTAACTACGCTCATCGCTTCAATTGTGGGTTTGAAAATCGTTTCGAATTAAAGGCTAAAAATCAGGCTTCTCTTGATTCAACCTTTTTACGGGTGCATCGTAAGACGCATCGTTTCTGAATAAGAGGTTGTTGAAAAACATTCAGAGGCGCGATTTATCGCTTCTATGCCGGTTTTTTTATCTGTATTATATTTGTGGTTGCCAAATACAAGGAGGTATGATGCAAAAAAGCACAAAAATAATCTTGTGGGTATTTCTTTTTGCTGTTTCAATGGGGTTTTTTGAAGCCTCAGTGGTGGTTTATTTACGGGAAATCTATTACCCTACGGGTTTTTCTTTTCCGCTGCAAAGCATAGATTATGATATAGCGGTTACGGAAATACTGCGAGAAGCTTTTTCGTTGCTGATGATTATCTCGGTTGCTGTTATTGCAGGAAAAACTGCGCTACAGCGCTTTGGCTTTTTCCTTATCATTTTTGCTGTCTGGGATATTATCTATTACGTGGTTCTGAAGCTTATCCTGAACTGGCCGGAATC
>CAYXJS010000483.1:0-1687 GCA_964465045.1 uncultured Bacteroidales bacterium | reverse complement strand
TTTTTTATGATTGGGCTGGTGCTGTTCTACATCTGGCAGCAGCGAAAGCAACTCACAAATTTAAAAACAGCCCTGAAGTTTCTTACAAATCCTGTAATGCTGGCCTGGGGAGTGGCATTTATCCTGACCACCGCCTTCTGGTTTCTGAAAGTCTATGAGGTTTATGGTCATTTCATTCACAAGCACGTTCCGGGAGCAGAAGTTCAGGATACCTTTGCCCAAATGAAACGCAGCCGTCCGGCCACCTTTTTGGTTTTCCTTGTAGGTGTTCCCTACCTGTCGCCGCTTATGGTTTTTGCTTGGGGAGCACTATCAAAAAAAATCAGGTTAAAGATTGATCAAAACCGGCAGTGGCAATTCACCTTTTTAGCGTTTTGGATAGCCGCTTACTTTGTGGCGCTAAGTTTTTTCTTTCCCGGAGGAGAGCATCGTTACTTCCTTCCGGCCCATCCGGCAATAGCCGTTTTGGCAGGGTTTGTCATCAATGAAATCAGAAAAAAAGCATTTCAAAGATATCAGCACTGGTTGTGGCTCACTCCCAACGAAATGGTGATTTTTGGGTTAATCCTGTTTTCCCGCTGGTCATACCACCTGGCCATCCCGGCTATGAACAGAGTTGAAGTGTTGCTGTTGTATCCTTTCTAGGAGGTGAGTTGTTAGGTAGTGAAAGCATAAGCAGACCAATAGGTGTTTATAGAATTTAAAAGCCGCAGAGTAAAACCCGGGTAGCGCGATTTAGCTATTTATTAAGTAAGATATCTAAGAAACAGGCTTCTATTTCTTAGATGTTAGCCGTAAATACAAATTTCACTGTAACTTTGTTGCTGAGGCATTTTTTTACCTGATGGTTAAAACCTGTGCAGCACTTTAAAACTACTATTATGCAGAAGACGCTATCGGTTGTTATTTCAGTTTTTAATGAGCAAGATAATATAGAACCTTTTGTCCAAAAACTTCTGGAAAGCATTCAAAATTATGATTATGAAATAATATTTGTTGATGATGGTTCTACAGATAATACGATAGCCCGGATAAAATCCATAAATAAACCCCGAATTCATCTTATTGAACTGCAAAAGAACTACGGCCAGAGCTCTGCCCTGGCAGCCGGAATTGATTATGCGCAAGGCGATTACATTGTAACTATAGACGGAGACCTGCAAAATGATCCTGCAGATATTCCGATGATGATCGATAAACTAATAGCAGAAGACTGGGACTTGATAGCAGGAATAAGAAAAAACAGGAAGGATACTTTTATTCGGAATATTACCTCCCACGTAGCCAATTGGATTATTCGCTTAACAACAAAATTAGCTTTCCATGATAATGGATGTGCCTTAAAGGTGTTCAGAAAAAAAATCGCGAAAGAAATCAATCTGTATGGAGAGTTACACCGGTTTATAATTGTGCTAGCTGCTCTTGAGGGAGCCAGAATTACGCAGGTTGAAGTAAATCATCATCCGCGTAAACACGGGAAATCTAAATACGGTATGAAACGTACTTTTAAAGTAATCAGCGACATGATGTTGGTGATCTTTTTCAGGAAATATATGCAAAAGCCAATGCATCTGTTTGGGCCTTTAGGAATTTTCACCCTCATAGCCGGCGGGTTGATAAACTTGTATATGTTGGCTTTAAAGATAGCCGGAGAGGATATATGGGGAAAACCACTTTTGATTCTTGG
>CAYXJS010000482.1:0-1688 GCA_964465045.1 uncultured Bacteroidales bacterium | reverse complement strand
TTCAGACGCTGCAACTGCAGGGTAAGCAGGGGCAGAAGCTGGTGGATACCCGTAAACTGAAAGCGGGAGCCTATTTCTACACTTTCAAAACAGAAGGTGTGGTGCAGGCCGGTAAATTAATTATCACCAAGTAGAGAATTAAAGTTGTTATTGAGTGAATTAAGTACCCAACCCCTCATGGTTTTAGTGAGGGGTTGGTGTTTTAATTAAAATGTATTTTTATCATAATCTAAAATGAGAAATATGCGAAAGGAATATATTCTGACTATCAGCCTTATTATAGTTTTTTCACAATTACCTGCCCAGAATCTTGTAATAAACTGGCAAAATTGTTATGGAACTGAAAGCGATGAAACCGCATCAGGGTTAGCTTTACACCAGGGAGCCTATTACATGGTTGGGTCATCAGAAGTAAACGATGCTGCTGATGTTATGGTCATTAAAACGGATACCTTGGGCAATCAAATCTGGCAAAAAACTTATGGAGGTTCTCAAAGTGAATACGCTACTGGTATATTTGCTTCTGAAGCAGGCCTTATTATTACAGCGAGTACAACTTCTGAAGACGGAGATGTTAGCGAAAACCCTTACTTTCCCAGCATGTCAAATTGGGTATTCAAAATTGACACGGCAGGGAACATTTTATGGGATCGGGTAGCCGGTGGTTCTTATACCGATCAATTGTTTAGTTCAGGGGCAGCCGATAACGGAGGGGTTTATACGACGAACCGCACGACTTCAAATGACGGGGATGTTTCAAAGTATTATGGTGCCTGGGATGCCTGGTTTGTAAAATACAATAGTGAGGGAGACATTGTATGGGACTTCACGTTGGGTGCTGAGTTTAATGATTTTGGATTTACAGTATTGCAGACCTCTGATGGCGGAGCATTAGTTGGTGGAGGTACTGAGCCAGAAGGTGAGGGCAATATAGATTGTGTACCTTTTGATTACCATGCCGAAGCTATCCTGGCAAAACTTTCACCCGAGGGAGAAATGGAATGGCAGCAATGCTATGGGGGGAGTAATAATGATAGCTTTAAAGGTTTTTTGGAGCTAGAGGATGGTTACCTGCTTTCAGCTACAGGAGGCTCAACAAATGGTGACTGCGAAGGCTGTGGCTATCATAGCCCAGGGACGGAGGAATATGATATCTGGCTTATACGAACAGATCTGCAAGGCAATATTCTATGGCACAAATGCTATGGAGGCTATTCGGGTGAAAATGCCAGAAATGTATTTCAAACCGCAGATAATGGCTTTATGGTTTTTGGGGAAACTTATTCCTCCACAGAATATGGGCCTAATGGAGACATTTCAGATAACCCGGCCTTTTCAGGCAACCCGACTATCTGGGCCTTTAAGATTGACAGTGTAGGCAACCTTCTGTGGGAACGCTGCATAGGTGGCCAGGGCGATGAAGGTCTTAAGAATGGCGTTATCCAAAAAGATGATGATACCTACATTATGGCAGCCACTACCCGTGGCCCTTACCCCAACCACGATGTGCAGTGCGAAAATGAAAACAGCGACGAATGCTTCTGGCTGATGGAGCTGCAAGACCTCACCGTAGATATTGACGAGGTTGAGCCGGACCGCCGCAGCGTCAAGCTCTACCCCAATCCCGGCAGCGAAAGCATCTACTTAGAAACAGATATCCGGCAGTTTACCTTCACGCTCTACAACAA
>CAYXJS010000481.1:0-1696 GCA_964465045.1 uncultured Bacteroidales bacterium | reverse complement strand
ATCAACCCAATCAACAAATCCCAATTCCCCATTCACTTCTTAATCCTTGCCTTCCACTTCTCAAAAGTCTTTTTCCAGGACTCTACATCCAGGAGTGGAGCATCTGTTGTTGCCTTTAGGGTTAAGAAAATCCCGAGTGGCAAGAGGATAAAGGTAGCCAACCACATTCCTTCCTGCACATCAAGTATACCGGCTTTGGCATATTTCTCACCTGTGATGGAGATAACATGATAGCTTACGAAGAATAACACTGAAACCACCAATGGCAGGCCTAGTCCGCCCCGACGAATGATAGCGCCAAGCGGGGCGCCAATAAAAAACAGCACAATACAAGCCACACTCAGAGTAAATTTCCGATGCCACTCTACTTCGTGTTTTTTGATAAGTTTTTCCTGGCGATCGATACTCTTACCGTTAAATTCCACCTGATTTTTACTGCGACGGGCTGATGACAAAGCTAAGCTGATTAGCGACTCCTGTTCATCTAAGGGATACTGCGACAAAAAATCGCCTGAAATGGTGTCCTGAACAAAAATGGAGTCATGACTTACGTCGTGGTTTTGGGGTTCTGTGTTCCCGGTAAATTTTACATAATGATAAAGCCCTTCACGTCTGATACGGTTATCTACCTTTTCTTTGGCTTTATCCAGTTTAATTGTCAATGAATCGCGGGCATTGTTGAGCTGCTCTAAATTCAACATATGGTAATTGTTGCGGAACAGGTTTTCATCGGTTCGCTTCAGGTCGAACCCCGATAAATCGAAACGCACGGTCTGTTTATCAAAGTAAGTTCGCTGCAATGCATCCCTGTTTGACTTTTGGCGATCTTTTGTTTCTTCTTCATAATTAAACCCACTAAACAGGTTTAAATACATACTTTGCTGATCGTTGCTTAATTGCATATAACCCGAATCAGCTACTGATACCATCGCATTGCCCTTACTGTCGGTATGATCATAAATCATCACCTTTTTCAACGAATTGCCGTCTTTGCCTTTTTTGTCCACTCTAATCACATACCCATCTATGCCCTTATAATAGATTTTTTCTTTGATGTTAAACGCAAGTTTTTGCTGTTTCACATCATAGAGTATCGATCGAAACTTTAGGTTGGCCACTGGCATCACATTATTAGAGAAGAAAAATGCTGATATGCTTATCAAAATAATAAATATAACCAAAGGATACATTACCTTCTGAAGCGAAATGCCTGCCGCCTTCATGGCTACTAGCTCATAACGCTCACCCAGGCTGCCAAACGACATAATAGACGAGAGCAATACAGCCAGCGGCAAAGCCATAGGCACAAAGGTAGCCGATGCATAAAACAAAAGCTCGGTAATGATGTACCACTCCAGGCCTTTGCCCACCAAATCATCAACGTATTTCCATAAAAACTGCATCAGCAGCACAAATACGGCGATAAAAAAAGTGCCCAAAAACGGCCCGATATAGGTTTTTATAACTAATCTGTATATTCGCTTCACTGCATTCTTTTCTTAATAAGCGCAAAAATAATGCAATTATTACACTTGCAGAGACCAAAGTCTGCGCTTATAAACAATTATTGAGATTGGAATAACATAATAAGAGGTGTAATGATAGTTACTTATTTAAATAAAAGTTGAAAATAATAGATTTTCTCCGTCAGGCACTTCGCAGATGACTTAAGTATTGCTCTAAATAATATTGGCTC
>CAYXJS010000480.1:0-1701 GCA_964465045.1 uncultured Bacteroidales bacterium | reverse complement strand
GGAAGACAGGTGGTACAACGCTGCGACCGATGCCAGCGGGGAAGTTACTTTCAAGAAAGTCCCGGCCTATGGCTATACGAGTTCATACTCATTTTTTGTCTACTTTGATGAAGAGAATTACAATTATCCTTATCAGCATGCCAGCGTCTATCGCGACGAGCATGAGGAGGTAACCCTTCAGGTAGATTTACAGTAGAACAGATTTCCTCGGCCGCGGTGGCTTTTATGCGCTGCAGGCCGGGATTTGGCTCCTTTTTATTTAAAGCACCATAAATGAGTTCCCCAGCAGTGATAGTGCTAATAAGAATATTTTCCTGCCCGATTGCTCTGAGTTGTGAAATCACGTTAGCATTGTTTTTGTAAAACTCAATGATGACATCGGTATCACAAAGTACTATTTTATCCGTGACCATGCCTGCTTTCTTAATTCATTAGCATTAACATCCCTTCCAGACCATAATCCGGCGGAGCTGAAAAAATTATGATCAGATAAATTCTTATCTTTTTTTACTTTTTCCACCTCAACAAAGTCTAGTTGATTGATAAGGTCTAGTAATAGAGACAATTTACTTCTATCTTTGATATTTAGAATTAATTTTTGCATTTTGTTTTGGCTTCAATTTATACTATTGGATCTTCAAAAATCCGACGATTTCTATTCAAAGGTAATAAAGAAAAACAATAAATTGAAGTAAGGATTGTAGCAGCCCCGCAATAAGTCTGACATAATTATAGATAAAGAATCAGTAATTTTATCGGTTATCAAACCAAAAACCCATGAGCCCAAAAATCTTTTTTAACGAACCGAAATTTGTAGAGCGCTCGCGTTCGGCGCAGGGTTTGCCGGCGATGTTTTTGAATTATGATATTGCAAAAGCAAATTGGTTTTAATTGCTGGATTGCAAATCGCTAAGCTCTATAAGGATTGATCACTTCAAGGCCTTCAACTTTTTCAAAATCTTTGGTGTTGCGGGTCACGATTATAAGATCATTTACGATCGCAGTGGCAGCAATGATGGCATCTGGGAGTTTTATGTTAAACTTTTTTCTAATCTCGGCAGTCTTATACTTTATGGGCTGTTCCAGTTCAATTACTACAGCCTCGTCAATAAAACTGTGCAATATTTCCAAATCCTTTTCCGTTGCTGACTTCCAGCAAAGCAGTTCGATTTCGGTAATGGCTGAAATCACCGGAAGTGCTTCGCGAATAAGTTTGTCTATAAGCATTTCGGCCGAAGGAGGGAATTGTTGTTGCAGGTAATAGATTACCGTGTTTGTATCCCATAAATATTTTATTCCCATGAGCTACGCAATTCATTTAGTTGGTTATCAACTTCGTTAAGTGGTTGTTTTTTCATAGCCCCTTTGTATTTTGCTATGCCAACTGAATTGTTTTTTAGGGTTTTTCGAACCCTTATCAGTTTTAAATGCTCCAGTTCCTGCAAAAGCTTTAAGGCTTTTTCGTTTAAGATATCTATTTCTATTGTTTTCATATTGAAACTTATATTATTGTATAAATACAAATATAAGCCATTTTACATTGATATGTAAACGGTAATACGTGCTTTTATTAGTGTTGAAAACAAATTGAGCTCAGCAGCTAATTTCCAAACACAAATCAAGTCCATTGGATATGCCGCTATCAAAGGACCTCTATAACCTTTTATTGTTCCCTGGTACTGAAAGCTATCAAGAGTCTCA
>CAYXJS010000479.1:0-1711 GCA_964465045.1 uncultured Bacteroidales bacterium | reverse complement strand
TATCAAATTATAAATCAATACAATTCCAAGTCAATACAGCAGGAATTTGTAGATCAGGTTGACGAAAACAACCAGCCTTTAGGAACTGAAGTGCGTATTTCAGTCCCGCTTGATTTGCAAGTGGGGTAAAAAAGCCTGTCTTTTATGCTAAAAAGACTGGCTTTACTGATGATTATGATTTGTTTTTGTTATAGGCTACTTTCAACACATCGGAAAAGTAATCCACAAAATGCGGTGTAATTCCCTCTTTAAGGTGCTCAGGCAAAGCTTCAAAATCACTTGTGTTATCTTTCGGGAAGATTAGATGGTGAACCCCTACTCGTCTTGCAGCAATGGTTTTTTCCCTTACCCCACCAATGGGCAGCACTTTTCCTGTAAGCGTAAGCTCTCCCGTCATAGCCAAATCCTTTTCTACGGCTTTGTTAGCAGCCAGGCTGTAGAGGGCCATCGCCATGGTTATTCCCGCTGAAGGGCCATCTTTTGGTGTGGCTCCTGCCGGAACGTGCAGATGCACTTCATGCTCATCAAAATACTTGCAGTACTTGCTTTCTTTGCACAATATTGAACGAACGTAAGAATAGGCAATCTGCGTAGACTCTTTCATTACATCGCCTAATTGTCCGGTTTGTTTATATCTGCCGTTTTTGCTTTTGATAGAATTGGCTTCTATGTAGAGTGTAGCTCCGCCCATACTCGTCCAGGCCAGTCCCAAAGCTACTCCCGGAATTTTTTTGTTGTATAGTTTTTCGGTATTGAACACTGGTTTGCCGGCAAACTCTTCCACATTTTTACGTGATATATTTACTTTTTCAATTCCCTCTTCGGCTTGCTTCAGGGTTGTTTTTCGCATGATTTTCTGGATGCGTTTTTCCAGGTTTCTCACGCCGGCTTCCCGGGCATAACTGTCTATCAGGATTTCCAGCGCTTTATCCGTAATGTTGATTTCCTTCATTTTCAGACCATGTCGTTTAGCTTGACGCGGGATAAGGTAGCGTTTGGCTATTTGCACCTTTTCTTGCATGATATAACCGGGTAATTGGATAATCTCCATACGGTCAAGCAAAGGTCGCGGAATCGTATCCAATTGGTTGGCTGTAGTGATGAACAGGATATTAGACAGATCATACCTTACATCCAGGTAATGGTCTAAGAAATCCTTGTTTTGTTCAGGGTCGAGTACTTCGAGCAAGGCAGAGGCCGGGTCACCCTGAAAGCTAATACCCAGCTTATCGATTTCATCGAGCATGATTACCGGGTTTGAGGTTCCGGTTCTTTTCAGGCTTTGGATAATTTTTCCGGGCATAGCACCGATGTAAGTTCTGCGGTGGCCTTTTATTTCGGCTTCATCGCGCATACCACCCACCGAAAACCGGAAGAATTTCCTGTCTAAGGCATTGGCAATAGAGCGTCCTACAGAGGTTTTTCCTACGCCCGGCGGGCCTACCAGGCAGATGATGCTGCCTGAGATTGTACCACGCTTGATGATTGTGGAAATATACTGCAGAATAGCGTCTTTAACGTCTTGCAATCCGTAATGGTCGCGGTCTAAGATATTTCTCGCCCGCTTGATATCTGTGTTGTCTTCAGAGAAAACGCCCCATGGCAACTCGGTCAGGGTACTAAGGTAGCCCCGCGTAACCTGGTATTCCGAAGAAGAAGGCTCCAGCACCTGCATCTTCTCTATCTCTTCATCAATTACTTGTTTTACTTC
>CAYXJS010000478.1:0-1714 GCA_964465045.1 uncultured Bacteroidales bacterium | reverse complement strand
TTCAAAAACACTCTCAATTATCGCTGGGAGTATTATTTTAATCGCGTTTTTTCTGCCATGGACAAAGGCTGTGTTTGGCTCAAGTGCTTCTGCCTGGGAAATGATTGAATTCCTATTCAAAATGTTTACACGAACCGAAAGATTACCAGAAGATTTCAGAGCATTTTTGCCTTTCCTTTTAGTTGCATTACCTATCTGTTCAGCAATAGTTATCTTTAATAGTGCTAATACTTTAAGTGATAACAGCGATAAGACAAAAAGTGCAAAAATTGTCACCATTATTGTGTTTATATTAGTCATTATAACACTGCTTTATGCACAATCTCAAAATCGCTATTCTGATTTCTCAAATGTTTTTGATATGCTCGGAGTTGGTTTCTATCTCACGCTTATCGGAGTTATTTATTATATAATTGACATAAACACGGTTAAAACAAAAACATCACAAACAAGCACCTCTCCGGCTCAAACTGAAATGTTTTGCGCAAATTGTGGTAAACAGTATGCCACAAACAATGCAGGGCAATTTTGCGAAGAATGTGGATCAAAACTTTAACGAAAACTTAAATCTTATTAGAAATGAAAACATGTACAAAATGTAATATCTCTTATACTGATGATAAAAAATTCTGCAAAAAGTGCGGTTCTTCATTATCACAAGAGTATAATATAGATCCTAAGGAGCTGGCGAGAAAAAATGTTTTTGAAGATAAATTGAAAACAGATCCTTTAAATATTGAAGTTTTGCATGAATATGCACAGTTTCTGTTTAACAATCTTTTATTTAAAGAAACAATACCTGTTGCACTGAAAATACTTGCAATTAATGAAAATGATGAGCAGGCAAAAGATTTGCTTTTTAAATCTTATGTTAAGCTTAACATGTATAAAGAAGCGAGCGAAATTGCAGCTCAACTTCTGGAAAGTAAAACCACTGATGTTTTTTTCCTTGAAGAAGTTGCAAATATTGAAAAACAGCTTGGGAACAACGCACGAGCTATAGAATATTATGAAGCTATTCTTAAAATACAGCCTGCAAACACAAAAGCCTTATACAATAAAGCTATTGTATTTCTTGAAAACAAGGAGCTTGAAAAAGCGCTGGATATATTTAAAGAACTACATAAAGACGGTGACAGAGACAGATTAACTATCATTTATGCAGGTGGTGCCAAATGTCTTTCAGGTAATTATGAAGAAGCTATTGAAATCCTTACCCCATATTTATCAAAAGAAGACGTCTCTTTGTATGATATAGATAATCAAAGAGGTTTTATCTATTTGATTTATAGCATGAGTAAAACACAAAGTCCAGTCAGCAAAATTGATGAATGGTTCATTTGGCTTGATTTTGAGTTATTAAAGAATTCTCTTCACCCATTGGACGAAGAAGTCCTTGCTAAATCCGTTCTTGAAATAATAAATATGCATTTTGGCATTGATAAGCAAGACATTGACTTCAACAGCCTCAATTATGCTGTAAATAAGTACATTATTAAACCAAGTGATTGTTTTACAAAGCATACAAAGAATATCCTTGCAGAAATATGGGCAAAATTATCGGAACTGCAAAGAGAAGCAGAATTATTCTCTGATGCAGAAGATTCATTAAAAAAAGCAACGGAGTTATCTCCTGATAATACCGAATATGCCAACAAGTTAATTGAAGCTACTGCACTTTATAAAAAGCAAAAAAAACGTAAAAAACGTAAAA
>CAYXJS010000477.1:0-1716 GCA_964465045.1 uncultured Bacteroidales bacterium | reverse complement strand
AAGCAATCCTGTAACGATAGATCAGCCGGATGAATTGGTGATTAACCAGGTAACGGCTGAGGACCTTAGTTGCTTTGGCTCGGATGACGGAGAAATTAGTATTGATGCTGTCGGCGGTTCAGGCGAAATCCAGTATGCCATTAATAATGAGTGGCAAGAAGCAGGCACTTTCGGCTCGTTGATGCCCGGAGAATATGAAATTGAGGTTATGGATGAAAACGAATGCCTGACAGCATACGCGCAAAACCCGGTAAACATAGAAGAGCCTGTTGCTATAGAGGTGGATATTGAGGCAAGTGCGGATACGGCTATGGTAGATGAAACCATTACACTTACGGCAGTAAGCAATTATTCTGATTCTGAATTCTATTGGGAGCCAATGGAAGAGTATGGAACCCAGGTAGAGGTTTCAGAAATGGTAGTTGGGGAGTATGAATTTACGGTTACGGCAACCAATGAAAACGGATGTGAGGCAACGGAGGAAAAAGTTTTAGTCTTTACCATCAACACACAAATTTCCGGTGTGGATCAAACGATAGAGGTAATCGTTATGCCTAATCCCAGCGATGGAAAGTTTGCAGTGCAGGTTAAGGGCATGCCGGATGAATATACGATGCAGATTTTCAACAGCAATGGCGGTGCAATTGCCGAAAGGAAAGATATCCCTGCTCACCAAACCACCAGCCAGTTTGATTTGACAACCCATACCGCAGGCACCTATTTCCTGAGGATATCATCAGGTCAAAAACAGTGGGTGCGTAAGATAATTTTTAACAAATAATTACCGTAGTATAGCAATCTCAGACCATAAAACCACCGGCATTACTGAATGCCGGTGGTTTTTCTATCAAAAAGTCTACTTTTATATCCAAGAATCAGTTACAAGAAGAAACTAAAGAGATTATTTCTGAGTTTTATCTTACATGTAACTTTTTTGAGCAGCCCATAATTTTTCTAATCTCTTCTCAAAGGTAATTTATTAGGTTTTGATCCGCGTGAATCAGTATAATTAGTTAAATCAGTGTGCCATTATAGAAAAACAATATAATATCTAGATTTCGGCACAGGCTCTGATGTAACAGATTGAACTGATTTTGACAGATTTTTTAAGCCGGCTAAATAATCAACTTCAAAGCATT
Source organism: uncultured Bacteroidales bacterium (assembly GCA_964465045.1). GTDB lineage: Bacteria > Bacteroidota > Bacteroidia > Bacteroidales > JAIPAH01 > JAIPAH01. Next base: position 577 of record CAYXJS010000477.1, on the reverse strand, counting down.
CTTTCTTCTTAGCTTTATATTTTATTGATGCCCAAACATTTATTATTGCCCTTTTTCTAGTTACTGTTTGTTTAGCGTAAGTATTTTTACTGGGGAATAAAAGCGTCAATTCAATCATCAAACACCTTAAAACACATGTTATCTGGATGTTAAGGATTGTGAGTTTTTAAAATTAAATCGTAGGTGTTCAAATTATTAACTTACAAACGCAGATCCTTCTTAACTTGGTAAACAGAATTTATTTCTACAGTTTTTGCTCTTTGCCATTTACTGGATGGTAAAAGTAAAACGCCGCCCGGTTACTGTTCTTACTTCTGGTTTGGCCATAGCCGGATTACTGGTGCTTTTTGCTCCCGGCGATTTCTGGGAATACGGAATGCATCTATACATCATTTTTTCCGGGGCTGTATTTGTCTATGGAATCATTTCCAAACAAAAAAGCCCGGAGCAGCGTTTAATCATCAGCATGATGGCATTGACCATTATCACCCATTGTGTTTGGGTGAGTAATCATTGGCACGGTGAGAATGCCTGAATAAGGTTGACCGTTTTTATTCAATTTTCAATCTTCGGATAT
>CAYXJS010000476.1:0-1723 GCA_964465045.1 uncultured Bacteroidales bacterium | reverse complement strand
TCAAGGCTTTTCCTTTTGAAAGTAAAAAGAAAAATTGATACCGATTATTTTGAAGAAACATAAGTTAAAAGACATAAAGAGAGTATAGTTAAAATATGAAGAATTTCAGACAGAAAGCAGACCTGATATGGCAAGTAGCCGATCTGCTCAGGGGAGATTACAAGCAATCAGACTATGGCAAGGTGATACTGCCATTGACCGTACTAAGGAGACTAGACTCAATACTTGAACCCACAAAGGGGAAAGTACTGGAATACCTGCCCAAAGTGCAATCGTTGAATGAGAACGCTAAAGATGTAGCCTTAAACAAGATTGCAGGTTTCAATTTTCACAACCGAAGCAAGTTCGATTTTGATAAGCTGATTGCTGACCCGAACAACATCGGAGCAAACCTGAGAAATTACATAAACGGCTTTTCAGCAAGTGCCCGCGAGATTATCGAGTATTTTAATTTCGATGACCAAATCGATCGCATGGACGATCCACAGGCAGACATCCTGTTCCAGGTGGTGAAATCCTTTCAGGAAATTGACCTGTCGGATATGGACTCCATGGAGATGGGATACGTTTTTGAAGAGCTTATCCGAAAGTTCGCAGAGCAATCCAACGAAACTGCCGGGGAGCATTTCACCCCACGGGAGGTGATCCGGCTGATGGTAAACGTCCTGTTTATTGAGGACAAGGATATCCTTACCAGGGAAGGCATTGTGAAAACCATGTACGACCCGGCATGTGGTACGGGCGGAATGCTTTCTGTAGGGGAACAATACCTAAATGAGCTCAACCCCAAGGCAGACCTGAAAGTCTTTGGACAGGAAATCAACCCGGAATCCTATGCCATCTGCAAATCGGATATGCTGATTAAGGGTGAGAACCCCACCAACATCAAATTTGGGAATACCTTTACGAATGATGGACTGGAAGGAGAAGGCTTTGATTACATGCTTTCCAATCCTCCATTCGGGGTTTCATGGAAGAAAGCAGAAAAAACCATCAAGGATGAAGCTGAAAACAGAGGCATGGCAGGGCGTTTCGGTGCTGGATTACCCCGAATCAATGATGGCTCGCTGATTTTCCTTCAGCACATGATTTCGAAAATGAAGGAAAGCGGAACCCGGATTGGCATCGTTTTTAATGGTTCACCTCTCTTCAGCGGTGCTGCCGATAGCGGGGAAAGCAACATCCGGAAATGGATTATTGAAAACGACTGGCTGGAGGCGATTATCGGATTACCCGACCAGCTTTTCTACAATACCGGCATCAGCACGTATATCTGGATTGTCACCAACAAAAAAGATGAAAAGCGCAAAGGCAAGGTACAGCTCATTAATGCTACGGGTGCTAAAGACGAAGAACTCGTAAAAGAAGGTAAACTGGATTTTAACCGCTTCTGGAAGAAGATGGATCGCAGCTTAGGCAATAAACGCAAAGCCATAGCCGAGAATGGCGATGAAAAAGGAATTGGCTTTATCACCCGCATGTATGGTGATTTTGAGGAGAATGAATTCAGCAAGATTTATCCGAACGATTACTTTGGTTACTGGCGGGTGCAGGTGGAACAACCCCTAAAGGAAAACGGGAAAGTGGTAACTGACAGCAAAGGAAACCCCAAACCAGATAAGCAGTTGCGCGACCATGAAAACATCCCTTTTCTTGTAAAGACGCAGAATTCTGCGTCTCCATTTAGAAAACAGACCATAGAGGAATATTTTGACGAAGAAGT
>CAYXJS010000475.1:0-1738 GCA_964465045.1 uncultured Bacteroidales bacterium | reverse complement strand
ACCTTAGTGTTGCTGCTTTTTTAATGCCCCTTAATGTGCTTACATTTGCAGCAAAAAAGTGAACCCTGTAGTTTTTCCCACAGCTTACCTGCCAGACATCGTTTATTATGCTCATTACATAGCAGCCGCTAAGCCTGTTATAGATGTCCATGAACATTATGAAAAACAATCTTGCCGTAATCGCACTGCCATAATGACAGCGAGCGGAAAGCAAATACTAACAGTACCGGTTAGTAAAAAGCATCCGCACACACCAGTAATGGATGTCAAAATCAGCTATCAGGAAAACTGGCCTCAAGTGCACTGGCGTACAATTAAAACGGCTTACAGCAGTGCTCCCTTTTTTGAGTTTTATGCTTTTGCAATAGAACCTGTTTTTTTTCAAAAACATGCCTTTTTGATTGATCTCAATACTGAGCTTTTTGCTGTAATTAATGAAATGGCAGGGCTCACAATAAAAGTATCGTTATCAGAGAAATACCCTGAAAAAAATGAAGTTGAACGAGATTACAGGCAACACTGGCACAGCACAAAGGATCACAGACTGGTTCCTGCATATCCACAGGTTTTTGATGAAAAGCATGGTTTTTTGCACAATCTCAGCATTCTGGATTTGCTTTTTAATACAGGCCCCGAAACACCGGCTTACCTGGAGCAGCTTGCAAACAAGCTTCGAGCTTACTATTCCGGGTAGGCAATTCTTACATGGTAAATATTCATAAGCTGTCTTTTCAGTACCTTTTTTACTTTTTGGATATCTTTAAGGGTAATATCAGCATTAATTAACTGGTTTTCTTCAAAAAGCTTATCAACAATCTGGTCTACCAGGTTATTGATTTTGTTTTCATCGGGTGCTTTCAGGCTTCGCGAAGCCGCTTCTACTGAATCTGCCATCATCAACACTGCTGTTTCTTTAGAGAAAGGTATGGGGCCGTGATACTTAAACTTATCCTCTTCCACCTTTTCTTCCGGGTTTTCCTGCTTCTGCATAATATAGAAATAATCGGCTTTGCGCGTACCATGATGAGTACGGATAAAATCAATGATTTGCTCCGGAAGGCGTTGTTTTTTAGCCCTTTCTACTCCTCTGATTACGTGGCTAATGATGATACGAGCGCTTTCCTCATATGTCAGCTCATCATGTGGATTAATGCCTGCTTTTTGGTTTTCAATAAAATACATGGGCATATCCATTTTGCCAATATCATGATATAACGCTCCGGCCCTGACCAGCAATGCGTTGCCTCCAATTTCCCGGATTGATTCTTCGGCCAGGTTGGCAACCTGTATGGAGTGTTGAAACGTTCCGGGCGATTTCGTAATAAGCTTTCGAAGCAATGGACTGTTTGTGTCTGACAATTCGAGCAAGGTAACATCCGTAACCATACCAAAACTGCGTTCAAAAATGTAAACCAGTGGGTAGGCAAATAGTGTGAGAATGGCATTAGCCGCAAAAACACCATACATAGTATAATCCATATTCTTAAAGCTCTCTCCCTGCATTAAAAAAATACCTGTGTATGTTACGGCATAGGCAAGGAAAACCCACAAAGAAGTTTGAAAAAACTGGCCCCGCCTTGATATCTGCACAATACTCATGATAGCAATCATCCCGGCAACCACATTGAGAACCACATAGTTAAAACTGTCGGGCGCCAAAATGCCTATCAACAAAGAAGTAATTAAATGAATGACAATAGCCAGCCGGGCATCAAAGAAGATCCTTATCAACAGCGGG
>CAYXJS010000474.1:0-1741 GCA_964465045.1 uncultured Bacteroidales bacterium | reverse complement strand
AGCAAGGTGCTTATTAATTTCCGAAGATTAATTCCCGCTTTACAAACTTCCGAAATGGATTCGGTGGTTCCTGAGATCCCATCTCTTTTTTGAACCACAAACTGTGCTGACTTATTCGGCATAGGCATATAGAAAACAATAGAATGCTTTACTCAAATATTCTCTGAATTTAGCTGTCTCTGTAGTTTTGCCCTATTTGATTTATGCTCATAACTGGGATTATCTTTCTATGTGAACCTATTGTGCCTATGTGGTTCAGACTCTTTCATAAAATCACACCCAGGCAAGAAAACCCTAAGAAAAACAAAGTCATTATTTATTGATGATAAATTATTGAAATACAACAATTCAACATTCCATTTTTAATCGCGAAACAAAAGTTACTGAAGATTCAATTATAAAAGTAAGTCATTCTGAGCTTGCGCTTAAAATGATTGTATATTAACTTTATAGCGTCAAATTGAAAAAACAAAAACCATGATACCCAAGTTCATTTTATCCGGTGCAGCTTTTCTCCTGCTGATCCTGATTGGTTGCGAAAAGCAAACAGAAAAAGAAAATACGGGTTCTGATGAAAACCCGGTAAAACTCACAAAAACAGATTATCTGGGCTGTTTTAATGAAGATTATACGAAAGATTATCCGGTTTCCGATACCATGTTTTATACCCTGGAAGGGGAAACCTTGTTGCTGAATGTGGTGATGAATCAAAACTGTGCTGCTTCTCTGACGGATTCGGTGGTGATGAAAAAAGATACAGCCGCCATTTATATCCAAAATAAAAGCAGCGCTATCGCCAATTGTATATGTGATTTCAGGTTTCAATATCATTTCCAGGATTTCGGAAAACAATTCTATTTTGAAGTATATTACAGTCCTTATGATAATCCGGATTTCACCCTTTGGGGCGAGCTGGCGTATCCGTAGCTAAAAATGATGGGGAAATTCCTGCTTCCAAAAAGGTTTTATCCTGGAGCTGAACAAACAAAAAGACCGTTATCCAAACGGTCTTTTTCAGTATAAAGATGAATTTAAGACAGCCTTACCTCTTCACAAACTTCCATTTCGCCACCTGAGACTCATCCCACAAAATCACATTCGTTCCTTTTGACGGGTTGCTGTATTGCGGGGAAACATAGTAGTCGCTGTCGTAAGGCTGGAGGTAATAAAACCCTGAGCCGGCAGAGATGATTTTAAACTTCTGGGCTTTGTCGCTATTGGCATACCAGATCTGCATGTTGTCGCCGTGGTTGTTTTTCCCTCCGGAAACATCAAGCATCTTTCCGCTTCGTTCATTCAGAAGATAATAATATCCGTCCGGGGCCATAACAATGCGGAATTTCTGTGCTTCTGAATCGTTACGCTCCCATAACCTGATATTAGTCCCGGCTTTTTTATCACCATTCTCAATATCAAGGGCATAGCCCGATTGGTTTATCAACACATAGGCGTGATTGTCATCCGGCACTTTACTTTGCGCCTGATGACTTGTTTGAGCTTCAGCGTTTATAAGGCAAATCGCGAAAAAGATGAGTAGTGCTGTTTTTTTCATTATTTCATTTTTTTGGTTTACAATCGTATGGTTGCATTATTGTATAAGGTTTGAAAAAATTCCTGTTTTACTCCTGAATACCTACGCACTACTCTACGAGTTTTTACTCTTTCTTTTTTCCTGTCAACAACCCTGATACATTCCATGAGCTGAAGCTGTTTCCTTCAGGTTTACCTTGTGGAATAATCA
>CAYXJS010000473.1:0-1742 GCA_964465045.1 uncultured Bacteroidales bacterium | reverse complement strand
GATCAAACTGTGAAAACACACTATATGCCCGCTTACGGCAAAACCGATTTGGAAGGAAACCCGCTGGATTACAACCCGGAAACAATGTATGCGTCTATTAATGACGGAAAAGATTTTGTAACTATTCAATTCTTTGCTTTTGACGTAGTTTTAAAGCCCATTGGTTACTTCACAGGAGATTATGAAGAATCTGATTATTACGAGTTTGATGGTATCCTTTAGGCTGCCTACCAATCTTTGAATCACTATACTTAAGGCTTTTGTCTCCAACATTCACATATAACAGGCAACGCAATACAATTACTGTATGAACCAAGAACCAAATGACAAACAGCCCCAAAACCCAGCTTTAGAGAGCTTTACAGCTAAAACTATGGCCGGACTTGAAGAGGTGCTTGCAGGCGAACTGCAAAGCATTGGCGCCAGCCAAATCACCCAAGGCAACAGAGTAGTATATTTTAAGGGTACTTTTGAGACCATGATGCGTGCAAATTATGAATGCCGCACAGCCTTGCGAATTCTTTACCCCATAGCATCCTTTATCATTCACAGCCAGGAGCAGCTTTACAGAAAAGCCTATGCCATACGATGGGAAGATTATTTCTCAACAAACCAAACCTTTGCCATCGAAGAAGTGGTTCACGATTCAGTTTTCAACCACACCAAATTTGCAGCACTGCGATTGAAAGATGCCATTGTTGACAGGTTCAGAAAAAAAAGCAATCAAAGGCCTTCAGTGGATACGGAACTCCCGGAAATCAATATTAATCTGCATATTGCAGAGAAAAAGGTTACAATTTCACTCGACAGCAGCGGCGACTCGCTTCATAAACGCGGATACAGGACCGTTACAGGAAGAGCGCCAATCAATGAAGTGTTGGCAGCCGGATTAATAAAACTATCAGAATGGGATGAAAAAACGGATTTTTATGACCCGATGTGCGGTTCCGGCACATTGCTCATAGAGGCTTTGATGGCCGCCCGTAATATCCCTGCCGGCTATTACAAAATCCGGTTTGGTTTTCGTAATTGGCATTTTATTCCTCAAAATTCCTTTAAAGAAATCAAAGACCAGGCAGACCAGCGCATTACAGATAGTCCGGTACAAATTTACGGCTCAGATATGATGAGCAGGGCAGTGGAAAACACCATCCAAAACGCGAAAAATGCAGGGCTTAACAACTATCTCTCAGTTAAAAGGAGAGACTTTTTCAAGCTTGAACCGCATCAAAATCAAGGTATGCTGGTTACCAACCCACCATATGATGAAAGAATGGATGAAGCGGATATAAATGCGTTTTATAAAAACATCGGAGATGCATTAAAAAATCACTTTCAGGGTTTTACGGCTTGGATTATTTCGGGGAATTTGGATGCCTTGAAGAACATTGGCCTGCGCTCTGCCAAAAGAATTATTCTTTATAACGGCCCGATAGAATCGCGATTTGCAAAATATGAACTTTACAGCGGCAGCAAAAGAAATTAATGTGGCTGGTTCTCCTTTTTACGGAAAGCATTAACAGCTAAAACTGACAAGCCAAGCGTTATAGAAGGAATCATTAATTGATTGAGCTTTTCGTTATCTTTTCCAAAAGGCTTTAAGTCACGTAAATAAGTAGAAACAGACTGGACGATTAGCGCATGAATATCCTGTTTTAAAGGAGCATGCTTCGTATCTTTGTAAACCCCGGCAGAGTTAAGCATAGCGGATAGCGTATCAAAGTCTTTAACAAAATCTCTTT
>CAYXJS010000472.1:0-1743 GCA_964465045.1 uncultured Bacteroidales bacterium | reverse complement strand
CCTGCCGGCGAAAAGTATAAATTGGTTGCCAATGACAATCATCAACTTGCCTATAATATCACGGGCGCTGAATATCCCTATGAGGTTCCGGAAGTATTATCTATCCATGGCAGTACCTTCATTCCCGATCCTCAAAAGTATTACTATGCTTTTTATGACTGGGAAATAACAAGCTACACTTGCCATAGTCCGATGAAAACCATCACAGCCAAAATAGAACAACCAGCCGAAATTTCTTTTGAGGCTGAAATAGAAGACCCGCATATTGAACTGCTGAATAATACGGAACATGCAGATGTATTCTTATGGGATTTTGGGGATGGAAACACTAGTTCTGAAGCAGCTCCTTCACATACCTACGAAGAAAATGGCGACTATACAATTACTTTAACAGCCGAGAATTCTTGTGGCCCTGTTTCTGCCGAACAGAACATACAAATCAACACGGTTGGCTTGCCTGAAGCACAGATAGATGATTTTAAAATCTTCCCCAACCCTGCCAGAGAAAAACTGACTGTTTCATGGGATAGGCGTTCACATGTGGTTGAGAGCATTAACATAAGTACCATAAGTGGAAAAACAGTTAAAGCCATCGTTCCGGAAGATAGACAACAAATTAATATCAAAACAGGAAATCTGGATTCAGGAATATATTTTCTTAGGATTAAGACCTTAAATCAAACATTTTTAAAGAAAATTGTTTTAGTTGATTAGAGTATCAAAAACAGGATAACAGTTGTGATGCGGTAAGCTTAGTATTATATGAAACAAATATTGCGTTTATTAACTTCTTTTACTCTGTTGATTACGTTGTTAGCAGGATGTACATCACAAAAAAATACGGTAGATGTATTGGATGAAGAATTGCCTGAATTCACCGAAAGCGGCACTGAACCAGTCATCCCAAAATGGTGGCAGGCTTTTGACGATCCGCGCCTAAACAGGTTAGTAGATGAAGCGCTCGAAGATAATTTTGATCTGAAAATAGCCTGGCAGCGGCTGCAAGCATCAGAAGCTGAAGCTCGTGCTGCTTCTGCTTCGTTTTTCCCGGTAATAGATGCTTCTGCAAGCGGACAAACCAGCAAGGGAGGTAATACCTTTAGTTATAGAGATAATTACAGCACAGATTTGGCAGCTTCTTATGAAGTTGATTTGTGGGGTAGAATTGCCGCTCAGTCAAGAGCGGCCGACTTTTATTCAAAAGCAGCTCAAAAAAACTATCAAACTGCTGCCATCACACTTGCTGCGGAAATATCCCGTGCTTGGTATCAGTTGCAGGAAACAGAATTACAAACTGATATTGTAGATGAGCAAATTAAAACCAACCGCGATGTGTTAGAGCTTTTAAAATCCCGCTTCGGTAGCGGACAGGTAAGGAGTGTAGATATCATGCGGCAGGAGCAATTGCTTGAAAGAACCCGGGAACAGCAAATCAGTTTGCAAGAGCAGCGTACTATGTTAAAAAACCGCTTGAGCGTATTATCCGGACAACCTCCTCAGGAAATCCGGGAATATGCTGTCTCCGATTTGCCTGACTTACCTCCAATACCTAAAACGGGATTACCTGCTGAACTGATTCAGCGACGCCCCGATGTACAAAATGCCTTTCTGGAATTAAAAGCGGCTGATGAAGAGCTGGCGGTGGCTATTAGCAGCCGGTATCCCAGGGTTTCACTTAATGCCTCAATAGGCGCTGCCTCTGACGATGTTGGGAGTCTTTTCGATAATTTCGTTCGCTCATTT
>CAYXJS010000471.1:0-1747 GCA_964465045.1 uncultured Bacteroidales bacterium | reverse complement strand
TTTGGGATGCGGAAGGAAAAGAGTATTATGATTTTTTATCGGCATACTCTGCCGTGAACCAGGGACACTGTCACCCAAAAATTACAGAAGTACTTAAAGAACAAGCCGATACGCTTACCCTTACTTCACGTGCATTTTATAATAATGTATTAGGCGTGTATGAAAAATACATCACCGAATATTTTGGGTATGATAAAGTGCTTCCGATGAATTCAGGAGCTGAAGCTGATGAAACGGCGATTAAACTGGCACGCAAATGGGCTTACCTAGTTAAAGGCGTTCCGGAGAATAAAGCCAAGATTGTAGTAGCTAATGATAATTTCCACGGCCGCACAATCACCATCATCAGCATGTCAACCGATCCCGATTCTTACAAAGGCTATGGCCCTTACACGCCGGGATTCATCAACGTGAAATACAACAACATCGATGAGCTGGCCAAAGTGTTAGACGACCCGCATGTAGCTGCTTTCCTTATAGAACCTATTCAGGGAGAAGCCGGGGTTTTTGTCCCTAACGATGGTTACCTGAAGAAAGCTTATGAACTTTGCAAAGAAAACAATGTGCTTTTTATCGCAGACGAAGTGCAAACCGGCATTGCCCGCACAGGTAAATTGCTCGCTTGCGACCATGAAGGCGTTCGTCCGGATGTGCTGATTCTCGGAAAAGCCCTTAGCGGTGGCACCATGCCGGTTTCTGCCGTGCTGGCCGATGATGAGGTAATGCTGACCATTAAACCCGGAGAGCATGGTTCTACATTTGGCGGAAACCCGCTGGCTTCCCGCGTAGCTATGGCTGCACTCGAAGTAGTTAAAGAAGAAAACCTGGCTGAACGTGCTGAATATCTCGGCAAAATTTTCCGTGAAGAAATGGAAAATGTTGACTCAGATATGATACACATTGTTCGCGGAAAAGGTTTGCTTAACGCCACTGTTATTAAACCTAAAAACGGCAACACCGCGTGGGATGTTTGCGTGGAGATGTCGAAAAACGGCGTGCTGGCAAAGCCCACTCATGGCGATATTATTCGTTTTGCGCCACCGTTAGTGATTACAGAAGAAGAGTTGAGAGATGCAATAGACCGGATTAAGAAGTCTATCATGGCTTTTGAATAGGTAATGCTCAACATAAAGAACAAAAGCAGCGCTAAATCCTGAAAAAGGAATTAGCGCTGCTTTTTTTGGGAACCGGTTTGAGACATAGCATATTTTTCACATGATTAGAAATCATAACAATATGTAAGTGTCAGCATAAATAATTCTTTTTGTTACTTTGCATAAAATAGTATCGTTCAAGACTGAAGATAAAGGTTTTTAACGTAGTCAACGAAGTTTCGACATTTACTAATTTCCCTTTAATAGATTCCCGCCCGTACCGAATGGCACGTTCGGGCGGGCCGCTCTGCATCACTCCGCTATCGCTTCGTGATTTGAGCGGAATGACGGGCCTATAGGGGTTAGCAAAGAAAAAGCGCACGACGACGCATTTTAATATCTTCTGTGTCATCGTGCGCTTTTTCTTGTCTTTCAGTATAATATAGTCATTTCGCAGCCCATGTTTCGCGCTATAAAAGTTTAGGCATTTTTAAAGCCATACAAGCGAAACAATGGGCAAGAAATCTAATTCCCAGCATTATTTACTATAGCATGCAGCTCTATGAAAGTAGAAATTCGACTTTCAATAAGTAATCGAGTTTACACCTCTATAAAAATATAAAAGCACTCCCGAAAATATACACCAGGATAAT
>CAYXJS010000470.1:0-1748 GCA_964465045.1 uncultured Bacteroidales bacterium | reverse complement strand
GGACGTGCTGTTGCCTACACATTGCTGGCTGTGATTATTTTTGTGGGCGCTGACCAGTTTAAAATGTCGGGATGGTTCCAGCAATATGGCGAAAAAATCGCCGGACCAGCCTTAATCCTCATCGGCATCCTGATGCTGGATGTACTGAGAATTAAATTCCCCGGAATGAGCCGCCTGACGCAAAAATTTCAGGAAAAAAGCAAACATGGTTATATAGATGTTTTGCTGCTGGGCGTGTTATTTGCCCTGGCTTTTTGTCCTTACAGCGGCGTACTCTATTTCGGTATGCTGATACCCATGACCATCGGTAGCGCCTCGGGCCTCTTTCTTCCGGTCATCTTTGCCCTTGCTACAGGGATTCCGGTTATCATTTTTGCATGGCTCATTGCCTATACCCTTTCGGGTGTCGGTAGCCTGTACAACAATATAAAAGCGTTTGAAATCTGGTTCAGAAGAGTTGTTTCAGTCATCTTTATCATAGTTGGAGTTTACATGGTTGTCATTTTGTACATCTAAAAAAATTGAAATCATATTTCGTTGTTTTGCGAAATATAGAACTATTGTCATATGGAAAAGAAGAAAGAATTTAAAATACTAGCGTGGATAATCGCTGTTTTCGTTTTTGCGTATTTCCTGCCGGTTGAAACGGCAAGGTTCAAGGAAGCCGTAATGGCCATGTTCGACCTGGCTAAATGGTATGCGCAGGAGCATGTGATTTTATGCTTGTTGCCGGCGTTTTTTATTGCCGGTGTCATCGCCATATTTGTCAGCCAGGGCGCGGTTATGAAATATTTCGGCATCAAAGCCAAAAAATGGGTGGCTTACTCAATTGCCTCGGTGTCTGGGACCATTCTGGCCGTTTGTAGCTGCACCATTTTGCCGCTGTTTTCGAGTATTCATAAACGCGGAGCAGGACTGGGTCCGGCTATTGCTTTTTTATACTCCGGACCGGCTATCAACATATTAGCTATTATCTTAACCGCTCGCATATTGGGCTTTGAAATGGGCGTAGCCCGGGTTATCGGAGCTGTGGTTTTCGCCGTTCTTATTGGTTCGGTAATGTCAATTATCTACAGAAAAGAGGAGAAGGCTAAAAAAGAAGAGCAGTTGAATTTTCCTGAAACAGAGGAAAAACGTCCAATGTGGCAGACAGCCTTTCACTTTTTTACCCTGGTTTTGATTTTGGTTTTTGCCAACTGGGGCAAACCATCTGATGGTGTGACCGAAGGTGCCTGGTACTGGATCTGGGCCAACAAATGGTATATCACTTCAGGTTTGGGGTTATTGCTAATCTATTCCTTGATTGCCATCCTGAAAATCAAATGGCAGCATGTAGCTATAGCAACTGTTGTTACGGCGATTTCTGCTTTAGCTACTACAAACCCGCAGATTCCTATGGTTGTGGCCATCGCCGGATTGAGTGTAATTACGCTGCTGGATCAACGCGACCCGGATAACAAAGAGTGGACCCTGTCGGCCTGGGATTTTACCAAGCAAATTATGCCGTTGCTGGCCATCGGCGTGCTCATCGCCGGCTTCCTTCTGGGTTCCACGCATGGCGATACGGATATGGGCGGGATTATCCCTAACGAATGGGTTGCCAGCCTGGTGGGAGGTAATTCATTGTTCTCCAACTTTTTTGCCTCCATTGTAGGTGCTTTTATGTATTTCGCTACACTGACCGAAGTGCCCATTTTACAAGGCTTAATCGGAGCCGGAATGGGAAAAGGCCCGGCGCTGGCGCTGCT
>CAYXJS010000469.1:0-1753 GCA_964465045.1 uncultured Bacteroidales bacterium | reverse complement strand
GATTGAGGTTTTCTATCCCCAGTTTTGAAAGGATTTCCTGAATTTTTTGCTCATACTCCCAGGCTTCAAGGGCATCCATTTTTTCTATCATCTCTTGCAGTAAAGCGTTGTTTTCGTCGCTTGGATCAGAGGTGGCTTTTTGGGTTGCCTGATGGTATTTATTAATGGTTTTAACAATGGGTGTATCGCTTTGATAGAGAACTTCTGCAATCGTTTTACCGGGTTCCAGCAGCGGATTTTGCTCCAGGTAAGCCATCTGTAAATCCTTATGGTATGTAACCGTGCCCTCGTCCGGGATTTCTCTTCCGGCCAGTATATTTAAGAGTGTAGTCTTTCCTCTTCCGTTTCCGGCTACAAGGGCTGTTTTTTGTCCGCTATCAATACCAAAACTGACATCAGAGAAAAGGTTTTTTTCTCCGTACGTTTTGCTGAGATTTTGTGCTTGTATCAGGTTCACCTTATTTCTTTTTTGCAAAAGTGCGAAAAAAAGTCCGTAAAAAAAGGCTGTAACCTCTTTTGAGGATACAGCCCATCAAAAATATATTATGATTTGATTAGAGTTGAGGTCCGGCTTTCACAAGCCTTTTCGCTTCTTCACTGTCAGTGAATTTTTCAAAGTTGCCGATGAATTTTTTTGCCAGGTCTTTAGCTGCTGCATCCCATGCTTCCGGGTTTTTCCACAAATTCCTAGGGTTCAGGAGATGTGGGTCAACACCATTCACGTTTGTCGGCACCTGCAGGTTAAAGATCGGCAACGATTCAAAGTTTTCCTTATCGATTGAGCCATCGAGGATAGCATCGATGATGGCACGGGTTGAAGGCAGGTCTATGCGTTTACCAACACCATGCGGGCCGCCTATCCATCCGGTACTCACCAGGTATGCGTTCGCACCATGTTCTTCCATTTTGCGAATTAGCTCGTTGGCATAAACCGTAGGGTCAAGCAATAAAAATGCGGCCCCAAAGCAAGCTGAGAAAGAAGGAACAGGTTCTGTGATGCCTCTTTCGGTGCCTGCCACTTTGGCGGTATACCCCGAAATAAAGTGATACCTTGTTTGGTCTTTGTTGAGTTTAGCTACCGGGGGCAGAACGCCAAACGCATCAGCCGTAAGGAAAATTACATTTTTGGCATGCCCGGCTTTAGAGACCGGCTTTACAATGTCATTGATGTGGTAGATTGGATATGAAACCCTTGTGTTTTGCGTTTTCGAGCTATCAGAAAAATCTACTTTTCCGTCTTCTTTTACGACTACATTTTCCAGTAAAGCATCTCTCTTTATAGCATTATAGATGTCGGGTTCCTTTTTGGGATCGAGGTTGATGGTTTTTGCATAGCAACCACCTTCAAAGTTGAAAATGCCATCATCATCCCATCCGTGCTCATCATCGCCGATGAGTTTCCTTTTCGGGTCTGCTGATAACGTGGTCTTGCCGGTACCGCTGAGGCCAAAGAATATAGCTACATCATCCTTTACGCCAACGTTTGCGGAACAATGCATAGCAGCAATTTTCTTAAGCGGCAAAAAATAATTCATCATCGAAAAGAACCCCTTTTTGATTTCTCCGCCATACCAGGAGCCGCCTACGCAAGCTTCTCCGGCACCAATATTAAAGGCAGCATAAACCTCAGAGTGCAGACCGTGCTCTTTCCAGTTTGGATTGTTGGTTTTGGGTGAATGATACATGATGAAATCAGGGACAAAAGATTCAAGTTCTTCTTCTGTTGGTCTGATAAACATGTTTTTAACAAAAT
>CAYXJS010000468.1:0-1759 GCA_964465045.1 uncultured Bacteroidales bacterium | reverse complement strand
AAATCTCCTTCTTCCCGTTTTCGTTTAAATCAACCAAATAATTTGGCCTTGAAGAAGAAAATCCCGGTAAGGATTTACTTGCCAAACTATCCTTAAAAGGATAATAAACATATATCTTACGTGGCTTTAGTGAATATCCCCCTTTTAAATAAAAAACAAACTCATCTGAGCCATCCCCGTCAATATCACTGAATTTTGTGAAAGTTACAATTAAATCATCCTTTTCATAGTATTTACGGCATACTTTATCTACAAACCGCATCTCAACATTCATTTTACTTTTTGTTGTATCAAAAGGCTCCATACTGTTAAGGAAAACCGAATCATTACGCAGCGTAAAGCCCCATATTTCAGCGAAACCATCTTTATCCATATCGCTGAAATAAACCTTGTTAAGTCTGCTGTTAAAATTCCCCTGAAAATTATACTGATCATACAACTTCAGTTCTCCGGAACTTACTTTCACGGATAACCGGTTTATGTATTCATGAGAAACAATATACTCATCCGTTCCATCTCCATTCAGATCATGAACATATTGTTCAGAATTAGGGCCTGTACCTTCTCTGAACTGCGTTTTTTCTTTATCGGTTAATACAAGCCTATACTTATCAAAATTCATTGGGATAACCAGAATCAAAGCAATAGCCACAATGGCTGCCTGCACATATATGCTCTGTATGCTTCGGAATATAAATCTTTTTACTGAGGACCATTTCATACGTCTTGCAAGATAGCAAAATCCGGCAAACCAGATAACAAAAAAATCCACACGATGAAAATTCCGAAAAGCTCAAAGGCTAACAAAGAAGGATTACCTCTCCTTACATGTTATAATTTGCTCGAAAGCTCATCTTTAAGGAGTTCAAACCGATCGCCCGGAAGGTATACAGACAAATCTAGATTTTGGCCTCTAAGGAGTCCGTTTTCCTTTGAAACTTCTTCCATAGTATTTCTTACAACAATCACCTGTCTTTCCCCAACAACACGCGCATGATTCCCTGAAACCATAACGGCTGTTGATTCATCAATTCCTACACCTGTGATGCCCGGGTGCTCCAGAACTACTGTCAATAGCCGGTTCATCCGCATGCGCTCGATAAAATGCTGATCAATCACAACATTTTCAAGCAAGCCAAGCCCGGATTTTATTATCATATTATCCGCTTCAATGGTTCTGAAATCGCCCGTATATTCGGGATGCTTCTTTTCGTCGCCGGTTATCATTTTCTCACTCATCATAGCTGCTCCGGCGCTTGTCCCGGCCACTACTGAACCCTGTTTGAAAGCTGTGCGGATAGCCTCTTCCACTTCCGTATCCCGCACAATATCCATAAACTGGCGCTGGTCTCCACCGGTGATATAAATCAGGTTTGCATTCCTGACAGAATCCAGCCTTTGTTGAGTTACAACGCTGGCATCCTGAATATTAAAAACATGGATATCTTCTACACCCTGCTCTTTGAATTGTCTTGCACTGTAATAAGCTGAAGTATCAGGCTCACTGCTCGACATAGGCAAAACAACCATGTATCCGGACTTATCCAATTCTGAAATTCTTATTAATGAATCCACCATATAACCAGGCCGGCCACCACCGCCGATGATAAAAAGCGTCCCATTGGCTTCCTCCTGAATATAAGCACTATTTAGAGCGGTTTTGGAAACATCGGCCTCACAAGAGACCAAAACCCCGATAATAATAATTGCAAACAGGTATTTCATTTTTACTGAATTATGATTTTCTTATTCCATTGAT
>CAYXJS010000467.1:0-1775 GCA_964465045.1 uncultured Bacteroidales bacterium | reverse complement strand
GAATTTATAGCGAATTGTCGCGAAAGGAAGAGTTGGCAATAGGGAATATTCCATCAGGGCTAACCAGTGAACAGTATTAGAATTTAAGGATGAGCATACCTGATACGATATATTTATTTCGGCTGACTCATGTAGATAATCTTGACTATATTTTGAATAGAGGTATTTTATCGTGTCCCAATCATCCGGCGAAAGATGAAAATTATATCAATATCGGCGATCAAACATTGATTGAAAGTAGAAATAAAAAACAGATACCAGTAAAACCGGGAGGTTATTTTGATGATTATGTAGCATTCTATTTTGGAAACAGACCGCCGATGCTTTATAATATTCAACAAGGGTTTAAAAATGTTATAAGGCGTCATCCCCGTGAAATAGTTTATTTGGTTACATCCTTTCCGGCTGTTCAAGAAGCTGAGTTGTCTTTTGTTTTTACCGATGGACATGCCTATCATAATTTTACACAGTTTTTTAACCATGAAAGCGATTTGAAACAGGTAGACTGGAAGGCTGTTAACCTTAATCGATGGAATGATACGGAAGATGACCCTGACAGGAAACGTCGAAAGCAGGCAGAATTTCTGATTTATAAAGAAGCGCCATTAGAATTGATTAGAGCCATTATTGTGTATGATGATGTGGCTAAAAAACAAATTTTAAGTATCTTTGAGCAATACGATTTTGAATGTAATGTTCTTGTAAAACCGAACTGGTATTATTGAGATGATTCAATTTAAAAAAGGAAACATACTTGAAGCTGATACGGAAGCTTTGGTTAATACCGTTAATACTGTTGGTGTTATGGGTAAAGGTATAGCCTTAGCCTTTAAAAAGGCTTTTCCTGATAATTTCGAGTATTACAAAAAAGCCTGCGATAATAAGGAATTAAACACCGGAGACTTACTTATTACACAAACCGGGAAAATCACACCGAAATATATTATCAATTTCCCCACAAAAGTTCACTGGAAAGAAAAGTCTAAGATGGAGTATATCGAACAGGGGATGAAAAGGCTTGTTCAGGTTATTGACGAAAAGGAAATTCGATCAATTGCTATTCCGCCTTTGGGATGTGGAAATGGGGGGTTGAACTGGCAGGATGTGAAAAAGGTGATGATAAATGAACTCAGCAAACTGCCCGAAAATATCGACGTGATAATCTTTGAACCCGGATTTAATAACCAAACAATGGAAACCAGGGCGGTGAAAAATTTAACCCCGGCCCGGGCCATGCTATTGACGGCGCTTAAAAATTATCAGGTTTTGGGATATAGTATTAATTTGCTTGTAGCACAAAAATTGGCTTATTTCATGCAGCGATTAGGAGAGCCTTTAAACCTGGAATATGATAAAGGATATTATGGGCCCTATTCGCATCGCTTACAACATTTGCTTAAGTATTTGAACGGCTACTATCTGAATTTCAAAAATGAACAAACAAAACCCGGAACGAAAGTAAAGCTCAATTATACGGCACAAGTTGAAAATTTTACTCAAAATGAATTAAGCGCCAATCAGAAAAACCGGTTGATAAATTTGAAGACATTAACGGAAGGGTTTGAATCACCTTATGGATTAGAACTCCTAGCTACGGTGGATTTTATCTACCTGAAAACAGGCCTTTGCGATAAGACTCAAATTTTACAGGAAATTGGAAAATGGACCAACAGGAAGAAAGAATTAATGAAACCATTCCATATTGAAGCTGCGTTTGACAGACTTTCCGTCTTTTATGAGGCAGATAAATTCAAAAAATCAACAAATTAGCCAGC
>CAYXJS010000466.1:0-1776 GCA_964465045.1 uncultured Bacteroidales bacterium | reverse complement strand
CGTTGAGAATATACAACGACTCGAAATTGATTACGTGTTCTATTGAATGACCAACTTCTCTACAGCTACATGTTTTTTCTGATTATAAAAATGAACTGTATAAACACCACTGCCCAGTTCAGGCAATGCGAAAGTAGTTATATTGCCTTGCATTTTTGCATCAAAGACTTTGTTACCAGCAGCGGAGAATATTTCCATTGTGACATTATTTATCCCTTCAACGTCAACCGTTATGAATCCTTTTGCAGGATTAGGATAAAGAGCAATTTCCCTGTTGAGTTCATAACCGGAAACATCTGTAATGATATCGCCTTGCAATTTAATGTTATCTACAGACCATTCAGATGCGCCTTCCTCAGGGTTAGAGGAATAAACAAAAGCTATATAAACAGCACTGCCTTCAACAGATGAAAGATCAATTTCTCCCGATGACACCCAGTTAAAATCGGTCTCTGACCACACAGCTTCGCCGGTGATGTCGGTCCATGTACCCTGCTGGCTCGGGTCGCTTTCCCCGTCATAATCTATAGAATATTTCAGCTCCAGCGGAAACCCGTCATAATTGGTGGCGTTCTCAAAAATCAGGATTTCATTTTCGAAATCATTCATGTTAAAAGCCGGAGAAATCAGCCAGTCTTCATTTTCAAGCGGCTCACCATCGTAGCCACTCATATTGGCATAATCCCGGTCTCCGTATGTATCCTGATACCATGTCTGCTCCCCTGCAACGCTGAAAGCCATCCAATCTCCCAGGTCTTCCTCAAAACCCTGGAAATAGATTGCCTCGATTATTGAAAAAGTAGTATCGGAATCATCCATGGGCTCCCCGTCAGAAGCATCTGACAAAACAATTTTATAATCGTCACCCTCTGCAAGGTCAGCAGGAATATCCCAGCTATAAGAACCGGTATTCTCCACAGCTTCCTCTATTACCAGAGATTCTGTACCCGACAATTCTATTTTAATGTCATTAGACAGGTTGTTTGAAGTCCAGGTAATTTCGTAAGTTTCACCTCTGATCCACTGCTCAAGGCCATTAGGAGAAGTAACCGTAATCTCTTCCTCTGTAGCTTCATCTACAACTAAATTATCAACTTCCCAGGCTCCGGCATTAACTGTTGTGCTGGTATAACAAAAAGCAATGTAAACATCCGTCATACCATCATAACCTGACAAGTCAACAGGATCAGGCGAAAAAAAGTCCCATGAATCTCCCTCAGCTCGATTCGTGACTTCCATCACGTCCCAATCCGCATCGTTAGGATCTCCCTCGCCGGAATAGTTTGTTGAAACCATGACTCTGTTGTTACCTTCTACATCATCTTCATAATTGATGGCTTCGATAAAAGTCAGACGAACCTGCTCGTAATCTGTCAAATCAAGAGAAGGGGATATCAACCAATCTTCGTTCTCTGTTGGCTCTTCTGCATCATAATCATAACCCTCCATATGGGCACAACCCGGAGGATTTCCGTACTCTTGCCAGTGCCATACAAAATCGTCATTAACAACACTGTACTCTGTGTAATCACCTAAATCTTCATCAAATGTTTCCTCGTGAATGACCTCCCGTAACTGTCCGAATGACATCAGCGAAATCATAAGAAACGCTGTGGCGAAAAATGTAATTCGTTTTTTCATTTTTAATTTTTTTAGTTTAACAATTATTAAGTTTTTAAAAATATTGACATAAAAATGCCAAAGAAGTAAATGTAAGAATTTATTGTTGAAATAGCTAATAAAAGTGCTAAGCTGACTAAAAAATCATTCAATGGA
>CAYXJS010000465.1:0-1789 GCA_964465045.1 uncultured Bacteroidales bacterium | reverse complement strand
GGGTTTATAAGTCCGGGTCAGGGATTTTTTGTAAAAGTGTCTGAAAGCGGTACTCTTGATATTTCTGCAACGGAATTGGATCATTCTGGCCAGGAATTTATCAAACAAGAAAATAACATTCAAAATCAATTTGAGTTGGTCTTGAATGGAGACACTTACTATGATAAAACCCAGATAGCGATAAATCCTGAAGCTCAGTTTTCGAAAGACCGAAATGACGCCTATAAACTTTTCAGCATGAACAGCCAGGCACCAGGGTTTTATTCGCTTACGTCAGATTCAGTGCAAGTGGCAATGAACCAAATTCCGGATTTGGATGAAAAAGTTGTAATTCAGTTGGGAGCGCTTATCCCTGCTGAGGGAACCTATTCAATAGCCTTAGCTGAAGCAGGCAAAGAACTTGACGACATTCAAATAAAATTGCACGATGAAGAATCGGGGGATTTTATTGATTTGAAATCAATAACTAACTATGAATTCTATGCTGCAGAGGGGTTTGATGAGAACCGGTTTAAACTCCATCTGTCTAAATCTTCTGCCATTGGAGTAGAAGAAAACTCAGAGCTTCCAGGTGTGAATGTGTATGCCCACGATCACAATATCTACTTCAATGCTGATGAAAGCCTGACTGACGCCAAGCTGACAGTTTATAATACCATCGGGCAGGTGGTACTGACTGCTAATGTGGCATCGGGCAGCGAAATCATAAGTATGAAAAATCGTGGTGCCTATATCGTAAAAATTCAGACAAACGATGGAAGTATGACCGAAAAAGTAATTATCAAGTAGAACTCGAAAAATCAGATATTATGAAAGCAATCAAAAACATTTCCTTTTCACTTTTAATATTGATTTCGCCTCTTGTTGCATTTGGCCAAGGCGCACCGCCGCCTCCCGAAAGCCAGGGAGCAAACGGAAATCAGGAATCACGAAGCGCCCCCATAGGCGGAGGCATTGCCATGCTGCTGACTATGGGTGCAGCCTATGGCGGCAAGAAGTATTACGATTATCGCAAAAAAATGCAAAACGAAATGGAAGAGTAAACCTCTTCCGTAAAGCATTAAATCCCCACCCCGGCAAGTCTGGTGTGGGGATTTTTATTTTGCTGTGGTCATGCACCCTATAAACCCATACGTATATTCATGGCAAAAACAAAACCCACCGATGCAAGAAAGAGGAGGCCGAAGGCCTCAGATATCTCAGCATAGGGCAGCGCCCTATGTATAGGAAAGCACACCTCAAAACCTAAAAGGCTGAAAGCCATGGATAAAAATACGCTGTTTAGACCTCATTTATCTCAGGCTTTCAGCCTGTTTGGTTGCGGAATTATCGCATCCTAAACACAGGGCGTTGCCCTGTGCTGTGCTCTATGAGCCTTTCAGGCTCTTTTATTCCAAAACCATTCGTGAATTCGTGGCAAAAAACGGTAATGCCTTGCCACAGCCTGCATCTTATGGGCTTCACATAAAAATAACATGAAAAACCAAATTTAAACTTTTTTTTATCGATCTTTGTCCTCTGTTAAATCAATAAATGCATATGAAAAATTTTACATTCTTACTGGCTGCTCTGTTGCTTACTGCCGGAGTAG
This sequence comes from uncultured Bacteroidales bacterium, assembly GCA_964465045.1. Taxonomy (GTDB): domain Bacteria; phylum Bacteroidota; class Bacteroidia; order Bacteroidales; family JAIPAH01; genus JAIPAH01. Next base: position 198 of record CAYXJS010000465.1, on the reverse strand, counting down.
CGCATTCACAAATCATTAGTCAGTATATCGAAACTGACGCGGGCACAGAACCCAAAGGAATTGAAATCTGGAACAATACCGATAATGAACTTGACTTCTCGGCCAGTGAGTTGGTGATAGAAAAGGGCGTAAACGGCAATGATCCGGAGCCTGACTTTACCCTCAGCGAGGGGACTGTAGCGGCAGGTGATGTTATTG
>CAYXJS010000464.1:0-1791 GCA_964465045.1 uncultured Bacteroidales bacterium | reverse complement strand
TGTAGTTGCGAAGTTCGACATCCTGATATGTAAAATCAAAAATATTTTGAATTTCTTTGTTTAAAACGATTTCGGGAAGCTCCCGCGGGGTTCTTTCAGATTGCGTTTTGCATTGTTCGATATGATTCAGATAAATATGAGCATCACCCAGTGTATGAATAAACTCACCGGGCTTAAGGCCAGACACCTGGGCCATCATCATGGTTAATAGCGCATAGGATGCAATATTAAACGGCACACCTAAAAATGTATCTCCGCTGCGCTGATAGAGCTGGCAGCTCAATTTACCTTCGGCAACATAAAACTGGAATAAAATGTGGCAAGGAGGTAAATTCATATTATCCAAATCTCCCACATTCCATGCACTAACAATATGACGGCGGGAATCAGGATTCTTCTTCAGAGAATTGACTACTTGCTGTATTTGATCAATATGTCGGCCGTCTTGTGCAGGCCATGAGCGCCATTGATATCCGTAAATATGGCCCAACTCTCCCTTTTCATTCGCCCATTCATTCCAAATTCTTACCTTGTTCTCCTGAAGATATTTCACGTTGGTATCTCCTTTGAGAAACCAGAGCAATTCATGCACTATAGCCGGAAAAAACACCTTTTTGGTTGTAACCAGGGGAAATCCCTCGCTCAAATCAAAACGCATCTGATGGCCAAAAACTGATAATGTTCCTGTACCTGTGCGGTCATTTTTTTCTACGCCTTCAGCTAAAATGCGGTTAATCAGTTCAAGATACTGTTTCATATTGCAAATGTACTTGTTTTAGAATTGTTCCGGTCGTTTAAACCGGATTAACACCGGATCGCTTCCTTCCAAGCTGGCGTCCTGCACATAAGGATTATTATCATTAAATGCCCGGCCGTTATTATCCAGTCCAATCCAAATGTCCTCTCCCTCTATTAATAAAGCTTCAGCCATCGGATAGCGCGCCGATTTATAGAACTTTTGATTATCTGCATATAACACCCCACTATAATCAAAGGTAGCCAAATGCTTCCGGGAATTTAAACTAAATTTCAACAAACGGAATTTTGCCCGGTTCAACAAATAAAGGAAACCATTTTCAATTTTCATATCAGAAACATCTTCGTCTGATAGATCCATTTCAAGAGAAAATTCCCTCACCGTCTTGTCGTCGGGCATAACCCTGAACAAGCGTGCCGGGTCACGTTCCTTTGCGATATAAATCACTCCATTTTCCTTGTCCACAGCCAAACCTTCAATACCGGCATTTCCCCATCCACTTACATCCGTATCCCAGTCTAAATCCATTACGCTGGAAGCAACTTCATCTTCATTTGCAACAATTTTCACCACCTTTGTTGCTCGCTCATCCGCCACATAAAAAATTGAATCAAAACAGTCAACTGCCTCAAAGTCGGGCTTTCCATCGTAAACAACCGGAATGTGCTCCGATGCACTGAAATACTCCTGTTCCCGCATAGTAAGCTCATACAGCCATGTATTCCAGGGCTTATCGCCTATGCCATACAGCGTTTGATTCCATCGCACCATTCCACTAAAATCAAACCGTTTGTCATCCGGTTTTTCAAGCCTGAATATTTTTGGATGAAAGTTTTCTGCGGCATATTCCAGAGGCTGCGCTATCACAGATGCGACTTGCAAAAAGAATATCATTAGTATTATAGAGGCTGCTCTAAAATGAATCAATGTTTTATTAAATGACATCATATGTTAATTTGTTTCCGATAACTATTGGGATAGCTTCCGGGTAGAGCAGGTCGTTACCTTCCTGCTCCCCCACAGACCCGGACGAG
>CAYXJS010000463.1:0-1804 GCA_964465045.1 uncultured Bacteroidales bacterium | reverse complement strand
TACACCTTTTTAATGCAAAAGCGTTCAGATGCCCAAATCACCAAAGCATCCAACCTGCCTGATAATGAGATTATTGATAAGGCAAGAGTAGAAGCAGCCTCGTCCGTACATCCCAAACAATCTTTAAACTATCTTATTGCTCTCGTATTAGGGCTTTTACTGCCAGTTGGGTATGTTTTTGGGAAAGACTATCTGAACGACAAGGTAATGGACAGAAGCGATTTAGAAAACAACTTGCCGAATGTTCCTATGTTAGGTCATGTTCTGCATAATACTAAGGAAACCAATCTGGTAGTGCACAAGTCGCCTAAGAGTTCAGTATCTGAGTCTTTCCGCTCGGTCAGAACAAACCTTGAGTTTGTTACCAAATCCAAAGGAAAAGCGATCATATCAATTACTTCTGTTATTCCCGGTGAAGGAAAAACATTTATAGCAGAAAACCTGGCGCTTTCCTATGCATCCTTCGGCAAAAAAACGGCTCTTCTTGGATTTGACATGAGAAAACCAAAAATTTACAAGGATTTCGGCGCAAACAACCTGAAAGGTCTCTCTTCTTTACTTACGGGTAAAGATTCTCTTGAAGATTCAATACAACCAACAGAATTAGAAAACCTGGATTTGATCATGGCAGGGCCTGTGCCTCCCAATCCGGCTGAAATTATTGCCTCTGACGAGACAAAACAACTGTTTGAGGAGCTTAAAAAGAAATATGATTATATCATTATCGATACTCCCCCAGTGGGCCTTGTAACGGATGCACTGCTTCTTTCAAAGCTTGTGGATGCTAACGTTTTTATTGCAAGACAGAATTTCTCTAACAAAAAAGGGTTTACCACAGTAGTTAGTGATGTGAAAAAGCAAGGTATAGATAACGTGTATGTTATGCTCAACGACATCAAAATTAAAAAAGGCGGCTACGGATATGGTTACGGGTATGGTTACGGTTACGGATATGGCTACGGTTACGGTTACGGTTACGGTTATGGTCAAGGCTATTACTCTGATGATGATACAGAAGAGAAAGACTCTTTCTGGAAACGCATTTTTAACCGGTAGAAAAATTTAGTTTTAAAAACAACAAATCACCCGGGGTTCTGTCAGCTCCGGGTTTTTTTAACAAAAGGATAATCGAAGTACATGATAAACCGATTATAGCTTTGACATAAAACAGAAAAATATATTTTTGTGGAAACTATTTAAATTAAATGTATAAAACTATGAAACACATCACATGGATTTTTGCTACGCTGATTCTTTTTCTGAGTGCAGCAAATACATCGAAAGCATGCACTAACTTTCTGATTACAAAAGGAGCAAGCGTAGATGGCTCAACTATGATAAGCTATGCTGCTGACTCGCACGTGCTTTACGGAGAACTCTATTACTGGGAAGGCGGCACTCATGAGAAAGGTGAAATGCTGGACATTGTAGAATGGGATACACAGAAGCCTTTAGGGCAGATTAAACAAGTGCCAAAAACCTACACTGTGGTAGGAAATATGAATGAGCATCAATTGGCTATAGCTGAAACCACCTATGGCGGCAGAAAAGAACTACAAAGCCAGCCGGATGCAATTATGGATTATGGCTCGCTGATATATGTCACACTGCAACGTGCCAAAAATGCCAGAGAAGCAATAAAAATCATGGCTGAATTGGTGGATGAATACGGATATTACAGCGCTGGAGAATCTTTTTCGATTGCGGATAAAAATGAAGTCTGGATAATGGAAATGATAGGCAAGGGAGAAGGAGAAAAAGGAGCTGTTTGGGTTGCTCGCATGATCCCAGACGGATATGTATC
>CAYXJS010000462.1:0-1815 GCA_964465045.1 uncultured Bacteroidales bacterium | reverse complement strand
TTGATTCTGGCTTTAGTGCATACTAATCGCAACAATGCCTATATTCTGGCTGCAACACTCCCAATAGTGAGTTTTTTACTTTCCGGGCATCCGGTTCTTTTCAAAGCTTTTTTAATTAGTGGAGAATTGGTTTTGAATGTGGCCTTGTTTTTTGCCTTTTTCCGTATCTTTAAAACACGCTTCACAGCAATTCTGGGTAGTATTGTGGTAAGTAAAATTGCTTATTATCTCCTGAAATTTGCCTTGCTGCAATGGGCAGTTCTGGAGGGTTCCTTGATAAGCACAGCGCTGTGGATTCAGGCGGCGACGATGCTTTTGTTTAGCCTCTACGTTGTATTTTTCTATAAAAAGCAGGTGTAAATTACGCCATCAAAACCTATACACAGAAAGGATGCTGTGGTTTTTTCTATCATCTGAAAACTAATTTAATTTCACTTGTGAAGGCACAGGTAAACTTACCGTAAACAAAAACTAAAATATTTTTTATGGCTCGTATAAAAACCATTCCCTATGCTGAATCAGTAGGACGATTGAAAGAGATTTATGATGATTTGACTGCAAAACGGGGAAAGCTTGCCAACGTTCATACCATTCAGAGTTTGCGTCCGGAAAGCATCGTGCATCATATGAATTTGTACCTGGAAATCATGTTTTCGCGTTCAGAATTGTCAAGGGCAGATCGTGAAATGATGGCTGTGGTAGTTTCAGTGGCTAATGGTTGCAATTATTGCCGGCAGCATCACGCGGAAGCGTTGAACCATTACTGGAAAAACCAGAGCGCTATAGATGCTTTGATTGCTGATACTGAATACAGTACGCTGAATCAAAGGAAACGTGTTCTATGCCGTTTTGCCCGTCAATTAACGCTCCAACCCGAATCTTTTGATAAACATGATATGACCCACGAAATAAGAGAGGCCGGACTTACAGACGCCGGGATTCTGGATGCCACGCTTGTTGTTTCTTATTTTAATTTTGTGAACCGGATTGTGCTGGCATTGGATGTTGAAAGTACACAAAGCGAGGTTGCCGGATATAAGTTTTAACTTAAGTCTGAGTTGTTTTCCGGGCCTTTTTTAGAGTGCGTATGGTTTCTGCCGGATTTCCCGATTTAAAAACGGTGCTGCCGGCAACCAAAATATCTACACCTGAAGCTACAAGGTCGGCCGCATTATGGATAGTTACCCCTCCATCTACTTCTGTGAGGAAGTTGGCATTAAGCTCTGACTTCATTCTCATCAACTTATCGAGCTTCCTGTATGTATTAAGGATGAATTTTTGACCTCCAAAACCTGGATTGACTGACATCACCAGCACCATGTCCAGATCTTGCAGCACATTTTCCAAAAGTTCTACGGGTGTATGCGGGTTGACAGCCACACCTGCTTTCATATTGTTTTCTTTGATTTGCTGGATTGTACGGTGCAGGTGCGGGCTGGTTTCGTATTGTACCGTAAGGATATCTGCACCGGCACGGGCAAAGTCGGCAATAAATCTTTCGGGGCTTTCAATCATCAGGTGAACATCAAAAGGTTTTTCAGCATGCTTTTTCATGGCTGAAATTACAGGCATTCCAAAAGTGATGTTGGGAACGAACATGCCGTCCATTACATCCAGGTGAAACCAGTCGGCATCACTGGCATTAACCATCTCTATTTCTTTTTGAAGATTGGCAAAATCTGCCGAAAGCATCGAAGGCGCTACTAAGTGTTTCATCAATACATTTTTTGTGCTGTAAAGATACAGGTTCCTTATCTTAAATGAAAACCTGTTTCGTTGCGTTTAGATTTACTTTTTTGAGCTGAAGGTTTTACC
>CAYXJS010000461.1:0-1827 GCA_964465045.1 uncultured Bacteroidales bacterium | reverse complement strand
CTACCGGGTCTTTTGATGGGGTGCATGTAGGCCACACCAAAATCATAGAACGAATCAACCGGCTGGCGCGTGAGATCAATGGTGAATCCGTACTGATTTCATTTGACCCGCATCCACGCAAAGTGCTTTTCCCTGACAGTGCCGGCAACGGCCTGAAGCTGATAAACTCACAGCGGGAAAAGGTGAACCTTTTGGAGCGGACCGGATTAGACAACCTGATTGTAATTAATTTTACGCTGGAGTTTTCGAAAACCAGCTCGGATGATTTTGTAAAAGATATTCTGGTAGACCGCATTGCCGCAAAAAAAGTCGTTATCGGCTTCAATCACCACTTTGGTCATAACCGAGAGGGGGGATATGACAAACTTTATGAACAAGGTAAAAAGTGGGGATTCTCTGTAGAAGAAATCCCGGAGCAAGAGCTGCATAACGAAACCGTAAGCTCTACTAAAATCCGTAAAGCCATACAAAACGGAGAAATCCAAAAAGCTAACGCCTATCTCGACCACCGTTACGTGATTGCCGGCGAACTGCGTCTTCAAAAACAAAAAAGCAATACATCCGGAGAAAACTGGTATTCCGTTAATATTGAAGAAGAGTGTAAACTGATACCGCCCTCAGGATTGTATGCCGTTTGTACATACTATAAAGGAAGTCAGTATAAAGGCATTGTTCAGGTTGAGCCTCGCAACACTTTCATAGATGGATGCGATCATAACAAAGTTGTCAGCGTTAGCTTTTTTGATTTGGAAGAATCGCTGCACGGAAGAGTATCTACTATTCTGTTTGCCAAAAGAATGGCGCCACTCCCCGAAAGTAATGATGAAGCTGCGCTTGGTAAGAAACTGAAAAACACAACACGTCAAATTAAAGAAATGATCTATTGATGCAAAGCCCGGAAATGCACATCACTTTTTTAGGAACAGGCACCAGCACCGGCGTACCGGTACTGGCCTGCAACTGCCCGGTATGTGCATCAAAAGACCCGCGCGATAACCGCCTGCGAACCTCGGCTTTAGTTTCTGTTGGCGATACAAACCTGGTAATAGACTGCGGACCTGATTTCAGGATGCAAATGCTGAATAACCATATCCAGGATATCGACGCTATTCTCTTTACGCACGGACATCGCGACCATACCGCCGGACTGGATGATATCCGCGGTTTTAATTTTATTCTGAACAAACGCATAGAAGTGTATGGCTCAGAAGCGATATTCAATGCACTAAAAGAACAGTTTCCGTATATTTTCAATCAAACAAAATATTTAGGCGCACCCAAAATTGAAGAAAATATCATCACTTTAGAACCATTTGAAGTCAGAGGAATCAAAGTAACACCTATCCAAACCTGGCATCATAAGATGGAAGTATTGGGGTTTCGCATTTATGATTTTACGTATATAACCGATGCCAGCCTTATCCGCGAAAGCGAAATGGAAAAAATCAAAGGCACAAAAACACTGGTTATTAACGCATTGCGGAAATCCTCGCATATCTCGCATTTCTCTTTGCCTGAAGCTTTGGAAATCATTGAAAAGCTACAGGTTGAATCAGCTTACCTTGTGCACATGAGCCACTTCATAGGAAAACACGCTGAACTGGAGCAAGAGCTCCCGCCCGACGTGCACCTGGCTTATGATGGCCTTAAGATTTCGTTATGATTTTTTCGCTTTGCGCGATATCAGTAATATCAGACTTTTTGCAGCTCTTCCTCTAACCTGTCGAGCAATGTATTTAATTGTTTAACGACAGCTTTCACTGTTTCGGGACTTGTGGTATCCACCCCTGCTTTTTTGAGCTGGTTTACCGGAAAATCATTTCCGCC
>CAYXJS010000460.1:0-1829 GCA_964465045.1 uncultured Bacteroidales bacterium | reverse complement strand
TGCTGGAGTTGCGATATTCTATAAACTCTTGAATAAAACGCGCTATTGTTTTCTACGTGTCTATGCCGAATTAGTCGGCACTGTTTGTGTTAAAAAAAGGGATTGAACCACATAGACACAATAGGGTCACATAGAAGGAGAATAACAATTATCTGGCTTTTACTAAGCATGGGAGAAACTGCTGGAGTTGCGATATTCTATAAACTCTTGAATAAAACGCGCTATTGTTTTCTATGTGCCTATGTGGTTTAAAAAATGTACATTGCATTCTATAAGAACCGATCTGAACAAAGGAGCATTATGACAAATAAAATCGAAATACTTTGTCCGGGACGGAAATGCAGAAAATGCACCCGGATAGTCCGTGAAACCGAATCTGTACTGAAAAATGCCGGGATCAATTATGAACTGGAGATTGTGAGCAACCCGGAAACATTTCTGGAATACCCCACCTGGATTCTGCCCACTGTATTGGTTAACGATCATGTAGTGGCAAGAGGATATGCTCCTGATATCAAAACAATACGCAAAAGATTGTTATGATCCTGAGGGTGTATATAAGCTGTAACTGCATTTGTAAATGAAAAACAAGCTTCATTCCAGTAATAATTTGCTCATTCACCGGGTAAAATTCCAATAACTGAAATCAGTAAAAAATCCTTATAACCCCATAAATTCCCGATAAAATACCTTTCAACACATTAAAAAAAAGCGGTTTCACGGGCAGTTGTAAAAATGATAGTGAATATTTCAATCCATATTGATATCTTTGAAAGAAGAAAAACAATCTGATGAAAAAAATACTGCTCCTTCTGGCTGAAGGATTTGAAACTTACGAAGCCAGTGTTTTTATCGACGTGATGGGCTGGAACCGGATGGAAGGTGATGGCACTACAGTTCTGGAATCCTGCGGGTTCACAAAAGAGATAAAAGCTTCCTTTGGACAAAAAGCCATTACCGATCATCTGATTGATAAGATCAAAGTTTCAGATTACGATGCGCTGGCTATTCCGGGAGGTTTTGAAGAGTTTGGGTTTTATGACCAGGCGTACGATGAGAAATTTCTTTCGCTGATCAGGGAATTCCATGCTCAGGGAAAACCCATTGCCGCCGTGTGCGTGGCGGCGCTTCCGGTAGGAAAAAGTGGGATTCTGAAAGGAAAAAAAGGCACGACCTACAACCAGAATCCAAAACGTCAGAAGGCTTTACGCGATTTTGGGGTGGAGGTTTTGCAGCAACCTGTTGTAGAGACAGAAAAAATCATCACCTCCCTGAATCCTTCAACAGCCATGCCCGTGGCTTACCGCCTGCTTGAAATGCTGACATCGAAGGAAAATGCAGACAAAGTCAGAAAACTCATGGGGTTTGGATAAAATGTAATACTATGAATAAAGGCATAATTATTCTCCGCATTTTTCTGATTCTGCTTTTTCTTGCATTCGTTGCATTGCTCATTGTGGCACTGACAGATATTTACCACGACCCGACACTTGAAAAATACGGTTTTACAATTATCAAATAAATCATTAAATTTGTACAAAAAGAGATTATGAGTACAGAGGATTTTCAAATATCATTATCATATGAACAAGTTAGAAGCCTTGTAAACCAGCTTCCTATGAAGGAAATGACTAAATTGAGCAAAGAATTGGAAAAGCAAGTAAAAAATCAAACGTTAACCAAATTGCTAGACTCCTTCAGAACAGACGAAATCAGTCAGGAAGAGATAGATGCTGAGGTTGAAAAGGTAAGAACCGGAATTTATCAGCAACAGAAAAAAGCTTAAAAAGCATACAACCATTTTAATGTATATTACTGTCTTAGATATA
>CAYXJS010000459.1:0-1865 GCA_964465045.1 uncultured Bacteroidales bacterium | reverse complement strand
CCCATTTCATCGTAGTCGTGCGCATTCAGGTAATACACATCATCAATCGTAGCCCATTCATCTCCGTCAAATTCGTAATATGTTTCCACTGTATAAGGATCAGCTCCTTCCACGGCTGCATCACCGGGAACAAGCACATCAACTTGTCCTATTTCCCAGGTACTAGCGTTTTCTGTACTGGAAGTGTAAAAGAATGCAATATGGATAGTACTTCCTGCGTATGAAGTTAAGTCAATATCTCCTGAAGGATAAAACGACCAGTCATTTCCGGGAGGTAAATCGGGTACTGTTAGCTCATCCCATGGTGAATCGATTGGGCTATCCGGATTGTAGTCATCTGTCACCAACACTTTAAGCTGGTCCCAATAAGCTTCATCCATATAATTTACAGCTTGCATAAAATGCAATTTAGCTTCTTCTACATCTTCTAGTGAAATTGCATCGGAAACCAAAAGGTTTTCGTTATTTTGAGCAGAACCATCAAAACCACTCATAGTAGCACATCCATCACCATATTCTTGCCAGTACCAATCTTGGTCTCCAGACACATTTAATGCAGTAAAGGTTCCAAAACCATCTTCTTCGGGGAAGAAATCTTCCTCATAGATAGGGATATCCTGAGTATCTGTTGTGTCTATGGATGGGTTTACATCAGATTGTTCGTATGAAACTAAAAGAATATCATCTTCTTGTGCATTAGAAATGGTTTCTGCTAACACATCCGGAAGCAATTGCTCCGCTGGCCTGTCTGGAAAGAAGTACTTGGTAGCTCCGACTTCAAAATCAGTAAGGTTATAATCAGCGTTTCCCAACTCATACTCCTCAGCCATAGTGTATTGCTCATATTCTTCGGGCAACTGGCCGTTGTAGTTAATAGTAACCTCAGCGCTGGAATTCAATCCATATGCCCCATAAGTGTCTTCAAGGTAGTAGGGGACATAATCTGCTGCTGGAATATCATCATTAAAATATTGATTAGCTTCAATAAATGCTGCTTTGCTTGAGTCCTCAAACGTTGTGGCATCTTCGTAAGCCAGATCAGCAATATTCTGATAATCGCTGGATGTGAGCGTAACTTCTATTTCTTTTTGAAGTCCTGTGTCTACTTCATCCAGCTCGTCGTAAATTTCCTCATTAGGGTTGCAGGCAGTGAAAAAGATCACTGTTGCAAGTAACAAATAGGAAAATATGCTTGTTATTTTTTTCATGGTTCTTTTCCTTTTTTATAATTAAAAATTAATTTTGAGACTTGCTCTCCAGGTTCTTCCAAACCCAAAGTAAACAGGGGATGTATGCATATCATGATTTTCACCGTCTATGCCATCAGCAATATATTCGGTGTCCAGGAGGTTATCTACGTTTCCTATTAAAGTAGCATCATAATCTCCAATCTTGAAGTTATACCGTATTCTGGTATCCAGCAACTGATAGGCAGGCATTTCCCAGGGCTGCACACCCTCTTCGGCCGCTGAGGTTCTTTCTTCAACGTCGAATTGTGAGTAAAGGTTACCTGCATGTCTGAAAGTGAAACCAATATTAAAATCTTTAAATGCCTCATAATCGGCAGTCAAAGAAGCTGTGGTTTGAGCGGCATCGCCTACCTTCAGGTCTTTGGCATAGACGTTGGCCGTGCCGATATATTCCTGATCATCATTGAAAATGTCTGCAATCAGATTGTCTGTCCAGGACCAGTCACCAACGGAAACCATACCATTTAATTTAAGTTTATCACTTGGGTTGGCGTTGATAACCATTTCAATCCCCTGGTGCAGGGCGTTCAATCCTGTAAGGTTGGCAATATCAGCTCCAAATCTGCGAGTTAAGGCTTTGTCAATCCAATTGGTTCTGTATAATGTAAGGTCAAC
>CAYXJS010000458.1:0-1866 GCA_964465045.1 uncultured Bacteroidales bacterium | reverse complement strand
TCAACCTAAAAACATAGAAACACAGTAACTTAAAAACTTAAAAACCTCAACTCTTCACAATGAGCACCGGCACCGGACTTTTGTATTTCCGGGTTTGTCCTGATATCAGTCCGAGTAAGGAGGAGGGATTATCTACACGGCCCTTAACGCCCAACACGATCAAATGAGTATCTGTGGCATTGGCTTTTTCCATGAGCATTTTGCCTTGCTCCTCGTAGTTTTCTGCGGGTTCGTAGCATGAGATTGATTGCTTCTCTGCGTCCATTTTTTGCAGGAATTGCTTCATTTGTTTTTCCAGCTTTTTCTTCTCGCGGTCGTCACCCTGGGGAAATCCCGTAAAGGGGAAAAAGCGGGCCGGCAAAGCAAAAAGCGGCTGACAGGCAATTCCCGAGAATGTTTCACCGGCCACTTTCCGGGCAATTTCAAAAGCTCTTTCGGAGTGGGAGGATAAATCCAGCGCCATCAAAACATTGGAAATCTTGCGTCTTGGCGATACCGGCACTAAAAGCATATCGCTCTCGCCATGAGCTAAAATGCGATCGGAGTACATTTCCCTGCGCTCCTCATCGGCTTTTTTGCCCAGAATGGTTAAATCCACATTTTCCTCTGCAAGATAATCAATCACTACCTGTGCAGCATCGCGACTTTCCTTTTTTACAAAAAGCTCAATTTCTGTATGCTGAAGGTCATACTCCTTCATATGTTCATCGATTTTCCAGCGGATATGCTCTTTCACTTTTCTTTCGGTTTGAGCTGAGCGCTGATCCGCCTCGGTTAAATCGTAAGCCTGAATCACATGAATAAAAGTAAGCTTCTCAGATTCCATCAGCTTAGCCGCAAAGGCAGCATAACGGATAATCCAGGTATCTATCCCGGTAAGGTCAAGACAAGCTAATATATGTCGGTACGTTTCCATGATTTATCCTTTCTGATTTGATTCCTGATTGTCCTCCCGGGCGTTTTCTCCCTTCGTGGCTTTAGCAAACAGCTCGCGATAAGATTCCTTCTCTTTCTGCTTTCGCAACTGTAACATCTGATAATGCTCAGTGCTTAAGCCTTTCAGTAAACTTCGGCTCATCATTAGCAATATCACCGCAAATGGAAGCCCTGTGGTAATAGCCGCTGTTTGCAGCGCCTTCAGTCCGCCTCCATAAAGCAGAACAGCAGCCACGCCACCTACTGAAAAAGCCCAAAAAACGCGTTGCGTAACCGGTGTTTTCAGTTTTCCTCCGGAGGTAAACATATCCACAACCAAAGAGCCTGAGTCTGCCGAAGTTACAAAAAAACTCATAATCAGCAAGATCGCAACAATATTCGTCAGGAATGACATCGGAAAGTTTTCCAGCAAAACAAAAAGCGATAGCGCCACATCTTTCTCCATCACTTTTGAAACTGCATTTACGCCATCCAACTCGAGGATCACCGCAGAGCCTCCAAAGGCGGTGAGCCATAAAAACGTAAGTAAAGTGGGTACAATGAGTACGCCCAGCACAAATTCCTTGATGGTTCTGCCGCGTGAAATACGGGCAATAAACATTCCCACGAAGGGCGACCAGGAAATCCACCAGGCCCAGTAAAAAATAGTCCAGTCGTTTTGCCAGCCCGTCCGCTGAAAACTTTCAGCCCAGAAGCTTTTATAGAAAAAGCTTTCTATGTATGCGCCCACGCTTTGCCCGTAAGCATTCAGGATAAACAAAGTAGGTCCGAAAACCAATACAAACAAAAGTAAAAGCGCCGCCAGATAGATATTCAACTCGCTTAGCCGCCTGACTCCTGAATTAATGCCCGAAAGCACTGAGGCGGTAGCTATTAGGGTAATTATCCCGATAAGGATAACCTGCACCGACACGCTGATTTCTATCCCGA
>CAYXJS010000457.1:0-1866 GCA_964465045.1 uncultured Bacteroidales bacterium | reverse complement strand
TTGGAAGTACATACGGCCAGAATTTATTCTGCTTTGCTGGGTGATTTCTATATTCTGATTGTCCCGCTGGCCGGGACAGTAACCATAATTGTTTCCATTTCGGGATACATTATCTATCGAAAACGATACAGGAAAAATGTTAAAAAACTGTGAAAATCTATAATAATTCATATTTTAGTAACGAATAACTTAAAATAATTTGATCACATTTCATTAAAAGATTTTGCAGTTGCTGATGATAACAATTAAACCAAAATTCTTATAAATTATGAAACGATTACAGAAACTTAAAATCCTCATTCCTCCTCCGAGGTGGAGGTTGCCTGTGATAATTCTTGTCGGGATATTTGTGGGATTGGGCATCTATACCATCCGCATAAGCAATGCGGCAAGCTATTTATCCGACGACCCGAAAGCCTGTATCAACTGCCATGTGATGAACCCGCAGTATCTTAGCTGGCAGCACAGCTCGCATCGCGAAGTGGCGCATTGCAATGATTGTCATGTGCCTCAGGATAATGTAGTTGATAAATACTACTTTAAGGCTATGGATGGACTATACCATTCCAGTGTTTTTACAATGCGCGCCGAGCCACAGGTTATTCAAATCAAAGATGCAGGAAAACGGGTAGTGCAGCAAAACTGTATCCGCTGTCATACTCAACTGCTTGAAGATGCAGATATGAATACCATTAACAATGAATTCAGCCATTACCGCACGGACAGGGCGTGCTGGGACTGCCACCGCAATGTGCCGCACGGACGGGTCAACAGCCTTTCGGCAACACCTAACGGAATTGTGCCGGAACATAAAGACCCTGTTCCAAAGTGGCTGAGAAATTTTTTACCTGAAAATGAAAACCAATAAAAACAAACAGTTATGAGTTCAACAGAAAAGAAACGAAAGCCCTGGGTAAATTGGGTGCTATTTTTTGCCACGGTAGTGGTTGTGTTTTTATTAGGCCTATTGGCCTCATCAATAACACAGAGAAGAGCAGAAAAAGATTATGTTTATAAGCCAATGGTTAAAATAAGCGAATACGAACCCCGCAACGAGGTTTGGGGTAAGAACTTTCCGCGCCAATATCAGTCTTACTTGCAAACCAAAGACACCAGCTTCAAGAGCAAGCATGGCGGCAGTGCTATGATTGATATGCTTGAGGAAGGCCCTGAATTAGTAGTCCTGTGGGCCGGTTATGGCTTTTCAAAAGATTATAACCAGGGACGGGGCCATTATTATGCGGTAGATGATGTTGTCAACACGCTTCGCACAGGCGCTCCTACCAAAGAAGAAGCCGGGCCGATGCCGGCTACTTGCTGGACATGTAAATCACCGGATGTGCCGCGTCTGATGAATGAAATCGGCGTGAAAGAGTTTTACGATGGCCCCTGGAAAGAACATGGCGCAGAAATCCATAACGGCATCGGATGTGCTGATTGTCATGACCCGAAGGATATGAGTCTGCGCATTACGCGTCCGGCGCTTATAGAAGCTTATGAGCGGCGGGGTGATGACATCTCTGAGGCTAGCCACCAGGAGATGCGTTCGCTGGTGTGCGCGCAATGTCACGTAGAGTACTACTTCAAAAAAGATTTGCCTGATGCTGAAGGCGTTCCATATCTTACCTTTCCGTGGGATGACGGTATGAATGTAGATAAAGTAGAAGAATATTATGACAACGCCGGTTTTAGCGACTGGACGCACAAACTTAGCAAAGCGCCTATGCTGAAGGCTCAGCATCCCGATTACGAAGTGTATAAATCTGGTATTCATGCAAAACGTGGCGTTTCGTGTGCTGACTGCCACATGCCTTACAAGTCTGAGGGCGGCCAAAAGTTTACTGATCACCACGTGCAGAGCCCGCT
>CAYXJS010000456.1:0-1871 GCA_964465045.1 uncultured Bacteroidales bacterium | reverse complement strand
CCCGCTATAGTCTTTGGACGTATATGCTACGAGACCGGGAAATACAAGCGAAAAACCTATATCGAAAGGGACATAAAATAGTTAATTGTTAATAATATCAACAGTTGCCAGAATCACTTGCAATTGGTTCAGATTTGGTGTATTTTTACATCAAAAATATAAAGCTATGCCAAGACAAAGTATATCTTTCACGAAACCCAATGATGAATGGTTAAAAGCCCAAATAGACAACGAGGAATATTCCAGTAAAAGCGAACTCGTCAATGACTTGATTAGACAGGCTCGAAAGCAGCAGGTCCAAATTGACTGGATTAGAGCAAAACTAGAAAAATCCGAAAGAAGTGGATTCACGAGTGAAACTAAAGAGCAAATTTTAAAACAGTCAAAATCTTTACTTAATGGCTGAATACAGATTGAGTAATGCTGCAAAAGAAGACTTGATTCGCATTCATCATTTTGGAGTTGAAAAGTTTGGAGTTACTCAAGCAGACAAATACTTTGATTCATTTTTTGATTGTTTTGAAATTATTGCTCAAAAGCCATTTTCTTTTGAATCTGTGGATTATATAAAAGAAGGCTACAGAAAATGCCCGTGTGGTTCTGACACTATATATTACAGAATTAAAGATAATATGGTTGAAATAATGGCTGTTGTCGGAATGCAGGATTTGAAAAATCTGCTTTGATTTTTTTAAAGAAAATTATTCACAGATTAAAATGCATAAAAACAAAATTTGTAACAGCTTTGTAAAAGCAAAACCATTTCAAAGGGCGCTGAAGCGCCCTGAAAATATTATCTGGAATTTCTCAAACACCCGCATGAATGCGGGTGCTAATCTCATGCACACTTATGTTTCTGTATCTTGCACGCAGGTGCTATTCTCATGAAAACTCCCATCAAAATCCCATTATGAGTCTCAAAATCAACCCAAAACAGGTATTGTCAGGCTTTTATTCCGAATCTGCCGGAAACTTGTAGCTGATTCCAAACCCAAAGGCTTCTTTAAACTGCACTCTTGGAGCCATAACCCCTTCATCGTTGGCGATTTTTGTATCGTCGTCATATATCAGGTGGGTGCGCAAGTTGGTAGAAAAAAACTTGTTAATTTTCATATCGACCATAGCTTCCCAATTGATGTCCACATTTTGCGGATTGTTGTTGTATGCCCCAAAGAAATCGGCTTTGGTTTCAAAGTTGATGTTTTTGAAGATTTCTTTTGCATATTTGACTTTTACCAGTGCCCCATATTCGTGGAAGGCATTGTTTCCCGGAGAAACACCAAAAGCCCCCTCATCAGCCATGGTTTGGTTGTTTACAATTGTGGTTCTCCCGGATACGGGCGATAGAAAAACGGAGAGGTGTTTATTGGGCTGATAGTCCATACCTATTGACAAAGTAAGATAGGCCGGCGACATGAAATCAGAAATCACTTTTTTGGTGTCAGTATCAAAATCATAACCTTTATCAAACTGTGTTCTGAAGTTAAACATCATAGAGTAATTCCATCTTTCAGAGGCATCGTAGCCTAGCTTGCTTTCAAAATCAATTTGGTCATTAGATTTTTTGGAGTCATCGTCTACAATTTTCACCACGCCGTAAGCTAAATCTAACGTATTGCTCCAACTGGTTTTGGCTTTATCATAAGTTGCAAAGAAATGAAACCGTCCGTCGGCGGAGTATGAGTTTTCACCTCCGGCAGCCCAGTTGCTCAGCGACACCTGAGAGAAAGTAATGTTTCCGCTGGTCCCTGATTTCCACGTAGTATCCTTTTCGGTTTGTGCATTCAGCCCCACGCTAAATGCCAATAATGCTGCTATTGCTATGATCTGTTTCATTTTAAAAGTCTTAAAAAACCAAATTCCAATGCCAT
>CAYXJS010000455.1:0-1879 GCA_964465045.1 uncultured Bacteroidales bacterium | reverse complement strand
GGTGTTAAATCCAATCCCAGGGCATTTCTATATTTTAGTTTAAGGGATAACATAAAATATGTTGTATTTAACTTCCTTTCAAATATATAATTAAATTTTGAAACTTCAAACTATTTTTTAGCGCTGAAATACTTTGCCACTTTGTTAAGATTTCTCGAGCAAAACGAGGGCAGGCTATCCAAAAGAGCACGGGAGGAAGAGTTTGCTCAACGCACGGAAAAAGAAATTCAAAAAATCGAGGATTATTACAAGGATATATTTTTCTGAATTTGCCCGGCTTTTGCCTTTTCGCAGGAGCCGGGTGGTTTCATATTAGGCAACTTATCAACCGATAAAGCATGTAATTACTGATAGTTACATTCTTTAATTTGGAACAACTTCAAATTGCTCATGCACTGCAACTTATTGATTTCAATTCCCGTCTTTATAAAAACAAATTGGTCATGACTAAAATAAAAAAGGGCTTTTTCAGAGGATATAATGCCATTATTGCTGCACTGATGGCTTTGCTCGGATTTTCAACAGCCTGCGAGCAGTCCGTTGATGAATATGGTGTGCCCATGCCGGAATACGGTGTTCCTTCAGCAGAATTTATTGTAAAGGGCACTGTGAAATCAGCGGCTAATTCTGAGAATATTCCAAACATCCAGGTGAAAATGGGGAATGATTCTACCCAAACAGACGAACAGGGACGTTACGAGGTTAGTCGCCGTTCAGTGATGGGTGATCAGACCTTTCAAGTGACCTTTGAAGATATTGACGGGGCTGAAAATGGTGCGTATGCAGATGCCGACACCAATGTGGTTTTTGATGATCCGCAGTTTACCGGTGGTGATGGTGGCTGGGACCATGGACGAACCGAAAAAGAAGTCAACATCCGCTTAACTCCTGAGGAATGAGCGTCAGCAAAATCCCGCTAAGGAAAAAGATTGCGTTTAAGCTCTATGACAGATACAGACGAAATGAAACCCGGCTGCATCAGTTAAACTATATTTTGTGGGAAAGCACTTTGCGCTGCAACCTCAATTGCCGCCACTGTGGTAGCGACTGCAAAAAAGATGCTGCGCAAAAAGACATGCTGGCCAAAGATTTCCTGAGAGCCATCGATGAAATCATCCCGATTGTGAACCCCAATAAAACCATGATAGTATTCACCGGCGGCGAAGCCCTGTTGCGGAAAGATTTGGAAGAGGTGGGCCGGGAGCTTTACAACCGCGGCTTTCCGTGGGGTTTGGTGTCGAACGGCATGCTGTTTTCAGAAAAGCGATTGCTTTCGCTGATTGATGCCGGCCTGCGCTCAGCTACCATTAGTCTCGACGGACTGGAAAGCGCACACAACTGGCTGCGGAGCCACCCGCAGAGCTATGCTAAAGCCATCAATGCCATTGATTTACTCACCAAAACTCAAAACCTGGCCTACGATGTAGTTACCTGTACTCACTCCGGTAATTTTGACCAACTTCCGCAAATGCGTGATATGCTTATCGCGATGGGTGTAAAGGCCTGGCGTATTTTTACGGTTTTCCCGATAGGAAGGGCTGCGGATGATAAAGAGCTTCAGCTCAGTCCGGAGAAGTTTAAAAAGCTGTTTGATTTTATCAAGGAAACCCGCGAACAGGGATTGATAAAGCTTAACTATGGCTGCGAAGGATTTCTGGGAAACTACGAAGGAGAGGTAAGGGATAATTTTTTCTTTTGCCGGGCAGGTGTTAACATTGCCTCCATTCTTGCCGACGGTTCCATCTCTGCATGTCCGAACCTGCGCGAAAACTTCATCCAGGGAAATATTTATAAAGATAATTTTGCGGAAGTGTGGCAAACACGCTATCAGAAATACCGCCACCGGAGCTGGACCAAAACCGGGGTTTGTAAAGACTGC
>CAYXJS010000454.1:0-1891 GCA_964465045.1 uncultured Bacteroidales bacterium | reverse complement strand
TCGTGACCATGCTGTGTGCTTTCTTCTTTTCCTCATGGAGGATGGCGGAGCTGATGGCATTTAGCAGGTTATAGGTGAAGTGTGGAGAGGCCTGATTTCGTGCGCTTTTAAGCTGCAGGTTCAGCATTTCTCGCTCCAGGCGATATTTTTTCTGTGCATTTTTGCGGGTTATCGTGGTGATGCCATAGGTGAATGCCGCAGAAAGAACATAAATCAAAAAATAAAACGGATACTGAAAAATAGAAGCCTCATTTTCCTGATATGCATAAACAGCATATTCATTCTGATTTTGTACTAAAAACCGGTTGTGATTCTCTTCTCCCGGAATTTTACTAAAATACGTCTTATCGTCTGGCGACAAATTAGCAGGACTGGTGGTTATGGTTTTCATTTCATTGTCAATAACATAGATGTGTGACGAATTCATTCCTGCAATTTCCTCTTGCGGGTCATTATCAAGGTTCAGAAATTGCCTTTTTTTACTTAGTGGAAAGTCAAATTCAATTGTGCGTTTATGATCCAATGTTTCGTAATCAATAAAAAAGAAGGTGTTTTTCGAACCATATGCTATTCCATTTTTACAATCCAGCCGCAGAGGTGATTTTATTTTCTCTGGAAGAAGGAAGGAGTTTTGCTTAATGATGTTGAGGCGATAATCAAATAACCGTGTTATTACTCTGGTTTTGTTGTTTTCTGCCTTATCGGGAATACTAATAGTAAATATCTGTTCTCGCTCAGGTAAAATGGTGTGATATTTTGTGCCGTGATATTTATTGAAAGTAACCGGACCTTCAATCATCTCCAAGTCTTTGTTTAATAGAAAAAGTTGGCTGTTAAAATCACTACCATAATACGGGTTAGGGTCTTCAATATTTGCATGTGCTGAAGTTGCAACCCTAAAAACTGGCTCTCCGCTTCTGAGCTCTAAGAAACGAAAATGGGGTTTCGCTGCAAAATTGCCAGAATAGGTAAGTTTTTCTGTTGTCACATCATAATATCCTGTTTTTCGTGGGGTGTAAGTATAATACGCCTTCATGCTAAACAGAATCTCTTTTTCCCCATCGCCATCCACGTCAGCCGTTTGATCAACAATGGCTCCAAAATCATGCATGCCTGTTTTGGTGCTTCTTATGCTATCAATAAAAACCTCCCGTTCAAAAACCGGATCAGGGTCATCATTTACTGCCAGTATTTGAAGAAAAGCGGAATCCTGCCGGTGGGTAAAAAAATAGATTTCCGACAAACGGTCATTATTGTAATCATCAATCCAGATTCTGGAGTTGTTGCGCAAAGGGAATTTGCCGGAATAATTATACTGGCCCACCAGCTCGCCATCATTTTTGTAGATTAGGATAGATGCGGTGCCAATTCCAGTATTAACACCCATTACCAATTCCAGATTTCCATCATGATTCAAATCATGATAAGTAATGTATGCATTGTTTTTCTGCTTCTCATATTGCTCCTCGGCAATCAGCTCATAGGGCTCAAACATGGGGGGAAGCAGCAAAATTATCACAATTGCCGGTATCAGGGCAAAAGCCAGAGGTAGATACACATGGGTTTTGTTAAAACGCAAAACGCTTTTGATTTTTAGTTCATGTTAATTTGCTCCAGCCCGGACAATTATCTTCTGCTATCAATTTGTAAATATAGTTGTTGATGATAACATTACCAAAAAATCTTGTATAAAAACGCCTTGTAAATATATAAAAGGCCAGCTTTCTTGTATGAAAACCGGCCTTGCAAAAGTTTTGCGGGATTTATGATTAGTTTTTCAACTTCTCCACCGCCTCAGTCATTTTCGGGATCACCTCGTTCACATCGCCCACAATGCCAAAATCAGCCACATTGAAGATGGGCGCTTCATCGTCTTTGTTTACGGCTACGA
>CAYXJS010000453.1:0-1896 GCA_964465045.1 uncultured Bacteroidales bacterium | reverse complement strand
CTTTATAAATTCTTGCCTTTTGTATGGTGTACGATTTGGACAACGCTTTTTGCATCTATATTTTTAATTATAATTATGAACGCTTTAATGCCAAAAATACAATAAATGTATGTAAACGCACATCTATTAATAACACTTAGAATACTACTTTTCGGGTCAGGCTCATTTTACGACTTTCTTTTGGGGATTTGAAAACCCGGGAACTAATAAAGATGTTACTACCTTAAAACGACATGAATTTTCAAGGATACTTTCCCCCTATTGATATTTAGTTTTTAACCCGGACACACTTTGTCCGACCCCTGCCCTACTTTTGTGGAAAATAAATTAACAATGGGTATTCACAAAATAAACGCCATGTCACAGAAAGCAACCATCGCCCGGCATATTGCTATCATTAAAAAGCTCCGTCGTGCTCCGGCCAGCTTTGAGGAAATCAATAACCTGCTTGAAGAATCGTCTGCTATCAAGGATATGAACCTGACCATTTCAGAACGCACTTTTCACCGCGACCGGCAGGACATCCGCAGCATCTACAATATTGATATTGGATATGACTTTTCCGGGAGAAAATATTACATCGAAGATGATGACGACAGCGGGCTGAGCGATAAAGTCTTTGAGGCTTTTGAGATCGGAACGGCCCTGAACTTGTCTGATAACCTTTCCGGTTACATCCATTTCGAAAAACGGAAACCAACCGGAACGGAAAACCTGTATGGCATATTGCACGCCATTAAAAACCATTTCCGGATAAAATTTCTGTATCAGAAATACGATGGCTCTGACAGCACGATTCGCGAAGTGGAGCCCTATGCACTCAAAGAGTTCCGCAACCGTTGGTATGTGCTCTCTAAGGACCTGAAAGATGATAAGCTCAAAGTGTTTGGACTGGACCGCCTGAGCGCTTTGGATATCTCCCGGGTACATTTTAATTATCCCCGGGATTTTGATGTGAACGAGTTCTACCGGCACTGCTTTGGTGTGATAAGCCCCTACGACTCCCAAAAACCGGAAGAAATCGAGCTCTCTTTTTCACCTTTCCAGGGGAAGTACATCAAATCCCTGCCGCTACATCACAGCCAGCAAATCATCACTGACAACGACAGCGAGCTACGCATAAAAATGAAGCTTTATATCACCCACGATCTGAAAATGGAAATCCTGTCTTTTGGTGAGAGTGTAGAGGTTATTAAGCCGGAAAGCTTGCGTAAGGAAATGAAAGCCTCACTATTAAAAGCGATTAATCATTATGAAACCAAATAAAAACGTAATTATATGAACATGAACAGAAAAAACTTCAGAAACACAAACTCCAGATTCAACCTTATCAATGAAGAACAATCTGAGTATTTCAAACACCAACCTATCAAGACTGATGACGATTACAAGCGATTGACTAAAGCGGGGACTTATCTGTTATCAAACCTGACTGAAGGACCTTATAAAATAAGAGCCAATAAAGGCAGTTTGACCTTTCAGCATGAATTTGAAAAGCATCGGGTAATCTCATTTACGATTGACTATGAAAACGCACTTGGCCAAAAAATGAACCTTTTTTGGAAGCTTAGGAATAGCACTCATTTTCAAGAGCGCCCTGAAGATTTCGATGAGATGGTAATCGTTTATGTGGAACTAACAAACTACGACCCGTTTGTAAGGGATGCCATCCGCAAGGAACTTGATGAGCATTACTTGTATTGCAACCCAACCAGGCAGGGATACTCCAAAATCCATGTTTTTCCACAAAAAGGCCATCACTACGATGTAATCTTCCTTCCTAAAGGCCCATGCAAGCAGGAATTATTTTTTGATGAAGAAATCTTTATGGAATTGGACTGGATAGCGGAGCAAGCTAAATTGAAAGAAATGCAGGAAGATCAGGATTTTATACTT
>CAYXJS010000452.1:0-1908 GCA_964465045.1 uncultured Bacteroidales bacterium | reverse complement strand
CGGGTTTTACTTATATAACTTACTAATTATCAGCAACAAGCTTCAATTTTTTCGCTAAATGTAGCAACTAAAATGAAAATTTCATAAAATATAATATTCTGCCTGATAATTAAATAAACACTAAAATACTTTGTAAATGTAGGAACTATTATTATATTTGCTGCATGTATGTCCAGAGAAATAAAACAACAGGCAAAAACGGCAAGGTATATACTTCAACCTTGTTGTGTAGCAAGTACCGTCAAGACGGGAAAATAAAGACGAAGGTCGAAACAAACCTATCTCACATGCCAGAGGAACTAATCCTAACCATTGAGAATGTGCTCAAACATGATACAGGCGCTTTAGTTACCACCAAGAGCGTTGTTGCCGAAAGCGCCATCGATTATGGATTAGTCTACCTGCTGATACACCTTATGGATAAATTACGGATTAGCCAAACCATTGAAAAAACACTTCCTCCGCAGCAGTCCGCACTTTTAAAAGCAACAATTATTGGAAAAATAATCACAAGGGGTAGTAAACTTGGTATTTACAATTGGCTTAAACGCAACAATAATATTTGCTCTCAACTTAATATTGACATTGAGAACACAAAGGTAGATCATCTGTATTCTGCATTAGGTCAAGCCAGTCAAGTTCAGCAAAAAATAGAACGCAAGTGGCTTTTATATAATAAAAACAAGTACAAAGAAGTTTTTTTGTATGATATAACAAGCACATATTTTGAAGGCACACAAAACGAACTCGCTGCATTTGGCTATAATCGCGACAAGAAAAAAGGGAAAATGCAAATCAACATTGGATTGATTACCGACAGTGAAGGTTTTCCTTTAAAAGTAGAGGTTTTTGAAGGAAATATTAACGATTACGCTACTGTTCTTGAGCAAATAAAAAGCATAAAAGAAGATTTTAATACCAGCCAGATTATTTTTGTGGGCGACAGGGGAATGAAAATCCGCTATAATTTAGAAGAACTGAACGAAGCAGATAAACAGGGCGTTCACTATATAACAGGGTTAACAAATCAGGAGATAAGAAATCTATTAGATACCAATGTCATACAGTTAAAGCTCTTTAGCAATGAGCTGGCAGAAGTGGAATACCAAGGGGAACGGTATGTACTATCAGTCAATGCAGCACTTCAGGAGCAGGAGTTAACTTACCTGAAAACAATGCGCGCGATTGTCGATGATGATATAGCGGAAGTAAAAGCATCGTGGGAGAAACGCCACAGGAAAAACAGCGAAAACATTCAAAAATTAAAACAGGGACAAAAGAATACGAAATTAGTCACCGAGTTTAGTGAAAAAAAGCTTGATCAATATAAATTACGCATAGAAAAGATACTGTTAAAGCGGAATATAAAACAGTACTACGAAATAACAGAAATAAGTAATCAGTCATTTATAGTGGATTTCAAGGCAGAAAAGTACCAGCAGTCAAAACAGTTGGCAGGGAAATATGTTGTATGCACCAACGTTGAAAAAGAGCAAATGGGCAAAACAGAAGTCAGGCAACAATATAAAAACTTACAGCATGTTGAACATGCATTCCGCGATTTCAAAAGCGATAATATTCAGATACGTCCAGTTTATCACCGCAACGAAGCCCAAACCCGTGGGCATGTTTTACTCTCCATGTTCTCTTATGCCATTGTCAAAGAGTTGGAAGATAAAATCTTCCCTTTTCTAACATCATGGAATAAAAAGGCAAAAAGCAAACTGTCATTTTCTGACATATTGGAGGAACTCAAGAATATTAAATTGGTAAAATTAAATATCGGGCGAAATGTTGAAAGCATTAAAATAACAGAATTCAATCAGATACAAGAACAAACTTTAAAACTTTTCAAAATGAAAAAAGCAGACATAGAAAAACATTTGTAGCAACAAAATCAAAAAAAAA
>CAYXJS010000451.1:0-1935 GCA_964465045.1 uncultured Bacteroidales bacterium | reverse complement strand
CATAGGGTGTGTCAGCTAAAGTAATTTGCAGATAATCATAAAGCTCCCGGCTGTTAGTGATCTGCTTTCGTTGAAGCCCCTCAGCACTGCGGCGTCGCTTTCCGAGTTCCAGCGCAGCTACAATAGAAATGGCTTTGGCTTCGCCGATGCCTTTAAACTGTTGTAAGTCTTTCACAGATTGCTTTGAAAGCTCTATTAAATTGTTGTTTACAGATTTCAGTAAATTCCGTGAGAGGTCTACTGCTGATACAGATGCCGTGCCACTGCCAATCAGTATTGCTATCAACTCTGCATCTGTCAGGTTGCTTTTCCCTTTCATCAAGAGCTTTTCCCGCGGACGGTCTTCCTCTGACCAGAATTTAATGGATTGGTTGCTTTCATAATCTTTCATAGGCGGTTTGTTTAGTTAATTGATAGTGCAGAAGATGGAACACAGGGTTGCTTCTTCTGCCCTGAAGTGGATTTGCTTCCCGGTTTACCGGATAAAAATACAAACGAAATCTAAAAAATCAAATAAACTGCTAAAAAAACCTGGGAGCTAAAAGATAAGTTAAGAAGTTAACCATCCATAGGTTCCCGGCCCTGAGTTTTTTCTTTATCAATGATTCTATGCAAATCCACTTTGTTCTGAGGAAGATTGTTTTTGGTAATTTGCCAAATCATCTCATAATCAATGCCAAAATATTCGTGAGCAATTAGGTTTCTGAGGCTGTACATTTTTTTCCAGGGAATTTCGGGATATTTGGTTTTTATTTCCGGTGGAACTTTCCTGGATGCTTCTCCAATTATCTCAAAATTTCTGATAACAGCATCAACAACAAGATAATTCTTTTTAAAGGTTTTGAAATCCAGGTTAGTTGTATATTCTTCAATTCTATCAATTGATTCAGACATATCTTCGAGGTACAGTATAAACTCTCTTTTTAATGAACTCATATATACTCTACGCTGTTTAAAATTGCCTTTTTTAATTGCTTTTTAAGCCCTTTATCAGAAACCAGGTCTACTTTCAAATCTAATTCTTTCTCCAGAAAGTCTTGCAGGTCAAAAAAATCCCATCCTACAGGTTTTCTGAATGATACTAAGATGTCAACGTCTGAGTTTTTTTTCTGCTCATTGCGTGAAAAAGAACCAAAAACCCCAATTTTGTCCACGTAATATTTCTGTCTCAAAATTGGCTTGAGCTCCTTTAATTTGTTTTCTATATCACGCTTTGTTTTCATATTACAAATATAAATCAAAAATTAATTTAAAATTTATTGACAGGAAATTAGATATTTATAAATTTTTGTGGAATACGCCTTGTTAATACTAACCTCATTGTTTTCACACCGATTTTAACTGTTTTTTGAGCCTGGCTTTTGGAATTTTTTTATTAAACTCCCTTATAGCTGATGTAACCCATAAGAAATTTGCAACTGCAATTGGCATCATGTGCTTCTGTTGTATATTTGGAAAAAATTTACTTATGGAGATTATCACCATTGTAGGTGCCCGGCCGCAATTTATAAAGGCGGCAGCCCTGAGCCGGACGATACGGAACTATTTTGCCGGTTCCATTAGTGAAACGATTGTGCACACCGGACAGCATTATGATGCAAATATGTCTGAAGTCTTTTTTGAGGATCTGCAAATTCCCAGGCCACAGCATCATCTTGGCGTTGGCTCCGGTGGACACGGCATGCAGACCGGAAGGATGACAGAAGCCATCGAAAAAGTGCTTGTACTTAAAAAGCCTGATGCGGTGGTGGTTTACGGAGACACAAATACTACGCTTGCAGGAGCGCTTGCCGCATCAAAACTGCATATTCCTGTAATCCATATTGAGGCAGGTTTGCGTTCTTTTAACAAGACGATGCCCGAAGAAATCAATCGTGTGCTGACTGACCATGTCTCTACACTGCTTTTTTCTCCTACAGAAACAGGTATTAGCAA
>CAYXJS010000450.1:0-1937 GCA_964465045.1 uncultured Bacteroidales bacterium | reverse complement strand
CGATTTTGAGTTCCCGTTTCTTTTATCTTCAGGTTTGGAGAGTTCTACGATAACTCTTCTTCCGCGGTCCTGCACGTTTTTAAATGCTTTCAGAATCAATCCCTCGTGCTGGGTTTCTACCTCAAAGAAAGAAAAGTTCCTTTGAATATCGATTTTTCCGATTTTCAGATCGCGGCGTTGAGTGCTGTCGTTAATCAGCCCGATGAGGTTGGCGGCATCGAGGCGATCCCGCTTCCCTATATTCAGGAAGAAGCGTGAATACCCGGATTCAGGATGGTTTGAGGGTTTTGCCTGTCCTCCCTTTTGACTTTTGGCATTCAGGTTTATGGCGTCTCTGTAGTATTCCAGGAAATGGTTGAATTCTACGGAAATAAATCTTTTCAGAAGCTCCTCGCGGCTTAGCCATTCCAGTTTTTTGTTGATTGCCGGCAGAAATCGCTCTATTTCCTTTTCATCTATGTTCACGCTTTCCACTTTATCCATAAGCTGATAAAGACGTTTTTCACAGATCAGTTCACCGGAAGGCACTTCTTTATATTCAAATTTTTTGTCTACCATTCTTTCGAGCTCTTTGATTTTGTTACCCTGATGGGTATGGCTGATGATGATGGAAATGCCTTCTTTTCCTGCGCGCCCGGTTCTTCCGCTGCGGTGCAGATATATCTCCGGATCGTCCGGCAAGCTGTAATTGATAACGTGCGTTAAGTCGTCCACATCAATACCGCGGGCAGCCACATCCGTAGCTACCAGCACCTGCAGTTGCTTATCGCGAAAGCGGCTCATAACATGATCCCGCTGTGCCTGCGATAAATCACCGTGGAGTGCATCGGCATTGTAACGGTCTTTTCCGAGTTTGCCTGCAATGTCCTTCGCTTCGCTACGCGTGCGGCAAAATACAATGCTATACATGTCTAAATGCACATCCAGCAAGCGTTTCAGAGCTACATAGCGGTCAGCAGAGCGCACTACATAATACTCATGATGAACACTTGCTGTGCCTGTATTTTTCTTTCCGGATGTAAGCTCCAGTGGGTTTTTCATGTAACGCTTCGTAATCTGGCGTACCCCTTGCGGCATGGTAGCCGAAAACAACAGTGTTTGCTTTTCTGAGGGAGTCGTTTCCAGAATAGCATCCAGGTCTTCGCGGAAGCCCATGTTCAGCATTTCATCAGCTTCATCCAGAACCAGACGCTTAAGATTGTTGATTTTGAGTATTTTTCTGCGGATTAAATCAAGGGTGCGGCCCGGCGTTCCTACAACAATGTGGGAGCCTTTTTTCAGGCTTTTGATTTGTGTTTCAATGCTGGCACCACCATAAACTGCCGTGATAGCTACTTTTTGGGCATATTTACCATAATCCTCAAAGTCTTTGGTGATTTGGAGGCACAGCTCCCGTGTGGGAGCCAGTATCAAAACCTGAACCTCTTTGTTGTTGCTGTCTATCTCTTGAATGAGCGGCAGACCAAAGCCGGCGGTTTTGCCGGTACCGGTTTGTGCCAGCGCAATCATGTCTTTAGAAGAGCCGAGAATTGCGGGAATGGTTTGTTCTTGTATGTCCGTGGGGTGGACAAATCCTTGTTCGGTAATGGCCTTTAGGATGTTCTCCTCAAGACCGAGTTCTTGAAATGTTTTCATAAAAATAATTCGCCAGGCTAAAGTCTGTTTTCTGTCCTGGAATATTTGTAATTCATTGATTCAGGCAGAAAAAGATATTAAATCCGGCTACGCAGCCTATTAACCCAAAAGGTATCCCTTTACACCTGTGCGTCTTGTCTCCACAAAACCGGGTGCAAAAGTAGTTTAAATATCATTACGAAAAACATAGAGGGTTTGTAGGTTTGTAAGTTTGTAGGTTTTTGAGTTAGGGATGTTGTGTATAGGTGCGTAAGTGTTTAGGTAAAGTTGGCAGTTGGCAATAAGTAGTTGGCAGTTGGCAA
>CAYXJS010000449.1:0-1944 GCA_964465045.1 uncultured Bacteroidales bacterium | reverse complement strand
CCTTACAAGCCGGATCATTACCGGTATTAATTGCCACGAATTGGGAGCAAAATGAAAAACGCTGAGTACTTTTTTATGAAGTATTCAGCGTTTTTTTGATTTATTCTGTTGGCTTATTTAATCTGTGAAAATCAGTTTAATCTGCGTCATCAGTGTTCTATTTCTTTTCAATTATAGCATTATGAGTTTTCGGTGAGTCTTTGACGCAACTGAATAGGCATATTTAAAATGGTCAAAACCTAAGCAAGTACGTTTTTTTAGTAAAATATCCGCAATCTGGCGCCGTCGTAGCTTGTATTATATTGTGTAAGTGGACAACTGGCGGGGCCCTCAATAGGATAACCGTCTGTAAGAATAAATCGCGAACCACAAACCGTGTCGCGGGCAATGTTTCCAAAATCTTCCTCAACAGTCACTCGTGCATCGGGGTCATTCGGATGATAGGGACAGGCACGCTCGTAAGCCATAAACTCATTCTGCGATACACGGTACACAATAATGCCTTTGCTGGGCGGACGTGAGGTTATGTGTGCCCAACCACCCACAGCATTAAGTTCCTGGTATTCCGTAGAATTCGGGAATATGGTGATGTCTACCGGTCCGGTTTCAATACGGCGGCACCTTTTAGAGTCCTCGCAGGAATAGTGTAATGACATTACAATTATCCCAGCCAGGAGAATCGCTGTTTTTATGATTTTACGTATCTTCATACCCCGTTTTAAGAAACAATGATGAAACAAAGATACATTCTTTTTGCGCTTGTAGTAATGATATTTATACAACCATCCTGCCAGGTGGTTTATTTTGTATTGCCCCAAAAATATGAAGATAGGATAAAGACAAGAAAGAAAGAACGTAAAGCAGAAAAAGCATTAGAAATACAAGAAGAAGAACGTCAAAAAAAACGTGAAAAACTCCGCGAACAGTGGCTGGAGATGCAAACAGACGAAACCAGAGAACAGATTAAAAGCCTGGAAAAGGAATCGCAAAAGCGAAACCGAAAAAGAAAGCAACAATTTTTTTTGTGGCGTTGGTTGGGGATTTAAATAATTTAGAAAGAATATGAATTGCACACTTAAAAATCAAATAATAACCTCGTCATTCATATTTCTGAGAACAGAAGATGTCATTTGGATAATTGATATATAGCTTGTTAAATTACATAAAGAGGATGCAGTCTTTTTATAGTTAAGGAAAATTTATATTTAATATTAACAAAAGAAAAGCGCAACGTTAAGTCTTTATTACTTGTCATTTTTTTAATGTGGGGTAGTTTATTAATTTTACATCCAACAATTATTTGTTTTCACATATTTTGTTTTACTTTTAAGCAAATTTTAAATGTAAATGGAAGATTTCATTATAATTCTCATCGGGTTTGCCCTGATGATTTACTCAGCATACAGTAAGAATAAGAAAGCCAAAAAGAGCCGGGAGTCATATGAGGACCCCGCCTCTGAAAAAGAAGCTTCAGAAGATATATTGGAGCAGTTTTTTGGATATGAACCCAGAGAGGCAGAATCACATCCGTTTCAGCAGGAAGATGCCGGGCATAATGAGAATTTGCAGCAATCAGAGAAAGATATAGCCAATCAAAATTGGCAGAATCTGGCCAAAGAAAGCCTGAATGATGACAGAGTGCGGGTGAAACAACAAAACCGGGGTAAACAGAAGAAGGCAACAACCACTTCACATGTAAAAAGTAGGAATGCATCTTCGGGCAATAAAAACAGGCATAGGTTCAACCTACGTAATGCAGTGATTTACTCAGAGATACTAAACAGACGATATTGATAAAGAAAAGAAAGTTTAAATACACTAGCGTGTTTTTTTGGAGCTTTAGTTATTTTATTAGTAATTTTACGCTCCGTTTTAGGAATTTTTAGCTAACATTAAATTATATAATATGTTGAGAAATCTACTATTGACTATTGGAATAATACT
>CAYXJS010000448.1:0-1947 GCA_964465045.1 uncultured Bacteroidales bacterium | reverse complement strand
TCCTCATTGAGATGCTCCCACTCTTCCATCACTTTCTCCAGTTCCTGGTTCCAGGCTTCATATTTG
Organism: uncultured Bacteroidales bacterium; assembly: GCA_964465045.1. Lineage (GTDB taxonomy): Bacteria > Bacteroidota > Bacteroidia > Bacteroidales > JAIPAH01 > JAIPAH01. Next base: position 1,881 of record CAYXJS010000448.1, on the reverse strand, counting down.
TCGTAGAGGTTTTCGGAGGTGATTTTTTCAGCGTTTCTGTCGGGGTCTGCTAAAATCACGTCTGTGTCTTCGATTTTTTGCTCCAATTCTTCGATTTTCTTTTCCGCCTGTTCTATTTGCTTTTTAATTTTTCTTAAGGCCTTTTCCTCTTCCTTTTTTTGAATGTAAGCTTCCTTGCCCTGCTGTTTCTTTTTTTCCTTTTTGGGGAGTGCCCGCTCCTGCAGGTTTAACTCATCCAACCCTTCTATTTTGCGTTTTTCGAGATAATCATATATATCGCCAATGAAAGACTTTACAGCATGATTTCTGACTTCATAGATTTTCCCGGCCAGTCCGTGCAGAAAATCCCTGTCGTGCGAAACCAGCAGCAGCGTACCTTCAAATTGCAATAAGGCATGTTTAAGAATAACCTTAGAGCGCATATCGAGGTGGTTGGTTGGCTCATCCAAAACGAGCAAGTTCACCGGCTCAAGCAGTAATTTTGCCAGGGCCAGCCTGGACTTTTCCCCACCAGACAGAACCGCTACTTTTTTGTCTAAAACTTCACCACTAAACAAAAACCCTCCGAGAATATTCTTGACTTTTTTACGGATTTCGCCGGTAGCTTCATCGTCTATGGTTTCAAAAACCGTTTTCTGATGATTCAGCATTTCGGTTTGGTTTTGAGCATAGTATCCGATTTTTACGTTGTGGCCTAGCTTTGCCGTCCCATCATAATCGAGGTTCCCGGTAATAATACGACTTAGGGTGGTTTTACCTTCACCGTTTTTACCCACGAAAGCAACACGGTCCTGCCGTTCAATAATAAACTCCAGGTCTTTTAAAACCTGCTTTTCGCCAAATGCTTTAGACAGGTTTTTTGCCTCAAAAACCACTTTCCCTGAGCGGGGAGCCGGTGGAAAAGAAAAATGGATTCGGGAATTATCAAAGGTGTCCACCTCTATCTCTTCCAGCTTCTCAAGCTTTTTAATGCGGCTTTGCACTTGTTTGGCCTTGGTAGCTTTGTATCTGAAGCGCTCAATAAACCGCTCCGTTTCTGCAATCTCTTTTTGCCTGTTTTCCAGAGCCGCCTGTTGAATTTCCTGCTGCTCTGCTCTCTGTTTTACATAATCGGAATAGGAGGTTTTATAATCGTAAATCTGCGCGCGTGAAATCTCTATCGTTCTCCGGGTAACATTATCCAGAAACAGCCTGTCGTGCGATACCAAAACCACTGCCCCTTCATAGCGTTTTAAAAAATCTTCGAGCCATTGAATAGAAATAATGTCGAGGTGGTTTGTAGGCTCATCGAGAAGCAGCAAATCCGGCTTTCTAAGCAATATCTTCGCCAGCTCTATACGCATTTGCCACCCGCCGCTAAAAGTAGACACAGGGCGCTGAAAATCGTCTTTTTCAAAACCCAGACCCAGCAGCACTTTTTCTGTATCGCCTTCTACGTTATGGCCACCTTTGAGGTGAAACTGATCATTGGCATCATTAAGCCTTTCAATCAAATGCAGATAGCTGTCTGAATGATAATCATCGCGTGAAGCAATTTCTTCAGTATACCGGTCGATGGAATTTTTCAGTTCCTTTAAATGGTCAAAGGCTTTCAGAGTTTCTTTAAAGACGGTGGTTTTGCTTAAGGATTTTAGTTCCTGGGGCAAATAGCCAACGCTGCTGCCATCCGGAGAGGATACCTGTCCTGTTTCAGGCTCCAACTGCCGCGCCAGAATTTTTAATAGGGTAGATTTGCCTGCGCCGTTCTTACCTACCAGACCGATACGGTCTTTATCAGAAATATTAAAAGTAATATCCCTGAAAATGTATTCCCCGGTAAAATGCACAGAAAGTCCTGATACTGAAAACATATTTCAAAGCTTTGGGCGGCAAAGATATGAA
>CAYXJS010000447.1:0-1954 GCA_964465045.1 uncultured Bacteroidales bacterium | reverse complement strand
CGCCCGCAAAGCTGCCCGGCAGGACCCTGTCGAATCGCTTAGGTATGAGTAGAAGTTGGTATGTTTAGTACCTTGCTAAGTTTTTAAGTTTGGGTTGTGTTTATGTGCGCAGGTGTTTATGTGTTTAAGTAATTGCTTAGGGCTGAGAGCTTAGGGCGCAGGGGAGTAGGGTAGTGATGATTTAGGTGAAAGTTGGCAATGAGGAAATTCCGGGTTTCGGATTTCGAGTTTCGCATTAATTCCTGCCCGACTGAAGGACGTCAGTCATTCAGGCAGGCGCCTAAAATTCGCGACTTTGGAATTTGGATATTGAAATTTGGAATTTTTACAACGTTAAATATATGAACAACGAAACGAATCAGATTGCACGTTGTGGTTGGGTCACCAGCGATCCGCTCTACATCGAGTATCACGATAAGGAATGGGGTGTGCCGGTGTATGACGACGCGAAGCTCTTTGAGTTTCTGCTGCTGGAGTTTTTCCAGGCCGGACTGAGCTGGCTGACCATCCTGAAAAAGCGGGAGAATTTCCGGAAAGCCTTTGATGGCTTGGACTACAAGCAAATTGCGAAATATGATGATAAGAAGGTAGAACAACTTTTGAATGATAAAGGCATAATCCGCAACAAGCTTAAGATTAACGCCGCCATCAGCAATGCCGCTGCCTTTATGAATGTGCAGGAAGAGTTTGGTTCTTTTAGCAAATACATCTGGAGCTTTGTGGACGGAAAACCCATCCAAAACCGCTTTAAATCATTGAAGGAAGTCCCGGCCAATACGCCGCTGTCAGATAAAATCAGCAAAGACCTCAAAAAACGCGGATTTAAATTTGTGGGCACTACTGTAATCTATGCCCACATGCAAGCCACCGGCATGGTCAACGACCACACCACCGGTTGTTTCAGGCATGAGGAGGTTAAGGAAGCAGAAATGTAAACTGACACCTGTCAGGTTTAATAGGTTTCAGTGTTTTTATGTTTGTAGGTTTTATGTTGGGAAGAATTTTTTAAGTGAAATTGTGCTGTGGTGTTTATGTAACTCTTGGTAATGATGAAATTCCGTATTTCGGGTTTCGGGTTCAGAATGAAAGGTTGAAATCCCTGCATGGATGGCGACCCTTTCTGTATTAAATAGCTATGGCAGAAATTCGTAGTTTTAAATCCTGCAGAAAATTGGCAAACAAATCATTCGTGCATTCATGGCAAATCAAAAGAGCACTATGACTGTTTTGCTGGGGTAGGAGTGTTACGGTGTTTGAGGTGCCTTTTTCTTAATCCGGGATAAAACCTCCTGTTTGCTCTGTTTCGCAACTTCAATGTCATAATCATCCTGTAGTCCAAGCCAGAATTTTGCCGTCGTTCCAAAATAAGAAGCGAATCTTAATGCCGAATCTGCCGTAATCCTTCTTCCCCCTTTAATAATCCTGGAAATACGCGTTTGTGGGATATCCGTATCCTTCGATAATCTATAAGCCGTTATATTAAGCGGACGTAAAAACTCTTCAAGTAAAATTTCTCCCGGATGAATATTTTCTAATCTTTTCATATTAAGCCATTTAAATTTAATGATAATCCAAAATCTCAACATTGTGTGCATTGTTGTTAATCCACTGAAATATGATTCTCCATTGGTTGTTAATTCTGATACTATAATAATCGGAACCTTTTAGCTTTTCAAGCCGGTTTGATGGAGGAATGCTTAAATCAGAACGGTTTTGCGAATTATGAACCATCCTCAGTTTTCTTCGTCCAATTTGTTGAATCTCAACCGGAATTTTTTTAACACGTTCCCCGTTCCATATCCTTTCGGTATTTTTTGAACCAAATGAAACAATCATACTGTCGTACAGCGTTAGTAACGGCAAAGGTAATTATTTTATAGATAATTCGCAACTCATTTTCTGAAAGTACAGCAATTCCGCATCTTGAAATATAATTATTCTGGTTAAAGCCCTG
>CAYXJS010000446.1:0-1956 GCA_964465045.1 uncultured Bacteroidales bacterium | reverse complement strand
AAAGTTTTAGATATGAAATTTTTGCCAAAGATAGAATCTTTTTTTTAATTGTCTAAAGGCAGATTTAAATTATAGGTAAAGATTGGACAAAGAAAAGAAGTAGTAAATTTCTTTACACCTGCATGATCCTTCTTTCGACGGATTTTTTATTTTTAACAAGAGATCAGCTTCATAAGTTCGTAAGTTTTTAGTTTTGTAAGTTAATATTTTGAAATTCAATCACATAAATATAAAATGTGGGTTTTTATAACATATAGATAAACAATGAATTATATGATTTATTAAAATAGTAAAACGGTTTTTAGACCTGACGCATAAAAGTTATCGAATAGTTCAGTTTTTTAATTGCTTTGTTATAAGTTTGTAATAGATTTTATGAAAATTATATCTGATGATGGATTACATTAATATAAAAGGTTTCAAATCCATAAAAGAGACTTTTATTGAATTTCGACCAATTAATGTGCTGATTGGAGCGAATGGGTCTGGGAAAAGCAATTTGCTTAGTTTTTTCGGCTTTCTGGATGCTGTATATAATCAAAAGCTCAAAGAATATAATGCCTACCATAAAGGTGCTGATTATGTTATGTACAATGGAAGTGAGCATGTTGAGGAAATAGCCTTTGAAATCAGTGTTGAAAAATACAATAAATATAAAGCTGTAATAGAGCCAGACTCATCAGGCGAATTTTTCTTTCAGAAAGAAGAAATTCTTGATTCAGAAGATAAGCAATTTTTTCATAGCAATTCTTATGCAAAAGAATCTGAGATTAAGCTTTTAACAACTAACGAGACCATAAGACCTTTAGAAACGTTTTTTTCTCAATTAAGAATGCATCATTTTCATGATACAGGTGATAAATCGCCCTTCAGAAAGATGAGCCATGCAAAGAATGACATACATTTCCTCTATGAAAAAGGAGATAACATTTCGGCAATTTTATATAATATCCAGCAGACAAATCCAAAGGCTTACTACCGGATTGTAAAAACCATTCAAAGTATAGCTCCATTTTTCTCCGATTTTTTTCTGAAACCTAGCAGCGACAATTTTTTAAGACTGCAATGGCAGGATAAATATAGTTCCACAACTTATGGGCCTGAAGATTTATCTGATGGTACATTACGATTTATTGCTTTAGCTACCTTGTTTTTACAACCTAAACCACCAAAAACGATTATTATTGATGAGCCGGAGCTGGGTTTGCATCCAGCGGCGATCTCTAAGCTTTCAGGTATGATAAATGTAGCTGTTGCAAAAGGTGTACAAGTTATTGTTGCTACACAATCACCTGATTTTGTCAATAATTTTGAGCCAGAGGATGTAATTACTGTTGATAATCAAGGGTATAGTGTTTTTAGGAGATTGAATAAGAAAGATTTAAATCAATGGCTTGCAGACTACAGTGTTGGTGAATTGTGGCAAAGAAATATTATTAACGGAGGGCAGCCAAGATGCTAGAAAATGCCATGCTAAATGATGTTGATGCAAATTTTCAACACCGGTATGTGCCATATATCCAGTTGCATGAGTTTGAAGCGATACTTTTTACTGATTTCAAAGCATATGATTATTTGTTTAGCAAACATGAATTCCATGATTACGAATCTTTTAAGAGAATATTTGAATCGTATGAGAATCCGGAAATGATCGATGATAATAAATATACCTGCCCTTCTGCAAGGTTAGAAAGGCATTTGCCCGAATACAAAAAGCCTTTGTTTGGGAGCCTTATTGCACAGCAAATAGGTTTAGCTGAAATTCGCAGAAAATGTGTTCATTTTGACGGTTGGTTAAGTAAATTGGATATTCAAAGATAAAGAGTATGGAAGCAACCGGAGCACTTCGTTACAGCATAAATAACGACACCATATGTGCCCTGGCAACCCCGCCGGGAACGGCGGCTATTGCTGTTGTCAGGATTTCAGGGAAAGATACGTTTGCCATTATTGATA
>CAYXJS010000445.1:0-1966 GCA_964465045.1 uncultured Bacteroidales bacterium | reverse complement strand
CCGATTTCCAGGCCGAGGAAAGTGACGTCAATATTGCGACTTCAGATGGACAAAGCACGGCTGTGGATCTGGAAAACTATAGTACAAATATTGATGTGGCTAACCGAAGCGGGAATTTTCTCAGCGAGGAGGAAGGAAGCACCATTACATTCCCTTACAATGAATATATCAGCTATCTGAATGAGGTGGAATGGGATGTAAGCGAGAAAATACTGAATATGAATGTAGGGGAAATTGATGACCTGGCGTATCTCGATACACTGGATTACAAGGAGATTGTGGATGAAGAGCTTTCTGGTGCACGTTTCGTTTCAACAAAAGAAAGTCAGGATTCATTGCAGTTTTTTGCATTGGAAGCCAAATATGATTTAAGCGCCAGCATTATCGAAGCGGAAAAGGTAAAATATATCAATGTGGCTGATGCGGCCGTATTTCCTTTTGAAGAACGGCTTCGCATCGGGAGAGACGCAGCCATCGAAACACTTCGGAATGCAAGAATACTGGCCAGCATTGATAATAAATCGCATTATATTACCGGAGCTACGGTTGAGTTGCAATCGAGGCACAAGTATGAAGGGGAAGGCTTTTATCAGTACGAAGATGCCGCAGGAGAAGCATTTGAAGTTTATTTTCCGGAAATTACCGTGGAAGACAAGCGAACAACGGGAAAAGCATCTATCGGGAAAACCGATAATTTCAGGCTGAGCCCGGCGTTTGATTATTATGGCAGTCTTGAATTATCGGGAGCCGACTCTATGTTAAACTACGATGGATACTTTCGCCTTTTAAAAGGCGAGTGCTCGCAGATTTCAGGGCAGTGGGTTAAATTTAATGAAAAACTTGTCAAATCGGATATCCGGATACCCATAGAACATCCTGTAGAAGATACGGCTGATGTCCCGCCGGTATATGCTTCGTTGCATTTCTCGCCCAATCAGCAGGAAATATATCCGCGTTTTTTTGAACCTGAGCGGGAAGAAAACGATTATCCTTTCTGGACTTTAGACGGTGTATTGAGTTACGCCGATTCAACAAATACCTATTCGCTTATTTCAAATAAAGCCGGTGTATCTGACTCTCTCCAGCCTTATTATCATTATGATCCGGATAATTGTTCTTTTGAAGGGTTAGCTACTTTAGATTTTCAGTATCTGTTTGGAAGGATGGATATCATACCGCATGGTACATTTTCATATAATTTAACGGATGAAGATTTTGCATTCAGGGGTGTGCTTGCAGCCGATTTTCTGTTTGCTGGAAACTCCCTCACCGCAATGGCTGATACGCTGAATTCCTATGACCTCGATCGCGTCGATCCGAGTAAAGAGTGGTATGAACAAGCTGTGGGACAAATACTAAATCCAGAAGAACTGCAAGATGTTGTAAATCAGGTTAACCTTTATGGTCTGGTGCAGGAAGTACCGGAAAAACTCCGGAACACACTCTTTTTTAATGATGTATCATTCCAATGGAACCGGCAGCTAAATTCATTCGTTGCTTCGGGAGAATTGGGTATTGGTAATTTAGGAGGCGAAGCAGTAGGACGATTTGTAACAGGAGTAATAGAAATTCAACCCACGGAGGATGGCGGAAACCTGAACATTTACCTCGAGCCGGAAGACGGCAAATGGTATTTTTTCACCTATTCCGGTTCGCTTATGGAATCCGTTTCTTTTGACAAGGTGTTTAACGAGGAAATCGATGAGGTAAAGCGTTCTAAAAGATTTATTCCGGCTAAAGATGGGGTTCAGAAATATGAATACGGCCTCAGCGGCTTAAACCTGAAGGAGTTTTTCCTGCAACGCATTCAGGAAGCAGGAGTGCGCTTTCGTTGATTTGTCCTTTCAAACAATAATTTATTGAATTTTAAAATGCACGTCCTTGCATCCAATGATTTGCCACATTAAATGATATCTTTGCGGCTGAAAAAATTTGCTTATGGACTACTGGATAGCTATCGCCGGCA
>CAYXJS010000444.1:0-1987 GCA_964465045.1 uncultured Bacteroidales bacterium | reverse complement strand
GAATGATGATTTCCTTAAACGGAAAGCGGTTGAGTACAGGAAGCAATTCAGACAATTCATTTTCCTGATGCAGTCCGGATCGCACTTTTACTGAAACCCCGGTTTGAATTTTATCGAAAACCACATCAAAAAATTTTTCTGTTTTCTCCGGGTCAGCCAGCATGGCAGCACCTTTGCCTTTTTTCGTAACAATAGGGTAGGGGCAGCCCATATTCAGGTTTAGCAGGTTAACTCCCGAATCGTTCATCAAATCCGAAAAGTTTAGAAAAGCAGCAGCGCTTTCTGTTAGTACTTGCGGGACAATCTGAAAGTGCTCACTCCCGGCTTCCAGTGCGGCCCTGATTTTTTTGGGCTTGGGCATGGTTTGGTCATTAATGCTGAAATAGGGTGTATATGCCCGGTCTATTCCAGGAAAATATTGTGGAAACAGCCGCCGGAATGGTTCATGCGTTAGACCTTGCAAAGGAGCTAAAGAAATCTGGTGTGCCATTGTAGATTACTCCTCCATTTTTTCGCTTAACTCGAGCCAGCGTTCTTCTTTTTCTTCCAGTGTTTTTGTGATTTCGCTGTAGCGCGATGACAGGTCATTCAGCTTATCATTTTCTGTCACGGTATTCATTTGATCCAATAGTTCAGTTTTTTCTTTTTCCAGATCCGCAATTTCCTGCTCTAAGGCTTCGAACTCTTTCTTTTCTTTCCAGGAAACTTTTTTGGCCGGTTTTTTTTGCTGTTTAACCGTTTCGTAAGCTTTACGCTTTTTTTCGCTTTCTTGTTTTTTCTGAGCTGACAGCTCTTCTTGCCGCTTTTGCTCATATTCCGAAAAATTTCCGGGGAATATGCGGATATTTCCCCCTCCTTCAAAAGCAAAAGTATGCTCTGCCAGTGCATCCAGGAAGCGCCTGTCGTGCGAGACGATGAGCACACAGCCCGGGTAGTTTTTCAGGAAGACTTCCAGTGTGTCAAGGGTGAAGACATCCAGATCGTTAGTAGGCTCGTCTAGAATCAAAAAGTTGGGGTTTTTCAGCAATGTAGTGATTAGGTAAAACCGGCGCTTTTCTCCCCCGCTGAGGTTTCCAAACGTATTGTATTGTGTGGAATGGTCGAAATTAAAATGCGCCAGAAACTGCGAAACGCTCACTGTTGTTTTACCCAGTTGTACTATGCTGGCTATTTCTGTGGCGATATCTATCAGCCTCTCATTTCCGGGCACGTTCATACCTTCCTGGGTGTAATATCCGATAGAGAGGGTTGGACCTTGGATAACCTCACCAACATCGGGCTGAACCTTTCCGGTAAGGATATTCAGCAGCGTACTCTTCCCTGTTCCGTTAGCCCCGGTAATTCCTATGTTTTCTCCGCGCTTAAAGGTATAGGTGAAGTTTTGAATCAGCGTTTCATGGTTAAACGATTTGGATATGTTTTTGATTTCCAGAATCTTTTTCCCCAGTCTTTTCATTTCTACCTGGAAGTCTGCCGGTTGTTCATCTTCTATTTTCTGCTGCGCAATGGCTTTGTTGTTTTCAAAGTTTTCGATGCGTTTTTTGGATTTGGTCGTGCGCGCTTTCGGCTGGCGACGTATCCAGTCGATTTCTTTACGATGAAAGTTTTGGGCTTTTTCTATCTCCAGAGATTTATTGCGGATACGTTCAGCCCGCTTTTCCCTGAAATAGTCGTATCGTCCGGCATAAAAATACATGCCCTGGTCGTCCAGTTCAAAGATACCCTCGCAAACGTTATCCAGAAAATAGCGGTCGTGCGTTACCAGCAGCAGGGCCAGCTTTTGTTTTGATAAAAACTGCTCAAGCCATTCTATCAGGGCAATATCAAGGTGGTTGGTAGGTTCATCCATGATAAGAAGGTTAGCATCCCGGATAAGAATATTTGCCAGCGCCACTTTTTTCTTTTGCCCACCTGAAAGGATTTCGGTTTTTTGATTGAGGTTTTCTATCCCCAGTTTTGAAAGGATTTCCTGAATTTTTTGCTCATA
>CAYXJS010000443.1:0-1988 GCA_964465045.1 uncultured Bacteroidales bacterium | reverse complement strand
GCTATGGATAATGTAGAATTAAAATCAGATCTGCACAGCTTAATCGATAAGGTGGAGGATACCACTATTTTAAATGCTATAAGAGCAATCTTAAGCAAGGAGGTTAAAGAAGAAGACTTTTGGGAGGATTTGCCATTAAGTGTTCAGGAGTCAGTAAAAAGAGGCATGGAACAAGCTAAAAAAGGTGAGTCAAGAACTCACTCTGAAGTAATGAAAAAATATGAGAAATGGCTTTAGTTAATCTTCGGCTAAAAACTATTCAAATCTTGGGTGCACATCGTGTTTTTCAAGATATTCTTCGATTCTTTTAGTTTCAGAGGCATCAATATATTCACAGAAACCGATTTTCCTGATATGCTCCCACAGCTCATGGTTTCTGGAATATTGCTGTGGCTCTTCGCTGATAAGAAAATATTTTCCTTGGTTTCGCTCCTGATCCAGCGCTTTCATTAAGGAAGCAAAATCGCCGAAATGCGTCTTGTTGGTATCATACTTTTGTTTTAGATCCAGAACTTTCCCGGCCACCGGGAAATCATTTTTACCGATAAAATTCACCTTCACAGAATAAGGCAAGTTTTCTATTTCATTATGTGTTATTTGTTTATCAATATTTACGCGTTTTTCAATTTTTGGATACAAGGTTTCCTTCACTTGATTATATAAGGCCGGCTCTTTTTGGTCTCTTTTTTTCTTTTCAGGAGTATGCCCCACAAATTTCCGGAATAATTTGTCGAATAAATCAGGTGATGGTGTCGCATAAATAGACGTAGCGTGTGAAAAAGTCAGCAGGTTTTGGCAATAAGTTGCCAGGTAATCAATATAGCGTTGAGTGAAAATATGCTCAGTTAATTTTTCGATGTTCATGCCCAACTCATCTGTTGAATTTTCTTTATTATGTTTTTTTGCGGTATGATCAATGTTTTTTAATGAATCGGATAATAATCCGGCTGCCGCACCTGGAAATAATGTTTTGATGATAGTTAGTTTTTCTGAGGAATAATCAAAAAGAACTTTCCCATCACCAATCATAAGCATTCCCACGCTCACCTTATCCCCGGTGAAGGAATTTATCATCGCATATAATATGGAGTAAAAGGTTTTCATGACTTTGATTTTTGATGTTGTGTAATAAACTGCTTTAGCAAATTAATGGATTTATTCGTCCACTCCGGCGATAAAATGGAGTGTAAAAGCGCGTCTTTTTCGCTCAATAGAATGTTCCATTCCTGTGGAACCTTTGCAAGGATAGCTTCATTATGTTTTTTACAACGCTTAACATGATCTTTAAACTCTTCAATAATAGTTTGTAATGTATTAACGAAAGTTTTTGAATTTTGTTTCGTTATCAATGTCGCAAAGATATCCGAAAAAATGATAGAATCTTCTTGTGTGATCTCAGAAAGTTTTTCTTTGGCGCTTGATGAGTTAAATACGTTCTCATGATCGATGGGAATTATTTTGTAACCCTTACTTTCCGGATTTATTAAAAGGTTATTATTATTCAAATTACGATCTTCGTTCGCCAGCCAAATATCAAATAGCGCAATTCGTATCAGATCGTCCTTGTTCAGGAACTTTTTAGTAAAGGATTGATTACCTTTTGCTCCCATAATAAACCTGGTCGCGTCTTCTGCATTCTGTAAATAACTGAATCCTAAACACGGCCTTTCAAAGTTTTTATAAGATAACTGTGTTCCGAGTATTTCATTTGTAACATGACCTGGCAGTACATTAACTAATACGTGTTCAGGTGTATCAATTTTCCACAAATGCAGGAATTCGGCAGCCAATATATTCGTTAAAAAGACTATTCGCCCTGTATTGATTTGAGTGTTTACACAGGTAGTTCTCAAAATCATTAGCCAAAACCTGTACAGGCAGTGTTCCCGTTGCAATCAGGTGGTCTTTGAAAAGCGGGTGTATAGTGCTGACTGTTCTCATGGACTTTCACTTAAATAACTATATCATAATTAGGTGGCAATGCCATA
>CAYXJS010000442.1:0-1993 GCA_964465045.1 uncultured Bacteroidales bacterium | reverse complement strand
GTTGATGATTACGTGTTACAAATATAAGACAAATCATATCGACTTAACCCTTATTCGATTATTGGATAATTTGCTGATAGTGTGGTAGAGACGTAAAAGAAGGGGCTGTCCAAAAAGCCACTTTTGATGAAACCGCTTCCAGGAGCTGCGCACGCTGAAAAGTTTACAATGAACGTTTTAATTTGACCTGACAGCGTTAGGTTTTGTTTGCTATGTATGTTCATTGACTATTGGGTTAGAGTCCCGAACGGGCTTATTTTGGCAATAACCGTTAGTTGAGGACTTGGTGTTCATCGCGATGTGGAATCTGAAGGTAGACTAAAACAAATGTTGGTGCTAACGCGCAGGAATTCCTGTTTTCAGTTTTGGGACACCCAAAAGCATAAAACTATTGAATTTCAATTACGTATAAGGGTGTCCCGGAAAGATACAGAGAACAAGAAATAGTTTGAGAACAAAATATATTTAGCTGCCGGTCGTTTATTTTTCATGTCTCACCTGAATACAAACAGGTACACACTTTATCAAAACCTAAAATTTGATCAATGAAAAAGCTGATTCTTTCTGTTCTCATGATTCTATCAGTTCATCTTCACGGGCAGGAACAAAGATTGATAAAAACTGATATGGTTACGGGAGTCCGGGACACGCTGGATTTTCCACAATTTGATACCACTGCTCAAAGTGAGACAACCTCCTTTTATACGGGGGATTTTAATGATGAGATGAATCTGTTGGATGAATCTGTGCCCCAGGAGAACCTGTATCCTGATGCTGCATTTACCCGGAAAAAGCCTGCTTCTATGGATTATGATATCCATAAGTACCCGGTTAGAACAAGCGTGACATTTTTCGGCCGCGAAAATGATTCCTTAAAACAGTTTTGCTCCGGCAGCATGATTAGCCCGAAACATGTGCTGACGGCTCTCCATTGTGTTATGCAACCTGATAATATTACTTTTAATGCTGATAGTATCCTGGTTTGTCCCGTATTTGATAATGGAACATTTAGTGAGGATTTTGAATGTGCTCCGGTAGAAAAAGTTTATTATTTCGGGGATTTGAGTTCGTCAGCTAAGGATATAGCCATCCTGGAGTTAGAAACACCTGTTGGACAACAGACCGGGTGGCTCAGTATTGGGTTCGAAACTCAAGAAGAAGAGCTTTTGGATGGGATTTTTTATAAGTTTTCTTATCCTGGAAGGTATTTGCCTGTAATAGACTCTAATTTTTATAATGGCGATACGCTATATTATAGTTACGGCCTTGCTGATTGGGCAACAGATCGCTATTTTGGTGTTGAAAATGCTTTTGGTATACCAGGAGAAAGCGGAAGTTCATTGATTAAAATCCGAAATAATGAGTTTTATACAACTTATGGGGTTTTTTCTTACTCGCATAATCTTAATCATACTCGGATAACAAGACCTGCATATTATGCAATCAAACAGGTCATTGTTAATGATGTTGACGTGCCGGAAATAAACCAAGAAACAACCATCTCCATTTATCCGAACCCGGTTGAAGATGTTCTGAATATCAATCTTCACAAGAAATATCAAATCAAAAAAATCGAGGTCTTTGATGTGTATGGTAACAAGTTACATCTGCGTAAATCCCCTGGCATGGAAACGACGTTAAATTTATCGAATAAGCCTGATGGGCTTTATATCGTTGTTATAGAAACAGGGAAAGAGAAAATTGTGAGAAAAATTATTAAGCAGAGTAGCTCGCAGTAGTCTGGACTTGTTTTTAACTCTTGTATCAGGCAAATTTACTTATATTTCATTCAGCTACATATCCTGTAAATCCTCCTTGCTTTAAAAAGCGTGTCAATTTGATAAGCATATGGAGCACAAACAAAAAATGCTCCTTGCTGTTGTGATAGTAACCCGGTAAAGGCGTGAATTCGTATAAAAACATTAATTTTGCCGCGGTTATTTTTATTAAATCTAATTTATGCTAAATGAATAACTTATGGCTAACAGTGATC
>CAYXJS010000441.1:0-1993 GCA_964465045.1 uncultured Bacteroidales bacterium | reverse complement strand
AATGTAAAATCAAATCACCCGGAAAAAACGGAACATCCATGTCAGTTTCCCATTGAATTAGTTGAACGTTGTGTGCTTGCCTTGACAAATAAAAATAGTTGGGTTTTGGATCCGTTTTCCGGTGTCGGTTCAACAGTAATTGCTTCATTGAAAAATAATCGAAATGCAATTGGCATTGAGAAAGAAAAAGAATATTGTAAAATCGCTAATCAAAGAATCAACGATTTTAATGAAGGTAATTTAAAAATTAGACCAATAAATAAATCGATTCATAAACCATCTGGAAAGGAGAAAGTTTCCCAATTTCCTAAAGAGTGGGAACAACTTGAACTAAACAAAATAAATGGTGCCAAATAAAAACCTAAAATGAAAATTGCCCAAAAGTATTCCCATTTAAATGGTGAAGAATATTTGATTGTTCATCATAAAAAATTGTATTAAGAGATTAAAGATGTTATCCAAAACGTCAATGCCAATGACTTTAGAACAAAAGTCAGTAAAGAAAAAAGAAAAATTGGCAATAAGCTTTTTAGCCCTGTCGACCTGAATAAAGCTTACGATAAGGAATTTGTAAAAAAAGGTTGGGCGGAAAGTAGGTACAATTATTACATAACTCTCAATCGTGAATTGATGGAGAAAAGTGTACTAATGTCGGCAGCAGAACAAAAGCAATTTCTAATAGCCAATGGAGAAAAAGAGCCAATTTACAGCTATAATCAAACAGACTTTGTAAAAGAAAAACTTGCTGTTGAAGTTCAATTTGGTAAGTATTCATTTGTGGCATATGACCTGTTTGTAAAACATATGCTATTTTATTCTGGCGGTGTAATAAACCTCGGAATCGAGATATTACCTACAAAGAAAATGCAATGTGAAATGTCGTCTGGAGTAGCATACTTTGAAGGTGAAGTTTATAACGTAATGAGACAAGGGAGAAATAATCCACCAGTTCCATTATTAATCTTAGGAATTGAACCTTAAAAAACAACGAAACGCCAACATTGTGCAAATTTCAACCCGGCTGTGGCGGTAAAATTTATGTATTTTACAACGCTAAATGTTTTGTATTCAATTGAAAAATCAAAGTACGCATCCGGGCCGAAAACTTGCACTTGCCCGTTGTGTGGCATACTGACAGACCCGATTAACATTGAAAAATCCGATTAGTTAATTGTTGTTATTATGATTATTTTTGTATAAAATAATTAGATATGAATATTCAAACTGAAAAATTAGCTTTAATAGAGTGGATTTCAAAACTGAATGATAATTCAATTATTGATAAATTGAGACAAATAAAAGAGGATTATTCAAAATCTAAAGACTGGTGGGATACATTAAACCAAGAGGAGATTGAATCGATAAACCGAGGACTTAAGGATTTTGAAGAAGGCCGGACATACTCTCATGATACAGCCCGAAAGATTTATGAAAAATACTTATAAACTCATTTGGTCTGATGAGGCATTAAATAATTTAAAAGGAATTATTGATTACCTTGAAAATAGATGGACTGAAAGAGAGATTAAAAAATTCGCTCAACTACTTGACAAACAACTTAAAATGATAAATGACAATCCTTTTTTATTTGTTGAAAGCGATAAATCAAATGGATTGAGAGAATCTGTTTTATCCAGACAAACGACTATTTATTACCGCATAATTGATTACGAAATAAGGATTGTTACATTATTCGATAACAGACAAAATCCGAATAGATTGATTAATAAATAAAGCACGACCACACAATAAAACAATTAATTAGGAATTAATCACAGTATGCTCCGGAGAACTCCACTCCCGTAAAACGGGACAAGTGTGAATATCCCTGTGTTTACCCCATGGAATCTCTTCTATTCCACTGGGGTTGAACCAACCTAACGATAGCTCATCCTGGAGCTGTGTGTTTTCAATGTTTCGTTTATTATTGTAAGCAGCAACTTGCAATCGTCAATTTTTCGCAATTATAAATCGTCAATTTTTGGCAAAGTTA
>CAYXJS010000440.1:0-1997 GCA_964465045.1 uncultured Bacteroidales bacterium | reverse complement strand
CAGGATGATTTCGGACTTGACTGGTACGATTATGGCGCCCGGATGTATGATGCGCATTTGGGGCGGTGGCATGTTGTTGACCCGATGGCTGAAGAATACGATTCACAATCACCATATCATTTTTCCGGCAATAATCCATTGAAGTTTGTTGATTTGAACGGAATGAATTATGACGGGTATACTATGGATAAAAAAGGGGATATAAATCGTGTAGATGACACAGGAGGAGATGAGTATGATGTACTATATACAGAAGAGGATTACAATCAAGCAAAGTTAGAAACAAAAGAAACAGGAGAAAAGAATCAATATGGAAATCCGGAGCCGGGGAATAGTGTTGAAGTGTCTAAAGGAACTTTTTCCGAGTCAAATAAATTTACGCTTAAAGGAAGAAAAGGCTCGATAAAGGGATTAAACATCAGTAATGAGAGTGATGCAATGGCAGTTTACAGTTTTGCCGCCAATAATCTACCTGTGGAAGTAGGGCTTGTAAAAGGTGGATTTCAAAATGGTACAATGTCAGCTTTTCATACTTCCGGTGAGGAAGGATACTCGGAAACAGCATCAGTTGCAAAATACCTGAAAGATAAAGGGGGGCTCATTCTCGAAACACACCATAGCCAGCCAGATATTGAAACTCCATCTGGTTTTTATTCAAACGGGCAACCAAAAAAACCTTTAAAGAGAGAAACTGATGCCGCATCAGCAAAATATATAAATAAAATGAACGCACATCCGGCAAAACATTATATGTATCATCCAAAATCAGGTAAGACATATCAATATAATCAATACAGGTATGAGGAAGTTAAATAAGTTGTTTTTGTTAATAATCGTGCTTATGGCAGGTTGTACATTTTTCAAAAATGAAAAGAATGAATTGGAATTTAAACTGCACGTTAAGCAGTATCTGGATTTATTTCTGGAATACAATGAGGATCTGAATCCGGAAGATAATACAATTCGAATTGATTACAGAAGCTTAGGTAAAGATGAGTATTATCTGGATATCATGAGCGGATTGTCGGGAGGTGCTAAATTATATTTTATAGATTCAAAGAATCCTTTTTGCATCGGTTATTATAATGAGTACATGGTTTTTGTGCTTGACAGTAATAACAATGTCATAGAAAATGAATGCGATAGGTCTAATCCTTTTGATGAAATAAATCCTGATGAAGTTATACCGATTGCGTATGATGGTCCAGTTTGGAGTATTAAAATCAGAAATAAAAAAATGGTTGATTACTGGTTTTATGCTAATAAGCCAGATAGCGCATTGATCGAGCAGTTAAAATCAATACCAATTGCCAATTAAGCCCAATTTGGTAAGACTTGCTGAACATATAATAAATCAGTGCTGCCAGTCCGCTATCTTTGTTCAAGTATATACAAAATGGGTTATGAATTATGAACTAAAAACAACAACATAAATTAAATTAATCAAACAACTAACTAAAATACAAATTTTTATGCAAAAACTAACAATCTTACTGCTGATGGCAGTGGTCATGATTTCATGCGAAGAGAACAAGGATTTAAACGTAAACCTGAATGAAAGCGGAACGCTGAAAATAAAAGTCCTTGACGATGCCGGTAAAGGCATTAGCAATGCCCAGGTAATGGTAAGTAACGAGCTCGGGTCTGGCCGTGTGGTTTTTGAAGACTCCACCAATAGCTCGGGTGTTTGTGAAACCGGCAAGCTGCTTCAGAGCGAATATTATTGCCGGATATCAGCACAGATGGACAAACGTGTTTACAGGGAGGGAGAATACACACAGGTCATTGCCGGCGAGAGCAAAACGATAGAAGCCTATCCGTTAGCCAATTCAGGGAAAATTACCGCAACGGTTTTTGATATGGCCGGCGAGCCCATCAGCAATGTAAATGTGGCCCTGCTTCCCTTCGAGCATGAGCCGGACTATACCTATGAGCAAATGCTGGAAGACAGGTGGTACAACGCTGCGACCGATGCCAGCGGGGAAGTTACTTTCAAG
>CAYXJS010000439.1:0-2012 GCA_964465045.1 uncultured Bacteroidales bacterium | reverse complement strand
ACAATGCGGTTTACTTTCTTGTCAAAATCCTTTACCTGGATTTCTTTTTTGTTCAACACCTTAAAAATAACGCGGTCTACCAGCAATGGCTTGAATATCTCAGCCAAATCCAAAGCCAGCGAATAGCGACGTTCACCGGGCGTATGCAGGTAACTGATGGTGGGATTTAGTTGCGTTTGATGAATGGCTCTGAGGCATTGGCTGTAGCACATCATGTTACCGAATGAAATCAATGAGTTGAGTTCGTTTTTTGGCGGTTGCTTGCTGCGTCCCTCCATCCTGAAATCTTCAGCCACAATTTGATCGAAGGCTTCGTAGTAGACATTCCGGATGTTTCCCTCAAGCCCCATTAATTCATCAATAGCTGAAGTCGCCTCGATGTTTTCACGGAAATCCTCAATCACATCGATATAAGATTGCAGCTCTTTGCCCCGACTGTTGTAGTATTTTAGGTTTCGAAGGATGTTGTAGCTGGCCCCGCTTATAAACTGCTGAGCTATGCCGCTGCGTTTTTTCTGCGATTTGTGAAACTCCACCTGTGCCAGAATCACCTTCCCGGCCAGCAATTGGTCTTTAGGCATGAACGACCCGGAGTAGTTTTCATAGTAATCAAAAAAATGCACGGCAATATTGTTTTTGCCCAGAAAGTTGTATAAGGCTGAATTGGCATCCAGCGAACCGAAAATGTACAAATCCTCTACCCCTTCCACTGGTAAGAAGCGGGGCTTTTGTTCGTGGCCTTCCTCATCTACCGGGATAAATTTTAAGGTCTGGTCTCTTCTTGATAGTCTCCCGGGATTGAATAAATAGTAGGTTTTTTTCATATTCTGATAATATTTTTCCTAATCCAATGCTCAAGCAAAGGATCACTCAGTTCGTAGCTTTTGTCTTCTTTAATGAAAATAAATCCTTTTTCTTTCAGTGTTTTAAGCGCCCTGCCCACATTAATGTGCTCTTTTTTCAGGACGGAATAAATATTTTTTCCGTATTTTACTATAGCTATAACAGTTCTTATATTCTCCTTTGAGGAAGCTAACTCCTCCCAGGTTTTTTCAATGTAGTTTTTCTCATCATTAAGCATCCACTCAATTGTTTCAGAATAAGTTGGCATTTTATTGTTGATTCGATTATATACAATAAGCTGCTGAAGGGCAAGTTGGGAATAGTAAGGATGACCGCGCGTAAAATCCAGCAGGGTTAACACTAAATCTTTATCAAATGGGATTTTGTATCGGGTAAGGATTTTTTTGTAATAGTCAGCAAACTTGTTTTTATCAATATATCCCGGCTCAATAATCTTGGCAAACCGGTAAAATGGAGCATTTTTTTCAGCAAACAGCACATTCATCAACGATTCATGACTTCCGGCAAAAATATAAGAGGCGTTTTTATGCAGTTGCATTTTTGAGCGGAAAAGCTTAACCACCTCCTTACCATCGAGTTTAAGTATATCACCAAACTCATCGAAGCCACTTACCATATGCCGATTATGTTTCGAAGTAAACCCATCAATAAAATTGAGACTATGGGCCAGCAACTCATAAGGATTTTTCTGGCTGGAAGAAAACTCGAGGAGAAACTCAAAATTCTCAATGACTGCTTTTAACTTCGTGTTTTGAAACATCTTAATGGCGCTGTGCCGGGTTTTATTAAACACTTTGTCTAACTGATTATTTTCTAATACGGCCTGGGTAATATTTTCAGCAAGGATTTCAATCGTGGGCGAAGAAAAAACATCGATAAAAGAGGTGTAGAAATTCTCTTTTCTTTTGCGGGACAATATTTCCAGCATTATGGAGGTTTTACCGAACCTGCGGGGAGCTGATAAAACTATGTGCTGTCCCATGTCCAGATAATGAGTGATCTTTTGTATTTCTTCCTCCCTGCCAATTAAATCAGCACCTGTTACGGGATTTCCTGCTATAACTTTTCTCATGACTTTTTATTACAAATATAATACATTTTGTGTATCATACAGACTTTGTACCTTTTATAGATACTATATTTCAACC
>CAYXJS010000438.1:0-2012 GCA_964465045.1 uncultured Bacteroidales bacterium | reverse complement strand
ATGATTAACGGACAATGTGTCCGTTTATAAACTAGTTGTGCGCAAGTATGACAGCCACTTGAAAGTAGAATTGTATATTAATTAACACTGAGGATTAAATAAGAATAACTTTGATTCTAAGATATTTAGACCAAATATAAAAACGATATAACATGAAAAAGAAATCCCTGATTATAATACTTCTTTTTATAATGGCAAGATTTATTATAAGTTGTTGCGATGAAGAAGGTTTTAACTTTGAGTTTACACAAGTAGATCTAACTTTTGGAAATGAAATTACTCAAGGACTAGTAAATAATATAGATTCTATTCAATACAGTGAACTGATTGGACAAGTAAATTTGGATTATACACAAATAGCTTGTTTGAACATTGACTTTTCAAATAAGCTTTATGCGTTTGATTGTGGTCCTTTATATCTGTCCGTTAAAAAGATTGAAGATATTCAAGTAATCTCGATTAATAAATTTTGCGATGAAAACTTGGCTGATTCTGAGTTAGATGTAAGATACGATGTTCCTGTATACGATATGGATTTTAATGAAACTAAAGCTACAGTAATAAATATTCTAAACCAGAGATATGGTAAGTTACCAGATGAGATTATCCATTTTAAAATAAATGATACAGCAGACACTAATTCATACCATCAATTTGCTATCAATATTGTATTTGATGATGAATCCGTAATTTCGGATACGACTAAAATGATTCACCTATATGATTGAATACCAGCGCACAACACGCGGTAAAGCCAATAAGGGTATTGGTAGTTTTTCGATGGTATCTGCCCCGCCTCAATATTTCGTAATGGGCGACAACTATACAGCCCGCAACCCTTACTGGCCTTACCGCCAATCGTTAATGCAATTTTACAATGAAGTAATTACAGGTTTTGTATGCATTAATGGTTGAATGGATGAATGTTTGAGTGAGCATTAAGTTGACATTTGAGGTCATTTTATTGTCATTTATTGTATGGCTGAATGTTTGAATGATTTTATGACTGTATGGATGAAGAACTGATAGCCACATGTTTCTACCATTAAGCAGCCGCGTAATTCGCTCTAAATCCGCTTTAATTCGCGTTTTTGGTCCCGAGGCTTCAGGATGGAATTTATTGAGGATAGAAATAAAAACACAAATCACCGCTGGAACAGGCAGATTTTTTACTATCTTGCAGGAAATTGATGAAAACAGATTGACCCCGGTAAAATTTCAATAAACCGGAAGTGCAGAAGACATATGGAATGTTCATCAATAACTCTACAAACGAAAAATGGAACAGCAGGGAACAAATTTTTTAAAACCGCCTTTGAGCGGAGCAGGTTTCTTATGTCTAATTAAATAATTATTATCAAATTAGACAAATTATAAATTGCAAAATAATTTAGATAAAACTTGCATTTGTTTTTTTTTGATTTAGTATTGCAAGCGTAAGATAAAATATCTGCCACCCTGAAAAAGCATATAAAGGGTGATTTGAAAAACTAAAATGATACTATGAAAAAAGTTTTATTTATTTCCAGCATGTTGTTGCTTGGGTTTTCGATAACCTTTATTTCTTGCGACAAATCGAATACGGATTCGCTCAGTAGCGAACCCCAATCCCAACAACTCCAAAAAGATCAGGCTATTACTGATCGGATTCTCCGGTTCCAGGACAGAGTTATCAAAACAAAACTTAACCCTGAATACAAATCTGATGAGACACAAAGTGTTGAAGAAGTTATTTGGGATATTGAAGCCAGCCTGAATTATACATATGGATTTGTTCATGAACCGACCAACGTAACCCGGGCAAAAGAAAGTGTCCTTGAGTTTGAATTTGATACAACAGACCAAATGACCGAGCAGGAAAGCGTGCAATTATATGACGATATCCTTGCCCGGGTACGTGATCTTTATGATGAAATTGAGAATGATGAAAAGTACATTAAATCCATTGATGTGGAGCTGAAAAGTTCACCCAATAAATCAACTGAAAATGAGATTGGGGTCAATGTGATGGT
>CAYXJS010000437.1:0-2013 GCA_964465045.1 uncultured Bacteroidales bacterium | reverse complement strand
GTTGGGAGGAGGAATACCGTGACCTGCATAACGAAGTGCTCCATTATGCGCATACCCCTTCAGACGATGGTGATTATTATGCGCTGAGTGATGTTCCGCAGGAAGTAACCTATGGCGCTACGTCTTACGACAAAGGAGGTATTGTAGTGCACACACTGAGAAATTACCTGGGCGATGAGGTGTTCTTTCCGGCAATGAAAGCCTTCTTACAGGAATATGCTTTTCAGCCTGCTTCATCAGAAGATTTAATGAATTTCCTTACGGATGAAACCGGCACGGATATGCAGCCCTTTTTTGATAACTGGGTGTTTACTCCGGGATTTCCTCACTTTGAAGTAGATTCGATGAAGCCGGCATTCGGGGGATATCAGGTTTTTGTACAGCAAAAAAGCAAGGGCCGCGATGCGCTGTTTACGGATAACAGGGTAGAGGTGTTTTTTATGAGTGATGAACATGAATTCTGGAGTGATACCATGATGGTTTCCGGAGAGCAGCAAAGCAAAGTGTTTGATCCGCCTTTTGAGCCGGTGATGGTTATGCTGGATAAAGAAGATAAAATGGCCGATGCAACCACTGATGAAGTGCACTGGATTGATGAACCGGTTAACATCAACAGCAACAACACATCTACCGTGCTGGATGTGGAATCAGTTACAGATTCTGTGTTTTTACGCATCACGCATCATTGGGTGGCTCCCGACACAATGCAGAATCCTGTGGAAGGTCTGCGCCTCTCCGATTACCGCTATTGGAGTATTGATGGTTTTGATATGGAAAACATGCAGGCCTCCTGCCGGTTTTATTACAACAAAAACAACTATTTGGATCATACACTGCTTCTGAATGAAGACGATGAAATTACGCTGATGTTCAGGCCTGACCAGAGCGAAGACTGGCAGGAAATTGAGCATAACCAGATCGGTCCGGCTATCGTTGGTTACCTGGAAGTGGAAAGCCTTCAGGCCGGCGAATACGCTCTGGCTGTGTGGGAAGATGATGCCACCGCAGTTTATCATGAAAAAGCCGTTCAAAGTCTGCGAGTGTATCCGAATCCCGCAAAAACCAGGGTAAACATAGCATTGCCTTTTCAGCAAAACGGAAGCCTGCAAATATCAGATGTAAAAGGAAAAGTTTTATATCAAAAAGTAGTAAAAGACAACCAAACGCTTTTTCAGTGGAACCCACCTGAAAGATCAGCGGGCGTCTATATGGTTACCTGGAAACCTGAAAGCGGGAAAAAACTTTCAGAAAAAGTCATCATCAAAAGGTAATGGGTTCCTTACTGCAATTTTTAATGGTTCATATCGCTAGCCTTATTTAACTTAATTTTCCCTTCCCTGGCAAGGGATAACTCTTCAAAACTCTGATCCAAACTCTTCATAAAATCAGATTTGTCCCAGTCAATTTCAATTCCTTTATCGGTTTTAGCCAATTCATTTATCAGCCCTATTAAATACTTTGCTTTTTTACTTTGCGGATCGATTTTTATTGTAATAGAAGCCATTTTTCTTTCTTTGGTTCATTAACAAAGATATAAAAAGATTCATTTATTGTGACGGATGTTCAGAGTGGATGGATGAACGTTTTTTCTGGTTAATTTGAATCAAGAATTGAGCGAGCTATGTCTTTACCGTGAAACCATAAAAGGACACCTCAGGTGCATGCCAGATTTAACCTGATGCCTCCCTTTCAGGACTTTTCGGGAGAGGGGTTTTTGTAATCTTCACATGGGGCTTTCACCTTTACCCCGTGAAATCAGGTTTTATTTCATCGAGGCCTGTGGTAAAGCCATAGGTCACGGGATTTTCAAGAAAACCCAAGGCCAGAAGGGCTGAAAACATTAGCCTATGGTGTAGCCATAGGTTGGATAAATCGCAATGATTTCCAAGCCGCGAAACGGTGAAATCAACAACAGCACAGAAGGAGTTTATGCACCAACCTTTATTTACTTCTGGGTAATAAGTCTGAAACCTACCCCATGCACATTAATGAGTTCGATATTCGGATCGCTTT
>CAYXJS010000436.1:0-2015 GCA_964465045.1 uncultured Bacteroidales bacterium | reverse complement strand
TCAAAACCTTCTCCACCTGCTGATGCCGGAGGTACGACTGGATAATCTGCTGCACATCGCGGTTATGGTTTTGGGCGGAGATATTTTCCCGGATAAATTCTGTACCATAGTTAAGCGCTTCGTCTTCAAAGAATCCGTAGCCGAGGTAAACACCGCCATCTACTACCACGGCGCAGTGCTCGCCCGGCTGGCGGCCTTTGTCGATGGCGATAAAACTTTCGTTGTCGAACTCAAAACGTTCCAGTGCAGCCACTACCCGTTCGTTGTAGCTCTCCGGCTCTTCTTCGCCCACACAGGCGCCCAGGCAGTGGTGAATTTGGTACTGAAAGCATGCGCCGTTGGTCTGGTAGAGTCCGGTGAGCTTCTGGCAAAGCTGATGCTGTTCCGTAAGGGTATGCATAAACTGCTGTGCTGAGGTTTTGGAATTAAAAGAAGTGACCGGCGGCTCCTCCTTTTTGCGGGTCCGCTCCATTTTTAAGCGGATATAGCCCTGCTCGTCCAGCTCATGGTAAAGTCCCCACAGGTAGGAAGTGCGCCGTTGTGCCCGGTTGAAGCGGGGCTTGTGTTCCTTGATTTCGGCCGATTCCTTGAGCAGTGCGATAAGCTCGCTGCCTGTTTTTTCGTACGACACGTCCCATATTTCATTGCGCATCTCCAGCGCTTTCTTGGTTGAATTGCTGGTCAGGTGCGAATAAACGCGGTCGGAAATATTTTTGCTTTTGCCGATGTAAATCAGGTCGCCTTCCTTGTTGTAGAAATAATACACGCCCGTGGCTTCGGGCAGCGCGTCGAGCTTTTCCTTACTGAGGTTGGTGCTGAGGCCTTGCAGCGCCGGAACATCCAGCTCAGGGTTGATGGTCAGCAGCAGCTCAAAGAGTTTGGCTGTTGCCGATGCGTCCCCCTCGGCACGGTGCTGGCGCTCGTGTTCCAGCTTCAGGCTGTCGGTGAGCTTGGGCAGGCTATAGGAGCGCTGTCCGGGAATCAGCTTGCGGCTGAGCTTGACGGTGCACAACCGCTTACGCTTAAATTCATAACCGAACTGCTGAAATTCGGCACGGATAAAGCGGTAGTCGAAGGCGATGTTATGTCCCACCAGCGTGCGGCCTTCCGTCATCTCGATTATCTTTTTCGCCACCTCAAAAAACTTCGGAGCATGTTCCACCATCTTGTCGTTGATGCCTGTAATCTGCGTAATCCGGTAAGGGATACGCCGCTCAGGATTCAGCAAGGTCGAGAAGCGCCCGGTTTCCTTTGATCCATCGTGCTGGATAATGGAAATCTCCGTTATCCTTTCATTCTCCGCTTTTAGTCCTGTAGTTTCTACATCTATTATTGCATACATTTTTGTGTTTGTCGGTTGTAAGTTTAGTACGTTTTTAAGTTTGTAAGTTGGCAACAGTGTCTCTGCCTTGTGGTATGCAAAATTAATTCAAAAGCGTATTCATTCGTGGATTTTGAAATGTGTTTATGAAATGTGTTTAAGTGCGCAGGTGTTTAAGTGTTTAAGTTTTAGTTGGCAGAATGCAGTTGGCAGTGGGCAAAGAAGGTATTTCGGGTTCCGGGTTCCGGGTTTCGGGTTTCGCCCCAGTGATACAGGAAGATGTTTCACGGGGTAAAGGTTTCGTGTAATTCCCGCCCGACTGAATGGCGTCAGTCGTTCGGGCGGGCGCCAAAATCCGCGTAATCCGCGCTTTTGGAATTTGGGATTTGTAATTTGGAATTTCTATTTCCCATTGCTTAATTTCCTCCTTAGAGATCGTGGTTCTAAATGTTTTTGTATATTTACGTCCATCGATAACTGATAGAATGACCCCGGTTGAACATCAACAAACCGGAAGTGCAGGAGACACATGGAAAGTTTATCGATAACTCTGAAAAGAAGAAATGGAGCAGCAGGGAACAAATTTTTTAAAACCGCCATTGAGCGGAACAGGATGTCTATGTCTAATATAATAATAATATCTAATTTAGACAAATTATAAATAGTAAAATAATTTAAATAAAACTTGCAAAAG
>CAYXJS010000435.1:0-2016 GCA_964465045.1 uncultured Bacteroidales bacterium | reverse complement strand
ATTTTTTTAATTGGTGCTTCCATCAATAGGCTCTTTCGTTTTTGCCCTCTATATAGTTTACAAAAGCGTTATTCACTACCTTGTTTCCACCAGGAGTGGGATAATCCCCTGTAAAATACCAGTCTCCGCGATGATTTGGTATGGCTTGATGTAAGCTTTCAATGGATTGATAGACTACCGTTACTTTAGCGGAAATATCCGGAGGAGTAACTAACTCAGCAATTTTGGCTGATATTTGTTGGGCTGTGAAAGGTTTGTAAATCTCTTTCACATAATTTACAATCTCCTCTTTAGGCTTGTTTGCCTGGGCTTTTGATTTCTGATATACTTTGTTGATTACCTCTGCTTGTCCTGTTTCTCTAAGCAGGGCAATAGCTGCGTTAAAGGCTACAAAATCCCCGAGCTTAGCCATGTCAATTCCATAACAATCAGGATACCTGATTTGGGGAGCCGACGATGCAATAACAATCCGTGCGGGTTTAAGCCGGTCAAGAATACGAATAATGCTTTGCCGCAGCGTGGTACCGCGCACAATAGAATCATCAAGCACTACGAGTGTGTCTTTATAATTCTTGATGATCCCGTAGGTAACATCATAAACATGAGCGACCAAATCATCGCGCTTTTGGTCCTCGGTGATAAACGTGCGCATTTTGACATCTTTTACAGCTACATTTTCTATTCTTGGCTTTAAGGCAAAGATGTCCTTTAGTTGTTCATCCGTAATATTTGATGCCGCAGCTTTAATCTGCTCAATTTTAATGTTGTCGCAAGCCTGATTTAATTCATCTGTCAATCCCTGGAAAGCAACTGAAGCTGTATTCGGAATATAACTGAAAACGGTGTTTTGGAAGTCATATCGCACTTCTTCCAGGATGCTTTTGGTTAATAATTTCCCTAAATTTTTACGCTCCAGATAAATATCACGATCTGTACCCCTCGAAAAATAAATTCTTTCAAATGAACATGGCTTGATGTTTTCAGGCTTTTTGTATTGATGTTGCTTAAGAGAGCCATCCCGTTTAATAATGAGCGCATGGCCGGGCATCACTTCCTGAATAGACTCTATAGGCACATTAAAGGCAGTTTGTAAAACAGGTCTTTCAGAAGCGGCAGCAACCACCTCATCATCTTCATAGAAAAATGCTGGCCTGATACCCGAAGGGTCACGCATTATAAATGATTCACCATGACCAAGCATCCCCCCGATAGCAAAGCCTCCGTCCCAGTCTTTAACGGCTTCTTTTATGACACTAGTCAGGTCCAGGTGGGAGGCAATTTTATCAGTGATATCAATTTTTTTATAGCCTGCATTACGAAACCTACGATAAAGCCTTTCATTTTCTTCATCTAAGAAATGCCCGGTTTTTTCGAGAACAGTAATGGTATCTGAGGTTTCAACAGGGTATTGGCCAAGATCAACAAGTCGTTGAAACAATTCATCAACGTTGGTCATATTAAAGTTCCCGGCCAGCACAAGGTTGCGTGTTTTCCAATTGTTTTCCCTGATAACCGGGTGTAAATATTCAATGGCATTTCCGCCGAACGTTCCGTATCGAAGGTGCCCAAGGAAAATTTCCCCTGTAAAAGCCATGTTTTCTTTCAACCATCCCACATCTTTCATTCTTGAAGGAAACTTTTGATGTAATGACTGAATGTTATTAAATACTTGTTTGAAAAGTTCATTAATAGGGTGTGAAGCATTAGATCGAAGCCGGTTGATGTAATGATATCCGGGCGGCATATCCAGTTTAAGCCCGGCAATACCGGCGCCATCCTGACCACGGTTGTGCTGTTTCTCCATCAACAAATGCAGCTTGTTGAGCCCGTAAAAAGCCGTGCCGTATTTTGAAAGGTAATATTCCAGTGGCTTTTTCAGCCTTACCAGTGCAATGCCACATTCGTGATTGATTTGCTCACTCATAAAATTGAATCGTTCAGTTTTTGCAAAAATACAATAATCGGTTTGCGAAATTCTTTTTATCTTTCGGCTTTTTCCATTGATTCTGATTTTAT
>CAYXJS010000434.1:0-2024 GCA_964465045.1 uncultured Bacteroidales bacterium | reverse complement strand
AATTAGTTTGTAAACACTCACACTCATGAACACACTCGTTAAAATAATTTCAAAACACTCCTGGCTGATAATGGCAGGGATTTTAGCACTCACGGTTTACTTTTTTGTGGAAATGTCAGCCAACAGTGAGATGGAGACCGATCTGGATGAATACATGCCACAAGACCATCCCGCCTTCGTTTACAGTGATTCAGCGGAAGCGATGTTCAATATCAAAGACGGCATCATCATCGCCATCGAAAACAAGAGTGGCATCTACAATTCAGTAACACTGGAGAAAATCAAACAGCTCACCAAGGATTTGCAAAAGATGAAGCAAATCAACAAAAATGAAGTCACTTCTCTTTACGAAGCCGAAAACATTGTGGGCTCCGAAACCGGACTGGATGTCACCTCTTTTTATGATAAGGTGCCCCAATCTGAAGATGAGCTGGAAAAAATCCGCGATAATGTGCGCACCAACGAGATGGTGTATGAACGCATTGTCTCTACTGATGAAACCGTCTCGGTTGTGATAGCCGAAATAGGAGATGATGTATTTTCCATGGATTTCTACCATGAAATTCTGGATTTGGCCGACTCTTACGAAGACGGACAGCATCAACTGTATGTAGCCGGAACACCTATTGTGGAAGGGACGATGGCTTATCTGGGGCCCAAGGACATGAAAAAGATGGTTCCCATTGTAATTCTGGTCATCTTCATCGTGTTGTATATCACATTGCGAAACGTAAAATCCACCATCCTCACTTTAATGGTAGTGCTTTTGAGTGTTATCTGGGCCTTTGGACTGATGGCGGCATTAGGTATCCCGATTTACTCGGTATCTACTATGATGCCCGTAATGCTCATTGCCATCGGGGTGGCCGACGGTATTCACCTGTTCAATCACATGGCGCTCTTCCTGAAAGAGAACCCGGACGCAAACCGCCTGGAGGCGATGAAAGACATGATAAAAAACATGTGGAAGCCTGTAGCCATGACTTCCATTACCACATCTGTTGGATTTATCTCTTTGCTCACTTCTGAGGTATATCCTATTAAATATTTCGGATTGTTTACCGCTTTTGGTGTAATGGCCGCTATGTTTTTCTCGCTGGTATTTATCCCGGCAGGCATCATGATTTTTAACAAACCGAAAAACATCAGAAAAAGAAAGCCTTCGAATAAAAAGCATCCTTTAGCCCACAACCTTTCCGGTTGGGTTATCCATAACAAACTACTGATAATAGTCATCACATTCCTGATACTGGGCTTAGGTGTTTATGGTACGCAGAAAGTCTGGATCAACTCCAGCTTCCTCGACAAATTTGAACGCGACAGCGACATCGTGCAAACCGATAAGTTTATTAACCAGAAATTCGGAGGAACAACTACTCTTAACGTCATTCTTTCGGCTGAAAGAAAGGATGCCTTCAAAGAGCCCGAAATTCTGAAGCTGATGAGTACGATGCAAAATGATGTGGTTTCATCGCTTGATATTGTGGGAAATTCCTTCTCCCTGTCTGATTATCTTGAACGGATGAACAAAGTGATGCACGCCGATGATGAAGCCTATAACAGAATCCCTGATTCACAGGATTTGAACGCACAGTATTTACTGTTATACGAAATGTCGGGCGATCCGGATAACCTGTGGGAGGTGGTAAATTACGATTATAATTCGGCCAACCTGACCATGCAAATCAAACAAGACGACACCAAGTCGCTTAATGCAGCTCTTGATGCCGTTAAAAAGTATGAACAGAAATTCAACAAGTTGGGTGTGGATATTGATTTTGCCGGTTCGGGATATACTTCCCTGGTGTTTACAGACCTGATTCTGGAAGGACAGGTCAAAAGCCTGATCCTTTCGCTCATCCTCATCATCATATTGCTTTCGCTCATGTTCCGCCAGGTAAGTATTGGATTTATCGGGGCAGTTCCTATTTCTATAACAGCCATTCTCAGCTTTGGCGTAATGGGACTATTAAATATTCCGTTAAGTACAACCACTGCCCTGATGGCTTCTATTGCCATCGGAA
>CAYXJS010000433.1:0-2027 GCA_964465045.1 uncultured Bacteroidales bacterium | reverse complement strand
GATAATGTGCATGAAAAGACGGAAGGTCGTTTTGCAAAATATGCCGATGGCAGCATCGAAAGACCGTAAAATGTTAAATTTATATTTTGTTTAACATAACCGCAATTTATTTAAATATTAATAAATTATCTATATGTTTATTGTTTAATCAAACGATAATGGTTATTAAACATTAATAGCGCAGTAAGCTTATTTAGAACGTTTTTAAACATTAATATAGTAGTCAGATATACATTTATTTACGCTTAATTTAGTAATGTAAATCAAATCCGTATTGTTGTTAAAAGATTCCTTTTGTGGTATTCGAATACTTTTTTTTATACTTTTGACGTAAGTGTTAAAAAAAACAATTAAGCTATGGAAGTACTTGAAGTTGCACGGTGGCAGTTTGGCATTACAACCATCTACCACTTTTTTTTCGTTCCGCTAACGATTGGTTTATCTGTTCTGACAGCTATTCTTCAGAGCTTTTATTACAGAACCAACAACCAGGATTATAAACGGCTAACAAAGTTTTTCGGTAAACTTTTTATCATCATCTTCGCCGTAGGAGTTGTTACGGGAATTGTTTTAGAGTTTCAGTTTGGGATGGCATGGTCAGAATACTCCCGCTTTGTGGGCGATATTTTTGGTATCCCGCTGGCCATTGAAGCCTTGATGGCGTTTTTCCTGGAATCTACATTTATTGCTGTGTGGTTGTTTGGCTGGGACCGGATTCCAAAAAGTCTTCACTTACTTAGCATTTGGCTGGTAGCTATAGGGTCAACGCTCTCGTCCATTTGGATTCTCGTAGCGAACGCCTGGATGCAAACGCCTGTAGGATATGTGCTGAATGAAGGCAGAGCAGAACTTTCTGATTTTGTCGCTGTGATACTCAACGAACAGATGTTGGTTATGGCACAGCATACGATAATTGCCGCTTTTGTAACCGGAGGATTGTTTATGCTGGGGATCAGTGCATGGCATATTCTGCGCGGCAATCAGGTTGAGATTTTTGCTAAATCAGCTCGCATTGCACTGATTTTTACCGCTGTTTCATCAATACTGGCGGCTACAACAGGTCACTCTCACGCACAGCATACAGTAAAAAATCAACCCATGAAACTGGCAGCTATGGAAGGATTATGGGAATCAGAAGAGCCTGCAAGTTTCTCACTCTTTGCTACCATCGATCAGGATGCCAAAACCTCCAAACGTGAAATCAAATTGCCGTACCTCACGTCTGTGCTTGCATACAATAACATTACCAGTGAGGTTAAGGGCATGATAGACCTCCAGGCTCAGTATGAAAAACAACACGGAGAAGGAGATTATCTGCCGCCGGTAGCAATTGTTTACTGGAGTTTTCGCCTTATGGTAGGATTAGGAATACTTTTTATTCTTACTGCATTATATGGCATTGTGCAATGGTGGCGCGACCGGCTTGAACAAAGCAAAAAGTATCTGAAGCTTACAACTTATATAATGTTTTTGCCACTGTTGGCGAATTCTTTAGGTTGGATTGTAGCTGAAATGGGCCGTCAACCCTGGATTGTGCAGGATGTGATGCTCACTGGTGAAGGTGTTTCACCTAATGTGTCATCAGGTTCTATGCTATTAACAACCATCGCCTTTACTTTAGTCTATGGTGTTTTGGCCGCAGTGGGCATATTCTTGCTGCATAAATATGCAAAGCCCGGAGTGGCTGAAGATGACTCAGATGCACATGCTTATTGATTATTATTGTAAAAAACATTAAAAATACAGATTATGGATTATCAAGTTATATGGTTTATCCTCATTTCAATTTTATTCATCGGATACTTTGTTCTGGAAGGATTCGATTTCGGTGTGGGTATCCTGATGCCATTCATCAGTAAAGATGATGTAGACCGCCGTGTTGTAATAAACACGATAGGCCCTTTCTGGGACGCCAACGAGGTTTGGCTTATTACAGCCGGCGGCGCTATGTTTGCTGCTTTCCCGGAATGGTATGCCACGCTTTTCAGCGGATTTTACATTCCTTTGTTTTTGATGCTGCTGGCTTT
>CAYXJS010000432.1:0-2029 GCA_964465045.1 uncultured Bacteroidales bacterium | reverse complement strand
CGCCGCCAGCCCAATCGAAGCCTGAGGCTCAAAACAGGCGGAACCGCCATAAGCCACATAATGCAGATTCGCCTAAAATTCGCATTAATCCAAAACTTTTACCCCGCTTGTCCCGTGGTCATACTCCAGACCACTGGGATGAAATCTCTTCATATTTCACCGGGGTTGATTCTCTTTCTAATCAACTGGGGCCTGTCCCGTGAAACCTCTTCTTGTTTCACCGGGATGAAACCTCTTCCAGTTTAACTCATTTAATAATAATCGCCAAGCGCCGCCTTTTTCTAAATTTCTCTACAAGCAGTCCGCACCATTTGTTTATTTTTGCATAAAATAGTGTACTATGAGTACAGAATTTGGCACTAAAATAAACAGGCTTCTCCAACTTCAGCCTCCCGGGGTGGTGCTAACAAGTAGTTGGTTAAAAAAACAAGGATATAGCTCTGAACTTTTAAGAAAGTATCGCAACAACCATTGGTTGACAAAAATTGGAAATGGTGCCATGATCAGGAGCAAGGATGCTATTGATTATTTAGGTGCTATTTGTGCTTTACAGCAACAATTAAATTTAAATGTACATCCAGCAGCAAAAACAGCTCTCTCGCTCCTGGGTAAAACACATTATCTTGAACTCAGTGCTGCAAAGGTCTTCCTGTTTGGAAAAAGCAACGAAACATTGCCTACCTGGTTTAATAATCAGAAATGGGAAGTTGAAGTAACCTATGTGACTTCTTCCTTTCTCCCTGCCAAAAAAGGGCTTGTTGAGTATGAACATAAAAGCTTCAAAATAAAAATTGCTTCAGCAGCCCGTGCTATGATGGAATGTTTGTATCTGGTACCTCAAGAACAAGATTTTTTAGAATGTTTTCAAATAATGCAGGGCTTAACCAATTTGGCTCCAAATGCCACGCAAGA
Organism: uncultured Bacteroidales bacterium; assembly: GCA_964465045.1. Taxonomy (GTDB): domain Bacteria; phylum Bacteroidota; class Bacteroidia; order Bacteroidales; family JAIPAH01; genus JAIPAH01. Next base: position 1,117 of record CAYXJS010000432.1, on the reverse strand, counting down.
CCTACTTGAAACCTGTACTTCTGTAAAGGTGAAAAGACTCTTTCTTTACCTGGCCGAGAAATCAGGGCATGTTTGGTTCAATCGGCTTGATATTAAGCGCATAGATTTGGGGAGAGGTAATCGAAGTCTGCTGTCCAATGGCGTGTATATAAGTAAATATAAGATAACTGTTCCCAAAATCATGGAAGCTGATGAATACCCGGAAGTATGAGAAACAGGTCCATCTATTACTGTCAGTGCTTCCATTGGTAGCCAAAGAGAAGTGCTTTGCCTTACATGGTGGGACAGCAATCAATTTATTTCATCACAATATGCCACGCTTGTCTGTTGACATTGATTTGACCTACCTGCCGGTTGAAGACAGGGATACTTCTATTGCCCATATCAATAAATCTCTGCATCGTATAAGTCAACAAATTGAAGCTTTCCTGCCGGATACTTTTGTTCTCTACTTGCAAAAAGAAGCCAAATTGATTGTCTCTGACAGGGAAGTGAGTATTAAAGTTGAAGTAAATACAATCAAAAGAGGATGTTTTAAACCTCCTGTAACAAAGGCACTGTGTGAAAATGCACAAAGAAAATTCGAAGCCTTTTGTGAAATGCAGTTGGTTGACAATGCCCATTTATTTGGGGGAAAGATTTGTGCCGCACTGGATCGACAGCACCCCAGAGATTTGTTTGACATTAATAAAATGTTTAAAATTCAACCTTTTGACGATGAGCTGAAAAAAGGATTCATTTTTTATCTGGTGAGCTCAAACAGACCAATTGTTGAAATGCTTTTTCCGCACTTACAAGATCAGCAGCTGGTTTTTGAGAAACAATTCATTGGAATGACTTATGAACCATTTTCTTATGCAGATTTTGAAAGCACAAGAGTGCTTTTGATTCAGCGAATCCACAAATCATTAAGCCCCGAAGACAAGAAATTTTTGTTGAGTATTGAAAATGGCACACCCGACCGGGAAATTTATGATTTCAGCATTTTTCCTGCCGTACAATGGAAATTGCTTAACGTAAAACATTTTAAAACACAAAACCCTGTAAGGCATAAGCGTTTGTTTTCCGAGCTTGAAACCAAACTTGCAAAGTGCAAAAGCGTTTAAATCCCATGATA
>CAYXJS010000431.1:0-2031 GCA_964465045.1 uncultured Bacteroidales bacterium | reverse complement strand
GCCATGGTAGAAAAGGCCAAATCGGGACACCCGGGAGGCGCCATGGGGGGAGCTGATTTCATCAACATCCTTTATACAGAATATTTAAATTTTGATCCGGATGACATGCAGTGGTTTTTCCGCGATCGATTTTTCCTTGACCCGGGACATATGTCGCCCATGCTTTACAGTGTGTTATCCTTATGCGGGAAATATTCCCGGGATGAATTGGAGCAATTCCGGCAATGGGGCAGCCCAACGCCTGGCCATCCCGAAGTGGAGTTTGCGCGTGGCGTGGAAAATACCTCCGGACCTTTGGGGCAAGGCCACACTAATGCTGTGGGAGCGGCCATTTCAGAGCGTTTTTTGGCGCACCGTTTTGGGGGTTGGACAGCGCATAATATTTATGCGTTTATTTCCGATGGTGGAATTCAGGAAGAGATATCGCAGGGCGCCGGAAGAATCGCCGGGCATTTAGGATTAGGTAACCTCGTGATGTTTTACGACTCGAATGATATTCAGCTTTCTACAGAGACAGAGGCCACTACTTCAGAAGATACGGCTAAAAAATATGAAGCCTGGGGATGGGCTACGATGACCATTGATGGAAACAATGCGGATCAGATCCGCAAAGCGCTGGATGCCGCAAATCAGGAAACCGAAAGGCCGTACCTGATTATCGGGAAAACAGCTATGGGTAAAGGCTTGCTGACAGCCGACGGGAAAAGTTTTGAAAGGCAATCGTCTACGCACGGGCAGCCGGTTTCCAAAGCCGGAGCAGATGTGGAGAAAAGCCTGACAGCGCTTGGCGCGGATCCTGCTCAACCGTTTGCCATCTTTGAAGAAACGCAAGAGCTTTATGAAGAGGCATTGGCGGAAAAACGAAGTAAAGTGGCCGAAAGAAAGGCCCAGGAGCAGGCCTGGCGAAAGGAAAATCCCGCGAAAGCGGAACAACTCGATAAAATGATTCAGGGCGAAATTCCGGAAATTGATTTCAGGAGTATTACTTATAAAGAAAACATAGCCACAAGAGCTGCCTCCGGAAATGTGTTGGCGCATTTTGCTGAAAAATTGGATAATATAATCGTTGCTTCTGCCGACCTCGCTAACAGCGACAAAACAGAAGGTTTTTTGAAGAAATCCAAAGCGCTTGCTCGGAATGATTTTTCAGGAGCTTTCTTGCATGCCGGTGTTTCTGAAATTACGATGGGAGCAATTGCCAACGGCATAGCGCTGCATGGCGGTGTGATTCCGGTTACAGGAACGTTTTTTGTGTTTTCTGATTTTATGAAACCTGCTATCAGACTGGCAGCGCTAATGGAGCTTCCCGTAAAGTATGTTTTTACACACGATGCATTCAGAGTGGGGGAGGATGGACCTACCCACCAGCCTGTAGAGCAGGAAGCACAGCTTAGGTTGCTTGAAAAGCTCAGAAATCACTCGGGAGGACGCGGCATGTTAGTGCTTCGTCCGGCAGATTCAGCCGAAACAAAAGTAGCCTGGAAAATGGCTATGGAAAACAAAAAAACACCCACAGCGCTGGTGCTTTCCCGGCAAGGAATTCAGGATATTTCGCCGATGGGTGACGACCGTTTTGCCGAAGCTCATGGCGCTGAAAAGGGAGCTTACCTGGTGCGAAAAGCCGACAGAAGACCGGATGTGGTTTTGGTAGGCAACGGTTCTGAGGTGTCTACATTACTTGGCGGAGCGGATATCCTGAAAAAGCAGGGTTTTATGGTGAATGTAGCCTCAGCCCCTTCGCCAAACCTGTTTTTCGACCAGGATGAAGCTTATCGCGAGTCTGTGATTCCTTCCAATGTGCCTGTATTTGGTCTTTCAGCGGGACTTCCCGATGCGCTTAAGGATATTGCAGGCATCAATGGAAAAGTAATCGGACTGGAGCATTTTGGTTATTCTGCCCCTTACAGTGTGCTGGATGAAAAACTGGGATATACCGCAGAAAATGTGGCCGGAAAGGTTCGGGATTTTTTGAAAAAGGAAATAATCTGATTCAAGATAAAAACGGGCTATGCTGAGGTTTAGTCCGTTTTT
>CAYXJS010000430.1:0-2042 GCA_964465045.1 uncultured Bacteroidales bacterium | reverse complement strand
TATTGCTTTCTACACGATAAATAATCTTATAATGGTCTTCGATTAAACGACGATAATTGGGGGAAAGGTGAGAAAGGTAAGGTTCCTGCTGTCCCTGATAGGGCTGAGTCTTTAGCTCATCAGTTCTGTCCAGAATACGGGTAGCAATTTCGGAGAGTTTTTCTTCGCTGACCTTATCTGATATAAAAGCCAACGCTTCTTCCAAGCCCCTGAATGCCTGTTCTGTAAATATTACCTGCATGATCAATCAGGATGATTTAATTTTGTCTGAATCTCTGATTTAGTCATAGTTTTCCCTTTTCGGATATCCTCTTCCGATTTATTTGCCCGAGCCGAAAGTTTATCAGTTAAGACCACGTGTTTTCTCACATAATCAAAAAGCTCGTCAATGGTTCTTTCGTCCAGTTGATGCAGGCTACTATGGATATAATCACGCTTTTCCGCTAACTTCATCTTATTCTTATTTGTTTATTGTTCAAAAATAATCATAAACGTATGGATATGCTAATAAAAATCCAGTCTGACTGTAACCTTCCCTGAAAACATAATCATTCAAAATTGGATTTTTTCATTTAGTTGACGGAATAATTATTTAAGGATTTATCAGGCCTGATTATAGTCTTCCTTTCGTTGGCACAATATGACCTGAATATCCTAATTAACGTCAATTCCAGCGAAAACTACATTTTTTCACTATCTTTGGCTAACATGAGTAACAGATTTTTATCTTTGCATTTTTCTTATTATCAGTAATCAAGAATAGAATCATGGCAGAACAGGTTCAGTTACACGACAAGGTGTTTAAAAAGTTTATCGATAAAGCAGCGCTTCAGGAAGCCACACAAAAAGTGGGCGAAAAGATGAATGCAGAGCTCAGTGACAAAAACCCCTTGTTTTTGGTTGTGCTGAACGGGGCTTTTGTGTTTGCTTCAGATTTATTGCGCACCTTCCGCTATGATTGTGATATTTCTTTCATTAAGCTGTCTTCTTACGTAGGTACAAAAAGCACCCATACCGTAAGAGAGGTCATTGGTCTTGACACCAATGTAAAAGACCGCACTGTGGTGTTGATTGAAGATATTATTGATACGGGAATCACGATGGACCATATCATTGAACAAATGAAACTCTTGGAAGCCAAGGATGTAAAAACAGCTACCATGCTTTTTAAGCCACAGGCTATTGAAAAAGATTTCCCGATAGATTACGTCGGACTGGAAATACCCAACGATTTTATTGTTGGCTACGGACTTGATTATAACGGAAAAGGCCGGAATCTTCCGGATATTTATAAAATCATAGAATAACCCAAATCATCATGCTATGTTAAACATCGCATTGTTTGGCCCTCCGGGCGCCGGAAAAGGCACACAATCAAAATTGCTCATAGAAAAATATAACCTGACTTATATTTCTACCGGAGATATTTTACGCCAGGAGATTGCCGAAGACAGCGAGCTGGGGCAGCAGGCCAAAGATATCATCGCAAAAGGGAACCTGGTTTCCGATGAAATCATTGTGCAGATCATTGAAAAGCGCATTAAAACGGATACGGATACCAAAGGCATTCTGTTCGATGGTTTTCCCAGAACACTGGTGCAGGCATATATTTTAGAAGGATTATTGCTTAAAATGAATACCTTCCTGTCATGCATGATAAGCCTGGAAGTACCCGATGAGCAACTGATAGAACGATTGCTTGAGCGCGGTAAATCCTCAGGCCGCTCCGATGACAATCTGGATGTAATTAAAAACCGGCTTAACGAATACAAAACCAAAACAGCGCCGGTAGCTGCCTATTACGATGAACGTAATATCCTTTACAAGGTAAACGGCACGGGCACCATCAAAGAGATTCATGAGCGCATTACCAAGGCCATCAGCGCTACGCTGAAGCGGGAATGGATGAACATTGTTATTGCAGGGGCGCCGGGCTCAGGCAAAGGAACCCAGGGGCGGCTCTTAGCCAAAAAATACAATCTCTTTTACATCTCTACAGGTTCAAAACTGCGTGCCGAAGTGAAAGCCAACACCGATATCGG
>CAYXJS010000429.1:0-2051 GCA_964465045.1 uncultured Bacteroidales bacterium | reverse complement strand
TGAATATCAGCACGGCGTCCACCATTTTGAAACTCGATATAAAAATAGTTCTTGTCTCCCGAGGGAATAAATTTCACCCGCCGATCATCTCCTTGATCCATCTCCCAGATCTGAACGGTTTTGGAGTTTTGATTGGTAGCGTTTCCATATCCCTGAACATCCCAGTATTTGTTGCTGTGCGCATTTCGGATGTAATAAGAACCTTCGTAAATTTTATCAACGTAACCGTCGTAAGGCTCAAGCACCCAACGCTGGTCAGTTTTTCCGTGATAATCCCATTGCTGGATAGCGCAACCGTTACTGTTAATATCTGCATCTACCGCATCGAGATATTTTCCGGAATGTTTTGCTTTGATGTAATAGGTATCCTTTCCGGGAGCTTTTACAAATTTAAAGGCTTGATTTGACTGACGTTTATCATCCCAAAGCTGAAGTTTGGCTCCATTCTGGCTGGCACCTTCTCCTCCTTCAATATCGAATACATGTTGACTGTGAGCCGGCGATAGTTTAAAATATCCATCTCCAACAGGAACTATCTGGATAATACGATCCCAACCCTGATCCATATCCCACAATTGAAGATGATAGTCTTTATTATTGGCTTCCAGTCCATAACCAGGCACATCAATATACTTGGTCTGATTGGCTGCCGTGCGAATTCGGTAATATCCGGGTTCTACCGTTGTATTGGCACTGCGAATGGCTTTACGCTGAGCACATACACCCAGCGTCATTAAAATTGTCAGGCTGATTAAAATAACTCTTTTCATAATTTGATTGTTTTTGGTTAATCTCAATTCTGAATTTTCCTTACAAATTATTAGTTGATGAAACCTGTAAAAAATGAAAATGTGGAAGATGAAAAAATGCAGTTCCCGCAAGAATTTCGCATGTTCATTCGTCAGGAGAGTACAACTCATTAATTCAGAGATTACAGCATCTTAACCCCGAAACCCAAAACGAACAGACCTTCCACCTTTTCCTCCCCCAAATGTCAGCGCAGAAAGCTGGAAGGTCAGCCAGTAAGCAAAAGATATTCCATTCATACATTCGTGGCAAAAAAGAAAAAGTCAACGTTACTTAGGTATGGACATCCGTATCAGAAATTATAACTCTTTAACCCGGGGCCAAAACAGCCAGACCTTCCACCTTCTCCTCCCCGAAATGCCAGCGCAGAAAGCTTGAAGGTCTGCCAGTTAGCAAAAGATATTCCATTCGTGCATTCGTGGCAAAAAAGAAAAAGTCAACGTTACTTAGGTATGGACATCCGTATCAGGAATTATAACTCTTTAACCCGGGGCCAAAACGGCCAGACCTTCCACTTTCTCCTCCCCGCAATACCAGCGCAAAACGATGGTATGTCAGCCGATTAGCAAAAGATTTTCCATTCGTGTATTGGTCAGAAGAGAGAGTTACAAATTCACGAACAAAACCTATTTCAGCTAAAATCCCCAGGATACATCTTCAAAAAAATCCCTTACTTTGCCACAAAACAACTTTATGGATGAAAGTCAAAAGCTACCAGAACTCATAAAAACATATTTTACGCAAACCAGCGATGCGGCCATAGAAAAGCTAAACAGGCTGCCTGCCCTTTACAATGAGTGGAATCAGAAGATTAATGTGATTTCGCGCAAGGACACTGAGCACATTAGTGAGCGACACATATTACATTCGCTGAGCATTGCAAAAATCGTTGATTTTGCACCTGGGACTAAGATTCTGGATGTTGGTACCGGCGGCGGTTTTCCGGGCATTCCGCTGGCTATTATGTTTCCTGAGGCAGAGTTTCATCTGATTGACTCAATTGGCAAAAAGATTAAAGTAGTGGAAGCTATTGCAGCAAGCCTGGAACTAAACAACGTTACGGCTGAACAGCGCCGCGGAGAAAAAATCAGAACCCGTTATGATTTCATTATCAGCCGCGCTGTAACCAACCTGCCAAAATTCTTTCATTGGATGAAAACCAGGATTCACAAAACAAACCGGAATCAACTCCCAAACGGCATCATTTACCTCAAAGGCGGGGATTTTGAAGACGAACTTCAGCA
>CAYXJS010000428.1:0-2074 GCA_964465045.1 uncultured Bacteroidales bacterium | reverse complement strand
GCTCGTCCGGGTCTGTGGGGGAGCAGGAAGGTAACGACCTGCTCTACCCGGAACTTTTCATTTGGAATTTGTAATTTGAAATTTGGAATTTTCTATTTCATATCAGGCTTCTCCGGGTTCCGGTTGTCTTTTCTTTAAAAAATGTGTAATTTTGATTTTATAAGGGCAGTGGCCTTTGGTTGTTTAAAAACCACTAAATCAATCCGGTTATGAAAATGTTAATGATTTATTGCGACGTGTTTGGCTATGAACCCACAGTGAAAGCCCTGGATGATTTTCCGGACATTACTGAGGGCAAGGAGTACAAAGAAGTTCTGGTGGGGTTTATTCAGGCTGAATCGCAGGACGAATATGACTTGAAAGGCGTTGAAAATAAAATGCTGAAAAACCTCAAATGGGCCGCCAAAAAGAACGATACAAACCGGATATTACTCCATTCTTTTGCTCATCTCTCCGAAAGCAAAGCCAGTCCGCATATCACAAAAAAGTTGTTTGACCAGGCAGAGCAAAGGTTAAAGAATGCTGATTATGAACCTTTTCAAACACCATTCGGGTATTTCTTATCGCTTAAAGTAGAAGCGCCAGGTTATTCGCAGGCACGCATATTTAAAAGCTTTGGATAATCAGGGTTGTATTGGAAATCAAATCAAAACAAAAATAAATCTGAACCCATGAAAAAAATTGTCACTTCATTTGCTGCATTTCTGCTGGTTTTATCCGTTGCCGGTCAGTCTGCGGGAATCAAAGAAACACTTAAAGAGCTTAAACAGTCAGATGAGTACTTTTATCACACCATGGATGTGTTGGAGAAAAAAGTAGATGATTTGCTCTGGTACGAAAAAGTGGGCGATGTGGCTCACATTGATAAGGTGTATATGTATGGTCCTCCAAAATGGAAAGAAGAGAATCCTGATGCTCAGGGCGCAGGGAATCCGGTAAAGTTCTGGAGTTATGTTTTTGTTCCCCGTTTTGTTGATCCGGATAAAAAATACCCGCTGATTGTGTTGCCACACGGTGGCGTGCATGCTGATTTCACCACTTATTATACGCATATTATCCGGGAATTGATGGCACAGGAATATATCGTAGTAGCCGCTGAATATCGCGGAAGTACAGGATACGGGAAAGCGCATTATGAAAAGATTGATTATGGCGGATTGGAAAAAGAAGACGTGTATTCTTCGCGGAATTACATGATAGAAAATTACAGTTTTGTGGATAAGAAGCGTGTTGGCATTATTGGCTGGAGTCATGGTGGTTTGATTGCTCTGCATAATATTTTTGATCATCCTAAAGATTATCAGGTAGCCTTTGCCGGTGTTCCGGTGTCAGATGTCATTGCCCGGATGGGTTACAAAACACAGTCTTATCGCGATTTATACTCAGCTGATTACCACATCGGGCAAACCGCATATGAAAATGTTGAGGAATACCGCCGCCGTTCACCGGCCTGGAATGCCCATAAACTTGAAACACCTTTGCTCATACATACCAATACCAATGATGCGGACGTGAATGTGCTGGAAGTAGAGCATTTGATAAAATCACTGAAAGCCGAAGATAAAGAGTTTGAGTATGAGATTTATCAGGATGTGCCTGGCGGGCATTCCTTCGACCGGATGGACACCAAAAAAGCCAAGGAAATTCGCCTGAAGATTTATGGTTTCCTGGAAGGCTATCTGAACCCGCCAAAACCGTTTAAAAACCTGAATGATCTTCAGGAGGCGGGATACCGATTCCATTGAGGTATTCTGCTCTCTGGGAATACAGATACCTGGTGCACATGGATGGTTATTTCGTTGATTTGTGGATAGTTAATTTGTGAATAGTTAATTTGTGAATTGTAAAACCCGAGTATTCGAAAAAAATGAATACTTGTTTCAATATCCTTAACCCCGCGTCTTTAGACCGGGGATTGAGAATTCGTTATCGCTTCTTTCCGCCGTCGACGGATATTTTGCAGCAATCCAGGGTTTTCATCAGGCGGAACCAAATGAGGTTTTGCTTTTCTATAAATGCACTTTTGGCTTGTCCCAAAAGTACCAAAAGGACAAGCCTGAACAGGGCATTGCAA
>CAYXJS010000427.1:0-2087 GCA_964465045.1 uncultured Bacteroidales bacterium | reverse complement strand
GTAGTCGCCCATCTGGATAAAAGACAGGCTGGAGGCTGAATACACGAATGGGCCGCTGTAATGTGTTTTTGATACGGCTCTTTTATTTATAGATGTTTCTTTCATCAGCTTATTTCCATTGGCGTCGTAAATGTAGGTAATAATTCCCGGTTCGTCAACCCCCTTTGAGCTGACAAAAAAGATTGATTCCGGGAGGTTGTTCCAGGTATAGTTTATTTTGCCAATGTTTTTGTTTCTGTCCATCACCATGTTTCCATTCTTATCATAACCGTATTCTTCATTTTCGAATATGCCATTATCAACAAAGCCTTCGGTCTGAAAAGCTAAATCAGGGTTATCGTTTACTGCCATAAGCTGATTTCCCCGGTATGAATACGTTAATTGATCGATAGACCCAAACATGCCTTCCCCTGAGATATAGCCGCTCCTGTTTAGTGTACTTATGTTTCCGTTTTTATCATACTCCATTGTAACCGAATGGTCTCCGCGGCCATAATATGTAGCACCTTTCAACCGGCTAACATCATCGTAGGTAAACTCATAGGTTTGCTTTTCCACGAAATCTGAGAGCCAGGTCATTTCAGAAATATTACCATTAAACTGCGGATCTGCCCCCTCTTCATATTTGAGATTCAAAGAAAAGTAATCCACTCCTTGCTGGTATTCTTCATTAATGTTGGTCAGCCACCCCCTAATGTTATAAGAGTAGTCAACATATTGCAGCGCGTTGCCTTCCACCCCGGAGGGTTGAATGCTTTTAGTTTCAAGCTGGCCGGTTTCATTATACTCATGCAAACTTACCTGAACCGGTTCCAGATCATTTAATGTAACAGACTCACTCGTTTTACGACCCATCCTGTCATAGCTGTAGTCTTGCCTCAGATTAATAACTTCTGAGTTTCTCTCATGAGTGTGAAGCGATGCATTACGTTGGCCAGTAAAATTAATTTGATTTGAAACAATATCTGTATTACCGAAATGGTTGTCAGATATTGTTTGAATGGTGTTGCCATATTTGTCAAAATAAAAGACATTTAACAAGCGGTCGTCTGTGATAGATGCATTATCTTCGCGTGGGTTGACATAAGTAACCTTTCCGGTGACAAGCCCGTTTGTCCTGTCAGATTTTGGATAATTAAAATCAAAAATCCCCTGGAGGTCCTGAAAGTCATAGTTACCATCATTACTGCTGTGATTCAGGAAAGCATAATTATCATAATAGGTAATATTATGAATGATATCGAAACCTTGAAAATCTAAATGAGGAAAGCATATGTTCGTATAACCCCCATCATTTAAATGTGTTTGATCATACTCTTCAAAGAGTTGATTATCATCTATGTTTGCATTAAATGAAGTAAGATGCGCTTGCATGTCTTCTTGTGACAATACAGATTCGTGACGATACACGCCATCCAGAACCACCCTGTTTAAATAATCATATTTGTTATATACCCATTCACCGTCAGATCTTTGCTCCGGATACTGAGTAAGTACTAACCTGTCACGTCTGTCGTAAACATAATATGTCATGTCTTGTCCGGGCAACCTTTTTTTCTTTAACCTGTAACGGTCATCATACTCATAGTAATAGCAATATTGTTTCACCCAATCGTCTGTATTGGCAATTTCAATCGGAGTGGATCCGCTTGGCAAATTATCAGCTTCCGGTGGTAAAACATATCGCAGCAAACCATAATTATCATAAATATAATACGTGTTTAGCCATGCATTTCCATCAAAAGACTGTACTAATATTGTGTTTCCGTTTTTGTCGGTATAGGTAATCTCTTTGTGAGCGTTGCCATCGTTCTGTTGTGCATTTTCATTTGAAACTATATTTTTAACAAGAGTTCCGGCATCGTAAACCCCTTCTTTTTTAAATCCGTTATCCGTAACTGAGAAACTAAAGACATTGCTTCCGCTTGTGTTTGTATTATACGAAAAGTGCTTTACATGGTCTGCCTCAAGCCTGTATTCATAACCCGGATTACTCTTTCTTAGCACCCTGTTCAGGGGTGATTCCTCAAACTGGTTTTGAGTAAAAGGAAAGGCTCCATCCTGTTCACCAAAATGTACGGTATGGA
>CAYXJS010000426.1:0-2088 GCA_964465045.1 uncultured Bacteroidales bacterium | reverse complement strand
GGCTTAATCATGGCCAACCAGGGCGAATTGTTGCATGAAGCTTTGGAAAAACATGAAATCACAGACCAGCGCTTCCCTATCGATGAGGACGGCATTATTTCACTCAACGGTTCGGATTCACCCTTTGCGGATGATGCATCACGCCGCTTGTCGAAGTTTCTGGAAGCCGTGTGGGGCGAAGAAACCTTAACACACAACATCAACTTCCTGAACCGGGCGCTGGGCATGAACTACGAAAAGTGGTTGCTGGAGAAATTCTGGCCTTTCCATTGCCGCATGTACAAGAAAACGCCCATTTACTGGCTGTTTGCGTCCAATCCCAAATCGCCGCAAAAGGCGGCATTTAAGGTGTTGGCCTACATGCACCGCATGAACAAGTTCACCATCCAAACTATCCGCAACCAATACCTGCATCCCTACATGCAATGGATGCGCGATGAAATTCAGCGATTGGAAGAGAAAGAGAGCAGCCTGGATACCCGGGAAATGAAAAAACTCACAAAACTACGCAACGACGAGCAGGAATGCATCCAATACGATGATACACTCAAGCAACTTGGTCAGATTGAATTCGACCTGGATGACGGCGTAAAACATAATATTGCTAAATTTAAAGGCGCTGTGGCAGAGATAAAATAGAAAAAATGGCACTACCGGTTAACATAGAAAAGTTGATAAACGGCAAAACCGTGGAATGGGAACGGCTCGAATTTAAAAAGGGCTGGAATCCCAAAGTGGTAATGCACACCATGTGTGCTTTTGCCAATGATATCAACGACTGGGATGGCGGATACATCATCATCGGCATAGACGAAGATAACGGTAGGCCGGTATTGCCACCACAAGGATTGGAAGCAGAACAAATCGACAGCATTCAGAAAGATGTAATTGAGCTTTGTAATCAGCACATGCAGCCCAACTACCGCCCCATCATCGAACCCGAAGTGTATCAGGACAGGCAAATCCTGATACTATGGTGTCCGGCAGGTGATATGCGACCATATAAAGTACCCAAGAATCTGGGGAAAGAAAAGAACAACAAACTGTCCTATATTCGTTCCGGTGCCAATACCATCGAAGCCAAAGGCGAAAATTTGCGGCAGTTACAGGAATTAACCGCCCGCACACCTTTCGACGACCGCATCAACCAGGAAGCCACAATGGATGATTTGGATTTGGGACTCATGCGTGAATACCTGCAGGAAATTAAAAGCAGGCTGTTTGATGAAAGTCACAACATGCCTTTCAAAGACTTGTGCCGTCAAATGCACATCGTGAAAGGTGGAAGCGAATCCCTGCGTCCGGTAAATGTGGGGTTTATGTTTTTCAACAAAAATCCGGAGCACTTTTTCCCGTATGCCCACATCGAGATGGTGGTTCATAAAGATGATTCAGGCAGAAACTTCATTGAAAAAGTGTTTAAAGGCCCTTTAAATCGTCAGCTAACAGATGCACTGGATTACATCAGCAACAATATCATCGTGGAAGAAGTTAAGAAATCCAGCCAAAAAGCTGAAGCTGACCGCTTTTTCAATTATCCTTACGAAGCAGTGGAAGAAGTGCTTTCCAATGCTGTTTATCACAAAGGTTACGACCAGGCCAATCCCATCGAAGTACAGGTTTATCCCCGTGAAGCCATCGAAGTGCTGAGCTATCCCGGCCCGGTGCCGCCTATTGACAACCAAATGCTTCAGCGTAGACGAGTTACGGCAAGGCATTATCGTAACAGGCGCATTGGCGAATTTCTGAAAGAACTGGATTTAACAGAAGGTAAGGCCACCGGATTCCCGGTTATCCGTAACGCCATGAACAATAACGGCTCACCTGAACCGGAGTTTTTCACCGACGAAGAACGCACCATCTTTCAGGCAAGCCTGAAAATTCATCCCTGGTTTACGGAACATCATCCTGAAGAAAGGAAATTTGGAAAATTTCACATCTCTTCGAAAGATTGGAACATTCAATCGTTGGAGGATGTGGATGCTTTGCTGGAATATCTGCTAAAAAGTATCTATGACCAAGTGAGTGACCAGGTAAGAGCCATAGATAAATCACTTCAAAAATCTAATAATCAGGAATATGAAAATT
>CAYXJS010000425.1:0-2092 GCA_964465045.1 uncultured Bacteroidales bacterium | reverse complement strand
CCATGAATACCGTGAATTCCATACGTGTTCATGTAGTATGGGAATCGAGATGAACATCCAATTCCTGAAATAACAGCATAGTTTTCTTTTTTATAGCCCAATTGGGGAAAAACTTTTTCTACCGCCTTCAGGATGGCATGGTCGCCACAACCCGGGCACCACTTCACCATCTGGTCACTTTCAAAATCTTCTTTAGTTAAAGGCTTTATACTTTTAGGTATGGTATTTTCCGTCATGCTTTATCCCTCCAGAATTTCGTTAAATTTTGCTTTCAGTTCTCCTTCGGTAAAGGGTAACCCCTGAACTTTGTTGTACTGAAGATATTTATATTCCGGGAAATTAATTTTCAAATATTTGACAAATTGTCCCAGGTTAAGCTCACACACAATTATCTTTTTAAAGCCTTTGAGAATGTCTTCCGTGTTTTTAGGCAGCGGGTTAATATAGCTGAAATGCGCATGGCTGATACTTTTCCCCTGGTCTTGCAGACTGGTAACAGCGTTAAGGACTGCCCCTTTTGAACCGCCCCAGCTAACTACCAGCAAATCTCCGGTATCTTCACCTGTAATTTCCTGGTTCGGGATTCGTTCAGCTACTTTTTTCACTTTCTCCTCCCGGTATTCCACCATTTTTTGGTGATTTTCCGGGTCTGTGGAAACATTTCCGGTTACATCCCATTTTTCAAGGCCGCCGAGACGATGTCTAAGTCCTTCCATCCCCGGAAGAGCCCATTGCCTGACGTAATTGTCAGGATTTCTTTTGTAGGGCTTATACTCCTCGTCATTTTCTTTAGCAATAGGAGGTTTGATTTCCGGAAGGGATTTCATGTCGGGGATTTTGAATAGTTGCGAACCATTAGCCAGGTAACCATCCGTGAGTAAAATCACCGGCGTCATGTGTTCCATGGCCAATCGTGAAGCTTCAAAAGCATAATCAAAGCAGTCTGACGACGATGTGGCCGCAAGAACAATCACCGGTCCTTCACCATTTCTGCCATATAAGGCTTGCAGAAGGTCTGCCTGTTCTGATTTCGTGGGAAGCCCGGTAGAGGGTCCGCCACGCTGCACATTCACAATAACCAAAGGCAACTCCGTAATTACCGCTAACCCTATCGCTTCGCTTTTAAGCGACAAACCAGGGCCCGAAGTACTTGTTACCGCCATAGAGCCTGCATAGGATGCCCCGATAGCTGAAGTAATACCGGCAATCTCATCTTCAGCCTGAAATACTTTTGCGCCCAAAGACTTATGCTTGGCAAGTTCCTGCAAAATCTCCGTTGCCGGAGTGATAGGATAAGATCCTAAAAACAATGTTCGTTTTGCCCGCTCAGCAGCGGCTAACAATCCCCACGCCGTAGCTATGTTCCCGGTGATATTCCGGTATTTACCTTTGGCTATTTTGGCTGCCGGAACCTGGATTACAGACTCCAGCTCCTCTACGGTATCAGCGTAGTTGTAGCCGGCTTGCAGTACTTTTTTATTTATGTCTACCACAAGAGGCTTAGACCTGAATTTTTGTTCAATGAAACGAAACGCCGTATCAAAATCGCGGTTAAAAATGTAAAACATGATGCCTAATGCAAACATATTTTTGCTCTTCAGCGCCGTTTTCATATCCACTTTCATTCCTTCGATAGCTTTTTTCGTAAGCGAAGTAATGGGCGCTTTAATGACGTTATAGCCAGTCAGCGAACCATCATCCAGTGGATTAGACTCATACCCTGCTTTTTGAACAAATTTATCCAAAAAACTATCAGCGTCAACTATAATTGTTGCGCCTTTCTTGGCCCATTTCAGATTAGACTTTAACGAAGCCGGGTTCATCGCCACCAAGGCATCACACAAGTCTCCGGAAGAGTGTATCTTCTTGTCTCCAAAGTGTATCTGAAAACCGGAAACACCGGCTACTGTGTTTTGAGGAGCCCGAATTTCTGCTGGATAATCCGGGAAAGTGGCTAAATCGTTACCAGCATATGCAGCAGCATCAGAAAAAAGGGTTCCGGTCAATTGCATTCCATCGCCGGAATCACCTACAAATTTCACTACCACATCTTTTTTCTCAACAACCTTATTTTCTTTAGGTGTCATGACAT
>CAYXJS010000424.1:0-2104 GCA_964465045.1 uncultured Bacteroidales bacterium | reverse complement strand
GGCAGCATGAGGGTTTCTGAAGCCGAAAAATCTTCCACAAGGCTTTTAGCCGCAAGGCATATTTCCTGATCGCCGCTGTTTTTAAAAACCCCGATTTCATCAAACACATCCAACGATTCCTTCATAATCTCTGCTTGCAGGATTTCTAGCGTCATCGGGTTATAGAGTTCATCAACTGGTTCCGGATCAAAGAAAACCACATCGATGGTTACCACTTCAGGATCGGAAAAGTAGCTTGACCCCTCGTCATAAAGCGCTTTGACCTGGTAGCTGTAGTTTCCTGAAACCACGTTTTCATCAACGTAGCTTGATTCTGTAATGGGTTCGTCATTCAACTTACTGCTATCTCTGAATACTTCATAGCCAATGATATTTCGTGAAGAATTCATTCCCCATTCAAGGAATACTGTATGTCCCTCAGCTTGAATATCAGTTATTTGTGGCGGAGGAAGGTTGCTTTCGAAATAGATGTTTAAATAACTTATTTCTTCGTCTTCTTCAGGAAAGACCTCTCCCACGTAAGCATTTGGATTTTCATCGGAGAGCCCATAATCGTAAACATCATAAACCTGGTCCATGCTGGCATCATAGAATTCGAATTCAAAAGGTTCTCCGGGTTCATACCCTGTACCGTCATTGAGCTGGGAAAACGCTATTACCACTTCGGCCCCTTCTGAGTCATCGCTGGGTTCTATAGTAAGCTTATGGGCACCAACGATTTTGTCGCCATAAAACACGGCGATCTCGTCCCCGGGGCTCAGGAAAGCTTCTCCCAGCATTGCTTCTTCAAGAAGAATTGTCCATGTTTCAGATGTTGGATCACCAGTGCCGGGTGGGAAGTCAAAATGCAGGTACTCATAGTTGGATATGATTTTTCGTTCTGACATTGCAGAAAACACAGAATCTTCAAACATGGCCTGAACCTCGTAAATAAAGGTACCTTCTTCGTATAATGTTTGTGTATGAGACAGCGATTGTGTTAGATTTTCGTTTAGGGTGTCGCCGTTTTGAAAGATAAAAAAACCCTGAAAACCATCTAAATCAGTGTCATATTGCCAGGTAAGGTGTATCTGTGTGGGTTCACCTTCATCCTGGTCAAGTTCTGCCTGCAGGTTGGCCGGCGGCGGCATTTGATCCTGACCGCTGGCATAAAAGGGTAAAAAAAACACATATCCCGCAAGCAGGATAAACGATAAAGATAACCGGGTGAAAAAAGCATTATTCATTTCCAAGGTGCTATCGTAAGATATTAGTCAAAAATACATAAAATTTTAACAAAAAAAAAGAGCCCATAAAAACAGGGCTCTTTTTTCGTTCGCATTGAACACCAATTAGCACATCATTTTACGGCAAAGCGCAAACTGCTCTGACGATTTTTAAAGGTGGTTTGCAGGATGTAAATACCTGCATCCAAATTTCCAACATTCAAACTATATTCGTTGTTGTTGATTTCTTTTTGCAGCATCACTTGTCCTGAGGCATTCAAAACCCTGACTTGAGTGATATCTTCCTCCGTAGTGATGTTCAGGTGATCGGTAGCCGGATTCGGATAAACATTCATGGCTGTTTCACTATCCAGCTCAGAAACATCCAGTTCGCTTAGCGAAGTCTTAATAATGCTGTAAGCGCCATCCTCTTCCGGGAAGGTATTGTCTGTATATGCATCTCCGTGTGGATTCAGATAATCGACTTCAATGTTGGTGTATACTTCATCTTTCTCCTGGCTCCAAATCTTGAATGTTATCTGATTTCCGGCTTTATATCCTTCTCCGTTATCTACTACGCTGAATAGGCTTAAAGCATTTTCTTCAGACTCAGACGGGTTTTCAATCACTGCAGCTCCAACCATTACATCGCCATCAAAGGCAGCGATTTCATCTCCGGTTTGTAACTGATCTCCTTCAACGTAAACCGTGTAAACCGGGTTGGTAGCGTCACCACCTGTGAAATTGAAGTGTTGTGGCTCGGAATCTTCAGTCACTGCTGAACCACTCTTAGCTGCCGGGTAATTAAATGTAGTAGCCGCGGTTGTTTTCACGAAATAACCTTCGCCAGGCTTTAAATCTCCAATGTTATTCACCCAGTTTCCGCCGATTTTCCAGTA
>CAYXJS010000423.1:0-2107 GCA_964465045.1 uncultured Bacteroidales bacterium | reverse complement strand
TTGCAGCCAGAATATAGGCATTGTTGCGATTAGTATGCACTAAAGCCAGAATCAATACCAACCGCATGGGTTCAAAAAGATACAGCGGAAATGCCAATGCATGCGAGATGGCAGGAATAAAATAAATCAAAGAAATGGCTAAGATATTGAATATGATAGGATAAGAATACTTCCGTTGTATAGCAATTGTTGTCATAGCTGTTTCGTTTTGTTACTTCTTTACAAATATACATGGTTTTGATAATTTTTTTCACAAATCAATATTTTATAATCATTACAAATAAAGTCTGTTATTCTGCATTTTAGCTATTTCTTTCTATTTTTACGAATTAAATACTAAAAGGATAAGGCCATGAAAAGAAGGAAATTCATAGAGCAAAGCGTAAAAGCCGGAATATACACTGGCGCATTTATATCCTTAGGAAAATATGGCAACGTTATCGCCAACACAGTTATGAACGAAGAGATTCCTTACGACCTGGTGGCTGTTACCGGCGGAGAACCGGTACAGATGTATCAGCGTGCCATTAATGCCATGGGCGGTATGGAGCAATATGTTAAAAAAGGACAAACCGTTGTGGTAAAGCCCAATATCGGGTGGGATGTAATCCCCGAAAAGGGAGCCAATACGAATCCAAACCTTGTGGGGGCCATCGTAAAATCATGCTTTGAGGTTGGTGCCAAGCAAGTTTATGTATTTGATCATACCTGCGACGAATGGAAAAAGTGTTATAAAAACAGCAAAATTGAGAATGCGGCTAAAGAAGCCGGAGCCAAGGTCGTTCCCGGCAACTCCGAAAGGTATTTTGAACCTGTTGAAATTCCTGAGGGAAAAAAACTTACTTCTGCCAAAGTTCATGAACTGATCCTGGAATCGGATGTTTTCATCAATGTGCCTATCCTGAAAAATCATGGCTCAGCGAAGCTTACCATTGCGATGAAAAACCTCATGGGCATTGTTTGGGACCGCGGATACTGGCACCGAAACGACCTGCAGCAATGCATTGCTGATTTTGCCACCTGGCGTAAGCCGGATCTCAACATCATTGATGCCTACAATGTAATGATGAAAAACGGTCCGCGTGGGGTTTCCGAAGCTGATCTGGCTAAAATGAAATTCCTGGTCATGTCTGACGACATGGTAGCTGCCGATGCTTCTGCCGCTAAAATTTTTGGTATGGAGCCCGGCAACGTTCCGCATATTGAGTATGCTCACCAAATGGGTGCCGGCAATATGAACCTGAAAAACCAAAATATTGGCAGAATCAAAATCTAAGTATGTCGTATAAATCCCTTAAGCGGGCCAGAGTTGCTCTGGCCGTTGTTTCTATAACGCTCATTGCTGTTGCTTTTTTTGACTTCCTGGAATTAGTTCCCGATAAGCTGATACAGGGCAGTCTTTGGTTGCAGTTTGTACCATCGGTCTTATTGTTTTCCAAAGTGTTTACGATCGCCTCAGCTTCTTTTGTTCTAATACTGGCGCTTACTTTTCTTTTCGGTAGAGTATATTGCGCTTCTTTATGTCCGTTAGGGATTTTACAGGATGTCGTATTACGTATTGCGCAGAGATTCAAAAAAATTCGTTTTAAGTATGAAAAACCCCTAAACTGGGTTCGCCATATCATCCTGGTTTTTACCATCATTACACTTCTTATGGGAAGTTCTCTCATGCTTAATTTGCTTGATCCTTACAGCCTGTTCGGACGTATCTTTTCAGACCTGTTTCGTCCCTTTCTGATGCTGGCTAATAATGGCCTTGCTTCTGTTTTTCAAAGTTATGATATCTACACGTTTTATGATGTAGATATTAACCTGTTGCACTGGACTGTATATCTAACCCCAATACTTTTTTTGTATTTTATTATTCATTTGACCATAACACACGGCAGGCTTTATTGCAACACCATTTGCCCTGTAGGAACATTTCTGGGTTATCTTTCACGGAATGCTTTGTTTCAAATCCGAATCAATCCACAAACATGTACCGATTGCAAAGCATGCGAAAAAAACTGTAAAGCAGAATGCATAGATTTGGAAACGCAAAATATAGATAATTCACGTTGTATATCCTGCTTCAACTGCCTTACATCCTGCAAGTTTGATGCAA
>CAYXJS010000422.1:0-2110 GCA_964465045.1 uncultured Bacteroidales bacterium | reverse complement strand
CTCACAATCGCACCATACTGGAATTGAAATTGGTATTTTGAAATAGTTATTGGAATTGGAATGATACTCACAATCGCACCATACTGGAATTGAAATATCATATAATCATCCGGTTTGCCTATGGCTGCCGGGTAACTCACAATCGCACCATACTGGAATTGAAATTTGCCAGCCTATAATGAAAAATCCGGACAGAATAGCTCACAATCGCACCATACTGGAATTGAATCCCAAGATAGGGATTCTATGCTTTCAGCTTTTCCAAGATTTTGTCTACTCTTGCTATAATCCTTTCCATTCAGAACTTATCTCTTTCCGGCTGAAAGCCAAGAAGCCCTTATTCGGGACGCACCATGTTGGAATTGAAATGCGGCTGAGCATATTGATCATGCGAATCAAGGGTTGAAACCAGATTTGAATCACAATGTTATAAACAATAGAATGTCAATAACTTAAAAAATTATTTGTATTTAAATAGCCTAGGAACCAGTATCTTAGATGTAATAACAACAAAACATTTAAGAATATGATTCCTGAGGCTAAGGCGTTAAAATTAATAAAAATTTATCTATATGTCAGCAAAAGGTTTGATGAAGATTTAAAATATTGCTGCCAGCGGTTCAGCAATAATGCACAACCATAATTAACCGATGAAGAAGTGATGACCATATATTTGTTTGCCATACAAGGTGAGCAACGCTTTAAAGTGAAGCATATCCACCGGTTTGCCAACGATTATCTTCGCTCATGGCTTCCTGCTCTTGGTAGCTGCTTAGCTTTCAATAATATGAAAAACGGGATTTGCAAGCTATTTTAACTGCTGATGCCAACTATACATTTTTTGAAATGTATTGACTTAAACACTTTTAAGAGCTTATTACGTAAAAGGGTTATTAATCAATCTTTTGATTTGACCTGACTGCGTCATTTAGACCAGTCAGCGTCTCATATCCATCCCCAAAACTGAAAGCCTTACATATTTTTATCACCATAAAACACTGCTCATTTTAGTCTCGAGGCTTACAGCCTGAAAAAAGAGAAGAGAAGTCCGGCTTTTGAACCAGAGCGCTGCCCTGGACACTGCTATCTGAGCCTTTCAGGCTTTTTTTGAACAGACTGATAGCCAATAGTTCGGTAAATTTAAGATATTAACAAATGAATGTAGAAAACTTTTTAATGCGGCAGGTAAAATAAAAAAAAAGCATCAAGATTTGTATATGGAAAAACAAACAGATGCTTCTAAAAAGAGCGAGGCTCTTATAACGGCAATAATAGGGAAAATACCGGGATTAAACAAAGCCCGAAAAGATTTTATGTTAACAATTTTCATGTTGTTTATGGGGTTAAGAGGTCGATATAACTTTCTGAATATGGCCCGGTATGTCGATTACAGTGAACAAACTTACCGGAATCATTTCCAAAAGCCGTTTGATTTTAAGCGTTTCAACCAAGAGTTGATCAAACAAAAATGTTCCCGGCATTTGATCAATGCCTTTGATCCGAGTTATATTCCAAAGAGTGGAAATCAGACCGATCACATGGGTTGGTTCTGGAGCGGCTGTTCAGGCAAGGCCTTAAAAGGGCTTGAGATTGGAGGGTTTGCCGTTATTGATCAGGAGAACAATACAGCCCTCTCCCTTGAAGCAGTGCAAACACCATCGGTTCAGGAATTAAGAAGCCGGGGCATGAGTTTGACCGATCATTATGCTTCAATCGTTCTGGAACGAAAAGATGTTCTGCAATCCTTTTCTACATATCTGGCAGTAGACGGCTATTTTGCCAAGAATGAGTTTGTCAATGCGGTTATGAAAAACACGGAGCTGCATCTTGTTAGCAAACTGCGCACTGATGCAGACTTGTCTTATATCTATCATGGCAAACCAACCTGATTGCCCGGCAGGCCTAAAACGCTGGATGGAAAGATCAATATGAAGAAAATAGATAAACGCCGGATTCGATTGTGTTATGAAGATGATATGGTGAAAGTATATGACGGAATCGTCTATAGTAAAAGGCTGAAACAAAAAATCAGAATGGCTTATGTTGAATTCTGGGCAGATGATGAATACACAGGCCGTTATGCAGTGCTGTTCTCAACTGATTTGGAACT
>CAYXJS010000421.1:0-2111 GCA_964465045.1 uncultured Bacteroidales bacterium | reverse complement strand
AAAAAGAAGATGCCCTTCCGGGGATGTTTTATGATAAAACCGCTTCTAAAGTAGACATTCCTGTTATGATTATCACCCGTAAAACGGCGAATCAGCTTTTGAGTGGATCAGGGAAGAACGTAGCTGATTTGGAAAAAACCATGCAGAACTCGATGCAACCGGCGAGTTTTGCGCTTATAAGAAAAGTTTCAGCTACTGCGGATGTTATCACAGAGAAAGCTCAAACACAAAATGTGGTTGGCATGATCGAAAATCCGGACAGCGATCGTTATCTGGTTATCGGAGCACACTACGACCACCTGGGTATGGGAGGCCCTTCATCAGGAAGCCGAACACCAGACACCTTAGCCGTTCACAACGGTGCGGACGATAATGCATCCGGAGTAGCCGGTATGATTGAGCTGGCCGGAAAACTGCAGGCCCATCGCGATAAGCTGAATCAAAATGTGGTTTTTATTGCCTTTGCGGCAGAAGAAATGGGATTGCTGGGATCAAAGTATTTTACACAAAACCCGCTGTTCCCGGCAGAAAACATCACCGCTATGCTGAACTTTGATATGATAGGACGCCTGAGCGAAGAGAGCAGCCATGTTTCTGTAGGAGGTGTGGGTACGGCACAGGAATTTGAACCTTTGCTTAGCACATTAGAGGGGAATTACCCGTTTTCACTACAGATGACAAAGGATGGTTACGGGCCTTCAGACCATGCGGCCTTTTATGCAGAGGATGTTCCTGTGCTATTCTTTTCTACAGGAGCACACGACGATTACCACACGCCACGCGATGATGCGCATAGATTAAACTACCCGGGGCAGAAAGAGGTGCTGGATTTTAGTTATGATGTGATTGTTGAGCTGATGCAAGCCGAAGCGCTGACATTTCAAAAATCTGGAGAGCAAACCCGCGGACATCAGCGTACCCGCCTGAAGGTTACCTTTGGCATTATTCCCGATTATGCCGGGAAATCAGAAAAAGGAATGGCAGTTGACGGAGTTCGCGACGGAGGCCCTGCTGCCGGCGGCGGAATGAAAAAAGGCGACGTGATTGTGGCTATCGACGGAAAGCCTGTGGGCGATATCTATGAATACATGCACCGCCTGCAAAACCTGGAATCCGGACAGCGCGTTTCCGTGGATGTATTGCGCGACGGAGAAAAGAAAGTGTTGATTCTGCAGCTCTGAGGGTGTGGAGTGGGGATGCTTTTGAGTTTGTAGGCTTGTAAGTTGGGGATGGTGTTTACGTATTTAAGTGCGTATGTGTTTAGGTGAAGTTGGCAGTTGGCGATAAGCAGTTGGCAGTCAAGAATTCCGGGTTTTGAATGTATGATTAAATATCATCTTTAATGCGTGGTCATTAAGTAGTTATTGATGGTCATTTGTAGTCATTAGTTGTAATTGATGGTAATTCATTGTAATTCATTGCTTGCCCCATGAAATTGCGGAGCAATATTTCATCGGGGTAATTACTTGGATTAGAGGTCTTCTACACTTTAATACTATCAGTCCTGACAGGTTTTAATTAAGAAACAGGTTATGCGCTGCTTTCCGTCAAAAACCTGTCAGGACTTCCTGCAATTCAACTTTTAAGCATTTCGCCCCGGGTTAAGAGGAACCGGATGCGGGAAATCCGCTCGTCCGGTTCTGTGGGGGAGCAGGAAGGTAACGACCTGCTCTACCCGGAAAAAGCTCATCAAGCCACATTTTTTTGAGCTACAACCCCCCGTTAGTTTCCGCCTGATGAAAACCGGGAACAACTAAAAAGCACACGTCGACGGCGGAAGAGAGCGTTATTTAGCTCGTGCCCCCGGCCTGAAGGCACGGGGTTAAGGATATCCATATAACATCCCGATAGTTTTCGGAAACGAATTCACAAATTAACAATTCACTAATCAACTCAATCAACTCAATCAACTAATCACCAATCAACGAATTAACAATTCACTTATTTGGAATATGTAATCATTCATTATTGAAGTTTGGTGCTTCGCGAATATTCGTCAATAATCCGTGAAATTCGCGATTTTGGAATTTGGATATTGGAATTTGAAATTTTTCTAACAAATCCCTCTTCCCCAATCAAGAACCATTCTAAATTACCCAACTTTTTTTATA
>CAYXJS010000420.1:0-2115 GCA_964465045.1 uncultured Bacteroidales bacterium | reverse complement strand
TTTTTGGTGTAGCATTGCTAACCATTTTTGCCTCTGATTTGCTGAAATGTTATGTGGGATTTCGTTTCAAGAAATTGCTCCGGCCGAGGGTTACATTTTGGATTAACCGCGGCATTGGCCTGTTGCTGATGATTTTTGGTATAGTGCTGATTTATCGTGTCTTCAGTCCCTTCGGGTAATTGAATAGGCTTATTCTTCCACTGGATGTATATCCTTTATATTGAGTTGTAACATACGGTTCATCTCATTCTCCTCAATATGATAGCAGATATCAAAAGGTTTACCGGTTTTGATATGGTCAAAGTTATTTTTTTTCCCAAAAGCAATAGCGTCAATCGGGAAACCGGAAATTTTGGGATGAATCACCCCAAGCCGCAGGTGTTTGTCTTTTATCTTCCGGACGTAACCGGTATCTATAACCCCTTTTGTGCGGAATACCGGGGCGCTGTTGCCCGGACCAAACGGTGCAAACTGTCTTAAAATCCGGAAAAATTTGCTGTTGATATCCTTGAGTTGCAGATCGGAATCTATTTCTATTTCGGGAGTCATGTCAGCATCCGTAAGGTTTTGGCGGGCATGTTCCTCAAAGCGGTTTTTGAAAGCTTCAAGGTTTTCCGGCTTTATGGAAAGGCCAGCGGCATACTTATGACCTCCAAAATGTTCCAGCAAATCACTGCAGGCATCAATGGCGTCATAAATATCAAAACTTTTTATAGAACGGGCGGAGCCTGAAACAAGACCATTGGATTTGGTTAATACAATGGTGGGCCGGTAATGTTTTTCAATAAGCCGGGAGGCTACAATTCCAACTACACCTTTATGCCATTCCTCATTGTAGACCACAGTACTTTTAAATTCCTTACCGGGAATTTGATCATCTATCATGTTCAATGCTTCCTGTGTAGCTGTGGCGTCCAGGCTTCTTCGTTCAATATTAAAATCATTGATTTGTTCGGCCAGCCTGGCAGCATGCTCCAGGTTATCGCTGATAAGCAGTTCTACAGAATTGTTGGCGCTTTCTATCCTGCCGGCGGCGTTAATGCGCGGACCTATCAGAAAGACCATATCCGAAATGGTTAGTTCTTTGTTAAAAATGTAGTTGTTGCGGGCTTTCGGGTTATTGCCCCTGCGTTGTATGTTGCTGTATTTCAGGATGGCTTCAAACCCGGGCCTGGGGTTTGTGTTGATAAGCTTTAGCCCATGAAAAGCCAAAATACGGTTTTCTCCGGTGACGGGAACAATGTCTGCGGCAATGCTAACGACTACAAGGTCAAGATATTTTTCCAGTTCTCTGAATGGGATGTGGTGTTCCTGAGCATAAGCCTGCGCTATTTTAAAGCCCAGTCCGCAGCCCGAAAGCTCTTTATAGGGATAGTTGCAGTCCGGACGCTTCGGGTCAAGTACGGCATAAGCATCAGGAAGGTGGTCGTCAGGGCGATGATGATCAGCAATAATGAAATCAATGTTTTTTTCATTCGCGTATTGCACTTTATCACCCGCTTTTATTCCGCAATCAAGAGCAATAATCAGTGTAACTCCTTTGGATGCAGCATAATCAATTCCTTTAAATGAAACGCCATAGCCTTCATCGTACCGGTCGGGTATGTAGAAATCCACGTTATAATAGAAGCTTGTAATAAAGGTATACATTAGCGCTACAGCCGTAGTTCCGTCTACATCATAATCACCGTAAATCAGGATTTTTTCATTACGTTGAACGGCCATTTCAATCCGGTTAATGGCGCTGTCCATATCTTTCATCAAAAAAGGATCGTGCAGTTGCGAAAGCTCTGGCCGGAAAAACTCCTTAGCCTGCTCATATGTTTCAATGCCGCGTTGAGCTAAAAGATTAGATAAGTTATGGTCAATATTCAGCACTTCGGAAAGGTGCGCTACAACCCCAGAGTCTCCTTCTTTTTTTAGTACCCATCTTTTTTGCATGAAACCGGTTTTGATTTTGTTATGTAAAGATATAATTAATCCGTGAATTCTCAGCATGTACAGAGACACACTTTAAGAAGATTTAATTGAAACATATCATTGTGGCTTTTTATAACCCGGGATTAAATTTTGCTTCTATTTAATCTTCTTGCAGATAACTTTTTCCAAATACTA
>CAYXJS010000419.1:0-2135 GCA_964465045.1 uncultured Bacteroidales bacterium | reverse complement strand
TGCCGGCGATAGCTATCCAGTAGTCCATAAGCAAATTTTTTCAGCCGCAAAGATACCATTTAATGTGGCAATTCATTGAATGTAAAAATCGGCATCTTTAAATATGAGTCTGATCTAAAAAGGCTCTATTTTTTCAATCGAATGATGTAATATACCTTATATCAGGATGTTATGAGAAATCCTTGTATGGTTAAATTATTGGTAATCAGACAAATAACCTACAAACTTAGAAACTTACGAACTTGTTAAACCGAACTCATATATAAAAAAACTGATTTTAATAATAAATACTATCCTGTCTCAACGAAAGCGCACACCTGCTTCGCTAATGCGTTGCAGGAAAAACTCCTTCAGGTTTAAGCCGCTGAGATCATATTCATACTTCTGAATTCCATCTTTTGCGGGAATAAATCTTTTAGAACGCTTTACCTCATCGATTTCCTCGTTAAATACTTTATCAAAAGAAACCGCCTCCATAAGCGACCCGGAATAAGTGAAAAAATACCATTTGCCGTCTTCCGGCTCGAGGTAAATGTTCAGGTTTCCGCCATCCTCCGTGGGTTGAATTTCTATTACTCCTGTTACAAATCGTCCTACTGCTTCGCCTCCTAAATTACCAATACCCAATTCTCCCGAAGCAACGAATGAATTTAGCTGCCGGTTCCATTGGAATGATACATCATTAAAAAAGAGTGTGTTCCGGAGTTTTTCCGGTACTTCCTGCACCAGACCATAAAGGTTAACCTGATTTACAACATCTTGCAGTTCTTCTGGATTTAGTATTTGTCCCACAGCTTGTTCATACCACTCTTTACTCGGATCGACGCGATCGAGGTCATAGGAATTCAGCGTATCAGCCATTGCGGTGAGGGAGTTTCCAGCAAACAGAAAATCGGCTGCAAGCACACCCCTGAATGCAAAATCTTCATCCGTTAAATTATATGAAAATGTACCATGCGGTATGATATCCATCCTTCCAAACAGATACTGAAAATCTAAAGTAGCTAACCCTTCAAAAGAACAATTATCCGGATCATAATGATAATAAGGCTGGAGAGAGTCAGATACACCGGCTTTATTTGAAATAAGCGAATAGGTATTTGTTGAATCGGCGTAACTCAATACACCGTCTAAAGTCCAGAAAGGATAATCGTTTTCTTCCCGCTCAGGTTCAAAAAAACGCGGATATATTTCCTGCTGATTGGGCGAGAAATGCAACGAAGCATATACCGGCGGGACATCAGCCGTATCTTCTACAGGATGTTCTATGGGTATCCGGATATCCGATTTGACAAGTTTTTCATTAAATTTAACCCACTGCCCTGAAATCTGCGAGCACTCGCCTTTTAAAAGGCGAAAGTATCCATCGTAGTTTAACATAGAGTCGGCTCCCGATAATTCAAGACTGCCATAATAATCAAACGCCGGGCTCAGCCTGAAATTATCGGTTTTCCCGATAGATGCTTTTCCCGTTGTTCGCTTGTCTTCCACGGTAATTTCCGGAAAATAAACTTCAAATGCTTCTCCTGCGGCATCTTCGTACTGATAAAAGCCTTCCCCTTCATACTTGTGCCTCGATTGCAACTCAACCGTAGCTCCGGTAATATAATGCGATTTATTATCAATGCTGGCCAGTATTCTTGCATTCCGAAGTGTTTCGATGGCTGCGTCTCTCCCGATGCGAAGCCGTTCTTCAAAAGGAAATACGGCCGCATCAGCCACATTGATATATTTTACCTTTTCCGCTTCGATAATGCTGGCGCTTAAATCATATTTGGCTTCCAATGCAAAAAACTGCAAAGAGTCCTGGCTTTCTTTGGTTGAAACAAAGCGGGCACCCGAAAGCTCTTCATCCACAATTTCTTTATAATCCAATGTGTCGAGGTAAGCCAGATCATCGATTTCACCAACATTCATATTCAGTATTTTAGCGCTTACATCCCATTCCACTTCATTCAGGTAACTAATATATTTATTGTAAGGGAATGTAATGGTGCTTCCTTCCTCCTCGCTGAGAAAATTTCCGCTTCGGTTAGCCACATCAATATTTGTACTGTAGTTTTCCAGATCCACAGCCGTACTTTGTCCATCTGAAGTCGCAATATTGACGTCACTTTCCTCGGCCTGGAAATCGG
>CAYXJS010000418.1:0-2136 GCA_964465045.1 uncultured Bacteroidales bacterium | reverse complement strand
ATCTTAAATTCCAGTTGCAGCCTGTATGGGCTGATGTTAAACTGGTTTCAAATGTGGAAAATACAAGCTATTATTTTAACGGAAAAGAAATTGGAGAGGGAAGGAGCTATTTGCTAAAGGGAAAGGAAGAAGCCCCTGATGCAGGTCCGGCAACGATCAGGGCGACTCATCCGCAATATTATGCTGAAACTCAAGAAGTCAATTTGCAGTCAGGCCGGCAGAATCATATCAAATTTGATCTGAAGCCCAAAACAGCGACGCTAAAAGTGCATAGCGAACCACCAGGTGCAACAGTGCTGATAGATGAGAAAGTGAGAGGGAAAACCCCTCTGGGGCCATTCAAACTGCTGATAGGACCTTACAAACTGGAAGTGCGAAAATCAGGATATCTTAGCCATACCGAAAAACTGAACCTCAAAACCAATCAGCAAGAAAATAAAAGCCTCCGGCTGAAAGATAAGAAACAAGTTACATTTATTACGGAGCCCGAAGATGCCGACTTCTACATAGAAGGCAAGTATGCCGGGAAAACGCCGGTAACTCTTCCTGTGGCGCTGGATTATTACAACATAAAAGCAGAAAAGGAGCACTATGAAACCCTCCGGAAGACTGTAGAGGTTGATGAAACCACTTCTACCGTCAGCATTTCCCTGGAAAAGGAACGCCAGCCTGTGGAGATAAAGACAAAACCCGTTTCTGGTAATGTGGCTGTAAATGACGGTACAGAAACCAGCGCGCCATTAGAAACCAGGCTTTTGCCCGGAAAACACAAAGTAACCCTCAGTAAGCCCGGCTATCATACCATAAACAGACGCTTTCGCGTAAAGCATGATAAGAAGGTAAAAACATACAAATTAAAGCCAAAGGACTTTATTTCAGTAGAATATTCAAACGGAGTGCTTGCTGAGGGTATAGCCGGGAAATTAGGCATAAGCCATTTTGTACTTGGGTTTAAGTATGAGGATTTAAAGGCTTATGAGGCCGAATACAGCGCTTTAGGGGAAATTAGCCGACACACTGCTGAGTTGTATACCGACTTTTTAACAGAAATGGGTGCAGAAACTGAAGAAGTGTATGAAAACGACGCTGAAACAGCCGGTATCAATGTGGGAGTGCACTTTGGATTGATGATGCATTATCCGTTTCCCTTGAGTATTTATGGCGGTTATGCCTGGAAAACCTACACCTCATACAGCGCTCAATACAGAGTTGAAAATGAGTTTCGCGAAAACGGAAACACCTACACAGAAGGCGCATATCTTAATACACCGCACGATGAGCGCAAATTCGAGTCACCCTATTTCGGTGCCCAGCTTTTCCTACGTCTGGGAAAAACATGGGGAATCACCGTCTCCGGGGATTACTACCTGAACACAGAACCCGCCGCCACACGCCAATACGCTCTCAGCGCCGGGCTGTTTGTGAATTTGGGGATTTGAGGAAAAGTTATGTAAACCTAACAATAAGCCAAAATGAAAAAGACAATATTTCAAAGAACGATGTTATTCCTGGTTCTACTGGCAGGAGTTTTACCTGCAAAGAGTCAGGTTTCTATGTTTGTAGACAAAGAACCAAATGTTGACGAAAAAAGCATAGATGGATGGATTGTCAGAGCCCTGTCACAGTCAAGAGCAGTAGAAGTAGACCAACAATTCTTTGAGGATTATCATAAACAACCAAGAGGAGATGCAATTTTCATGCTATATTCAGATACTAATGAATATGCAAAGCGAGCCGTCATCAACCAGGGAGAGCACGCAAGTACTGAGCTGTTTAAAAAAATCGATTTTTTCATTGCAAAAGTTTCAGATTCAATATTGGATAGCCTCGGTGATGAAAAACGAAGCGAAAAATATGGTCATGCAAACGTTTATTATACTCAAGAAGGAGATACTGCCGTCCTCCATGATTATGGCGGGCCAAACATAAAAAAAACAGATATTAGTTTTGTAAGCCGGTCTGAATATTATAAGAAATTACTTCCTAAATATTTAGATATTGATCCTGAAGGACGTAATAGAATTTCTAAATATTATGGAGAAGGCTTCTTAAAGGGTATGATCAAGATGGATCCTGATAAGGATTGATCTTTTGGGGGTAGGCTGTGGAGTAGATGATGGAATTACTACATTATGG
>CAYXJS010000417.1:0-2140 GCA_964465045.1 uncultured Bacteroidales bacterium | reverse complement strand
TATGCGCCACGTCGTCCTGCGTGCGCTTCCGCCGCTTCCGCAGCAGCTTGATGTTCTTGCTAAAAGTTTGTGTCCTCATGTTTCTATGTTTGTAAGTTTAATAAGTTTGTAGGTTTGTAAGTTTAGTAAGTTTTTAAGTTGGCAAAAGGCAGTTGGCAGTTGGCAATTTTTGCTTAATGGCGTTTTGGTATCACTTATTTGCGTTGGGTATCATTCGTTATTTTTGTCTTGGTTTATATTTTTCCGGATTTTCTATCATATGATTCAACATGCGGCCTGTTTCTTCCAGCTTTGCCAAAATTTCATTGTATTTTTTCTCAGAGATATATTCACATGATTTCATGAAATCAAGCGAAATCTGGGTTTCCGTATTTTCCATGTCAGCATCGCTCATCTTACTTGAAAAATGTTTTGGATATTGTCGTTTTCTGTAACCTTCGCCAATTGCGCGACAAACAGCTCTCGACGATCGCCTGATTTGACTGGTTAATTCATATTTTTCTTCCGGCGGCAACTGTTTAGTTATTTCAAAGATTTCCATAGCCAGAGAAAAAGCTTTCTTATAAACGGTCAGATTTCTAAAACTTCCTACCATAATTTTTCTAATTTATTATTTGCCAACTGCTCTTTGCCAACTGCCAACTTTTATCTTGTTTTCCGCGTAATCAGCCAAAATCTGCGTAATACAAGCTTTCCCAACTTTATAAACTATAAATCCTCCCATCACTTGTTTTTTATCTCAACTCTGACTATATTGTAAACAAAAAATTGCTTAAAATCTAATCAAAATTACAATGAATGATCGAAATATGCAAGAGGAGGTGGAAAAATTTCGGGTTTCGGATTCCGGATTTCGAATGGAGACTCTGCTTCGGCAAATGAGGGTTTCCACTCCCTTCTCCTTGAGGAGATTCCGATAGCTATCGGAAGGGGATGAGGTGAAGAACGGCAGAAAATTATTGAATCGCCAACTGCCAACTGCCCTTTGCCAACTAACTTAGAAACATAAAAACGTAGAAACATACAAACCTACAAACATGGATCAAAAAGACCGCACAATCGTACATATGGACCTCGACTCGTTTTTCGTGTCGGTGGAGCGGCTGCGTAATGACAAGCTGAAAGGCAGGCCGGTGATTATCGGGGGCTTGTCGGACCGTGGCGTGGTGGCCAGTTGCAGCTACGAAGCCCGCAAATACGGGGTGCATTCGGCCATGCCCATGCGGATGGCTCTGGCGATGTGCAACGATGCGGTGGTGATTCGGGGTGATATGGAGATGTACAGCCGCTACTCGCGGTTGGTGACAGACATCATCCATGAGCAATCCCCGCTCTACGAAAAGGCTTCTATCGATGAGCACTACATCGACATTACCGGGATGGATCGCTTCTTTGGGAGCCTGAAGTGGACGCAGGAGTTGCGCCAGCGCATCATCCGCGAAAGCGGACTGCCCATCACGTTTGGAATGTCGGTAAACAAAACGGTATCAAAAATTGCGGCCGGCGAAGCCAAGCCCAACGGCGAGAAGGAGGTGGCAGCAACGATAGTGCAGCCTTTCCTGAACCCGCTGTCAATAAAGAAAATACCGATGATTGGCGACAAGACCTACCACTCTTTGCGCTCGATGGGTGTGTCGAAGATTTACACGCTGAGTCGCATCCCGCCCGAGATGATGCAGCAGGTGATGGGGAAGAACGGGCTGGTTATTTGGAAGCGGGCCAATGGTATCGATAATTCGCCGGTAGAGCCTTATTCCGAACGTAAGTCTATTTCGCATGAGACGACTTTTGAGAAAGATACCATCGATGTGGTGCGCATGAACGAAATCCTGGTAAGTATGGTAGAGAAGCTGGGCTATCAGTTACGGAAGCAGCAGAAGCTGGCGTCGGTGGTGACGGTAAAAATACGCTACTCGAACTACGACACGCACACGCAGCAGAGGCGCATCCCGTACACCGCCTTCGACCATGAGCTGATGACGGTGGCGCGGGAACTTTTCACCCGTCTTTACCAGCGCCGGATGCTGATACGGCTGATCGGGGTGCGCGTCAGCGGACTGGTGGGCGGACAGCAGCAGCTCAACATGTTTGAGGATACACCCGAAATGACCGGCCTCTACCAGGCCATGGACCGCATCCG
>CAYXJS010000416.1:0-2141 GCA_964465045.1 uncultured Bacteroidales bacterium | reverse complement strand
CGCATTCCATTCTCAAGTCATAAATATCACCTCCCTCAGCAGCAGCCACTTTTGCCGAGAGCATTCCGGCGTCCAGATACATTTGTCCCTTGATAGATTGCAGGTGTTCATCATCCTCAGGAATCAAATCACCAATCTTGTGAACCAAATCAAAAATTTCCTTGCCTTTTTTGTAAATCGGGAGTTTCTCTACTTCATCATGCATATTGTAAGAGTTTTAATAATACATTCCTGGAATTATTTCAAATGCAAATTTATTCAAAAAGTATTCAATAAACTCAGCGTAAAGCAAGTATCTTTTTCAGGTAATGTGCTTTAATCCTGAATAAATATCTTCTTTATAATAATTCCTTTAGCCGTGTGGATTTGCAGGATATACATTCCGGATTTTATATCATGTACCGGGATGGGAAAATCCATGTCAATGTCATGATAGCTTTTCTTTTTCTTGCCCATTAAGTCATAAACATCAATCCGGTTGATTGGGCTTTTGGCTTTGACTCTGAAAAAATCTTTGGCGGGATTGGGGAATATCGTAGTTTCATCCATTGTATTTACAATCGGTAAGCCTATATTTTCTCCATAATAAAAGGTCTTTTTACCAATCGGCCAGCTAAAAGTGTTTTTATCCCAAACATAAAACTCAACCACAGCAAGGTTTTTATTCACATCATATTTGTATTTCTTGGTCATGTCGCCAATCCATTCACAAGTTAGGCTATCCCAGGCATAGTAAATTTCCAGGTCCTTATTCTCATCTGCATTAAATTCGTATTGCTCTTTCTTTTGACCCTGCCATACTGCATTTTCTCTATCCCATTTGTAGACAGCAATAAACGATCTGATATTATTCTCGTTGTATCTGTAATCTCCTTTAGATGAAGCTATCCAATCATTGCTTTCGTTATGCCAATGATAAGATTTTGAAAAAGTCATGTTTCCTCCCTCATCGAATATACGCTCATTTTTGAGATCCCCTATCCACTTTTCACTCTCATGATCCCAATTGTAAGTGGCTTTTAAAGTCCTGTTTTTATTTTGGTCATAATTGTACTCCTCTCTGTCAGATGGAATCCACTCTTCATCTTCGCCGTCCCATTTGTGCTCAATAGCTATGCTCTGATTGTTATTTTCATCATACTGGTACTTGTTTTTCGATTTTTGAATCCAACTGTCATTAAACCAGGAGTAGTTTATTTGTATGTCCTTGTTCCCGTTTGCATCGTATTCTATTTCTCCTTTTCCAACCATTATCCACTCCTCATTTCCGCTGTCCCAGTCATATGAGTAGTTTCCATCTAATCTCCCCGACTCATCATATTCATAAACAGCTTTTTCAAACCCAACCCATTCATCATATTGTTCATTCCACTGGAAATAGATATGTGATGTTATATTTCCATATTTATCATAATCACTTTCATACTTTTGGTTACCAACCCACTCATTGTTCTGATAGTCCCACCTATAGGCTTCAAGTAAAGTTCTGTTACCGCATTCATGATACTCCCTGTAGACCTTAGAATAATTTCTCCATTCCTCGTTTTGAGTATCCCATGTGTAATGAGCAAAAAAGATACTTCTATTTTCCTCATCATAATCAAACTCAGATTTTATATCATTGATCCACTGATTATTCTCATTGTCCCATGATTGTACAGTAAGCTGAGCTATATTATCATTTTCATCATACTCATAGATTGTTTTTTCTGAAGCCACGGAATCTGTTGGCGAATTATATACATACGTTACAGCAGAATCCCATGTGGCTGTTACTAAAGCATTTTTAGTATTTGTACTTTGTTCTGATAAATAAAGTTCGTTTAGTAAGGTATCGGAGATGATTTTTTCTTTTTCAAAATGATAGGATTTATTCTGCTTTTCAGGATAGTTCTCTTGTGCAAATGCGTTCATAATCAATAACATCACCAGCACTGTTAAAATAGTTGCTTTTCTCATTTACTATGTTTTTGGGCTGTCAAATGCAATTTATTGAATCTGTTTATTACAGATTTCATTAACAAACATAAGCAATTTTCGTGAAAAGTTGTCAATTTTCTTTGCCGGATAACGGAATATACCAATTATTGGAAAGTTATTGTATCTCAAATTATTAACCTACAAACTTAGATACTTACAAA
>CAYXJS010000415.1:0-2146 GCA_964465045.1 uncultured Bacteroidales bacterium | reverse complement strand
TCCTGTCTGATTTCATACCGTACAATCACATCCCGGGTGATTACATCCTCAAGCAATTGCTGTAATATATCGATTTGTTCATTTCTGATATATTCGGGGAATCCGCCAAAAGCCATGTATTTTTTAAAGCTTTCTGCTGACGGTTCAATATCTTTATAAATTAAAAACTCACGATACGAAAAGGGATATAATACGTGGGTGAGGTACCTTCCGGTTAATTTTGTGCCCAATTCTTTGCTTAATAAGGAGGCATTAGAACCGGTGAGAAAAACCGTTTTACCTTTATCGTGAGCAGAGCGGATATATCGCTCCCATCCCGGAACATTCTGAATTTCATCAAAAAACCAGGCATCAGGTTTTTGTTTATCGAGGATTTGATCCAGCTTTTCGAAGTCTTCTATTTCAAAATTATAAGCTCGATGGTCTTCAAAGTTGAAATATGCAGGCTGTTGGTAAAATTCCATTAGTTGTTGTAAAAGTGTGCTTTTACCGCATCTACGTATACCGTTAATAATATTGACCCATGACTGATGTATTCTGATCCTGTCCATCAGTTCACGGCTGATTTGTCTGTCTGACCTGTAAAGCCATTCAGACTGGGATAAAACTATTTTTTCGAGCTGGTCCTTTAAAATCACTTTGCAGTATTAATGAAAAAAAGTTTTCATTACAAATATAAAGAAACTTTCATTACTAATGAAAATATTTTTTTTACCGCCAAAGCGGAAAAACGCCCATTCTAACTTGCATCTTCGCCAGCTCGCCCCTTCTCAACTTCGCCCTATCATCTTCTTCATTCCTCGCTCACTGTCCGTATAGCTTGCTCAATATCTGCATTGTTCCGGGCAATCATGTAAGGCTTGTTTTGGAAAGATTCCAATAGTTTTTCCTGGTTTTTAGGGATACTTTCATCGTGATACTTTGTCTCAACAAGCATTTTATCCTGAAGAACAAAATCTATTTCTGTTTTATTCTGATAAAGATATTTTGGTTGAAGGTGCTTAAAACGTAAAAAAGCATAGTTTTCAAACAGACTTCCAACATCCCGGTAACCGGTAAAAAAATTTCTTATCCCAATATCTGCCGCATAAATTTTCTTTGGAGAAAGGATGCGTTCGTTTGTTTTTCCGTATCGATTCATCAAATGAATGATATAACATCCGGCAAAAATATTCAGGTAACGCCGGGAGGTGTCGGGAGAGATAGATAAGACAGCGGCCAACTTGTTAATGCTGATTTGCTTTCCTGCCCTTTCCATAAGGAGCAGAAAAAAGTCTTTGATTAATTGCTCATCTTTTATGTGGTGCCAGGCTATGATATCTTTATATAAAATATCATCAACCAGTTCTTTCAGATATTCCATATTTCCGGTCAGGACATATTCCGGAATACCCCCGGTTTTCAGGAAATCATCAAAATAACTTTCCTCCAGATGCCGGTCTTTTTTGCCAATGGAAACATTTTTAAACCTCAGGTATTCCTGGAAATTTAGTGGTAGCAACTCCATGGTAAACTGCCTGCCTGTAAGGTAAGGTTTTTTATGCCGGATACTGGAGGCACTGGAGGATGTGGCAATAATTTTGACATTTTGACCATCTACAATATTTTTCAATTGCAACTCAAAATTCTCTTTATAGGTTACTTCATCTAAAAAAAGATAGACTTTTTCATCAAATTTAAGCTTATGAATACTTCGGTAATGATCAATAATTTCGGCGATGCTATGCTTTTGTAACAAATAATCATCCAGGCTTACATAAAGAATTTTTACAGGAGAATACCCTTTTTCATTAATCATTTTACTAATGAACAGTTTCAGTAAGGAGGTTTTTCCTATTCTCCTGAGCCCCGTAATAAATATAACCTGCTTAGACTGAAAATTCTGATCCAATAAATGTAATGGGGCTTTTCTTTCAATTAAACCACCTGTTTGAATGGCTTCCTCCCACCAGGGGTTATATCTGTGCAGAATTTGTTCCATTGTTTTTTCTACAAAGATAACAAACTATACGGTAATAACGTATGAATTAATACAAAATTATACGACAGTATCGTGGTGTATTCCTTGTTCGTTGTTCGGTGTTTCGCCCCAGTGAAACAGGAAGAGGTTTCATCCCAGTTGATTAGGAAGAAAATCAACGGGACA
>CAYXJS010000414.1:0-2150 GCA_964465045.1 uncultured Bacteroidales bacterium | reverse complement strand
AGCTGATTGCCCGGGGAGATGCCGGCTTTGCCAACATCTGGGGCTTGCAGGATTGTGCAGAAACCATCAATGAATTTGCAGACGAAACCATGAAAGAGGAATACCTACCCCGCATTAACCAGGGACAAACCGCTTCCATGGATTTGACCGAACCTGATGCCGGTTCAGATTTACAAAATGTTCAGCTCAAAGCTACTTATAATGCCGAAAAAGATATATGGTACTTAAACGGGGTAAAACGGTTTATCACAAACGGAGACTCTGATATTGCCCTGGTGCTGGCACGTTCAGAAGACAGCACCAAAGATGCCCGGGGACTTTCGCTGTTTTTGTTTGACAGGCAAGACGGGGGTATGCAGGTGCGGCGCCTGGAAAACAAATTGGGCATAAAAGGTTCACCCACTTGCGAATTGGTATTTAAGGATGCTCCGGCTCGGTTGATTGGATCCCGTAAAATGGGGCTCATCAAGTATGTGATGACGCTGATGAACTCAGCCAGGCTGGGAGTGGGGGCACAATCGGTGGGAATAGCAGAAGCCGCTTATCGCGAAGCTGTTAAATATGCAAAAGAGCGTGAGCAATTCGGCAAATCCATCAACAATTATCCTGCTATTTATGAAATGCTCACTACTATGAAAGTAAAAACGGACGCAATGCGGAGTTTGCTATACGAAACCGCACGTTCCGTGGATATGTACAAAAGCCTTGGCGCTCTGTCAGAAAAGCGCGGCTTAGACAAAGAAGAAAAGCAGAAAATGAGGTACTATAACCGTCGTGCTGATGTTTTGACTCCCCTGCAAAAGCTTATCAGCAGTGAATATTGCAATCAAATTGCTTACGATTCTTTACAGATTCACGGCGGAAGCGGTTATATGAAAGACTTCCCGATTGAGCGGATTTACCGTGATGCACGGATTACAAACATCTATGAAGGTACTTCCCAGCTACAGGTTGTTGCTGCTATCAGGGGTATCAGCAATAAAGCTTATATGAATATTATTCACGAATATGAAACGGTTAAAGTTAGCCCTGATTTGGAATATCTGCGCAAAACACTGGCGAAAATGACGGATCAGCTCGAAAAAGCCGTGAAGCGGATCCAAAATGAGGAAGATGCTGAGTTTACGGATTTTCACGCCCGCAGACTGGTAGAAGCCGCAGGAAACATCATTATGGGGCATTTGCTGGTGCTTGACGCCAACCGAGACACGCAATACAAAAAGTCGGCGGATATTTTCATTAAGATGGCGCGTGCTGAAAATATTAGCAAAGTAGGTTTTATCAACAATTTTACGCAAAGGGATATCAGCGAATTTAAGCATTAAGAAAATGCTTCACAAATTGTATTATGACGAAATGTCATAAAAACTAAAATACTGCCGGCGTCATTTTAAATGGCGCCGGAGTTGTTTAGGGGAATCCAGATTTTGATCAAAAAGCAAACCTCGTATATGATAAATAAAAAACGCAGGATTTGGTTTAAACTCTCAATCCTGCGTTTCTTGTATTGTTAACTTGTTTTAGTTCTTCGCTTCGAGCTGTTTGTGTTCTTTCTCAACTTTAAGTGTGAGCTCGTTCTCTTTCTCTTTTTTATCCAGAAAAATAACATCATTTAGTTCAAGTTTTGTCTGGATAATCTCATCCGCCAACTTATCTTCCACATACTTTTGAATGGCTCGCTTCAGCGGGCGAGCGCCAAACTGCTGATCCCAGCCTTTTTCCACAAGGAAATTCTTGGCGGCATCCGTAAGTTTCAGTGTATACCCAAGGTCTTTTACACGCTGGTAAAGTCCGGTCAGTTCAATATCAATAATTTTATGGATATGCTCTTGCTCAAGCGAATTAAAGATAACTACATCATCAATACGGTTCAGGAATTCGGGTGCAAAAGTCTTCTTGAGCGCATTTTCTATAATGCTTCGCTCATGCTCTGTACGGCCTTTCTGACGTGCCGAAGTACTGAATCCCATGCCCTGGCCAAAGTCTTTCAACTGACGTGAACCAATATTGGAAGTCATAATAACTATCGTATTCTTGAAATCCACTCTGCGGCCTACGCTATCCGTTAATACACCATCATCCAGAACTTGCAGCAATAAGTGATACACATCCGGGTGTGCTTTTTCAATCTCATCCAGCAAGATGATAGA
>CAYXJS010000413.1:0-2159 GCA_964465045.1 uncultured Bacteroidales bacterium | reverse complement strand
AAGATTCCTTGGTTATTTTTTCAATTTCATCCATTTGGTAAACAAAGACATTTTTATCGGCTGTTTCAATTTTAATGGTTTTGTTTGGAACTTGTTCAACAATTACACCTCGAATAATGCTTCCATTTTTAAGGTAAACAACATCTTGGGAATTATTTTGTGCATATGAAATTGATACAATTAATGTAAGTAAAATTAATACAAATGTTTTTTTCATTTTTTTTCTTTTGATATCCTACTTATATGGCTTTTCGGTTATGCCCCGTTTTTTAATGTGGTAGCTGGACTCCACTTTAGTTCAAATAAAAATAGACTAAACTTTCAAAGAATTTAAAGCTCATTTTGTTAGTCGGTGGTTCTCTTGATTTTTGTCTGTTTGGTTTTTGTTTCATAAACGTTCGGTTTTATTAGGCGGTCGCAGCCTTCAACTTGCTATTATAGTGTTATGCCCAGCGCAGGTAGAAAGGACAAACGAAAGACTGAACTTCTTCATCTAAGCAACTTAAAGAGTGTTCATCATTTTTTGTTGTATAAGTAATAGATAGTAAGGCAAGTATAAATAATATGGTCAATTTTATTCTCATTATTGATTTTTTATTTTAGCTAACTTGTCCATAACGGTGAGTATATGCAAAGTAGGTGATTGCGGGCTTCAAACTTATCAAACCGTTGAGAAGTTGAAGCGGGCTACAACCGTTGAATTTACTACTGTCACGCCTATTTTGTATATACATTGTTAC
The DNA here is from genome assembly GCA_964465045.1 of uncultured Bacteroidales bacterium. Lineage (GTDB taxonomy): Bacteria > Bacteroidota > Bacteroidia > Bacteroidales > JAIPAH01 > JAIPAH01. Next base: position 1,419 of record CAYXJS010000413.1, on the reverse strand, counting down.
CTGCTGGCCCTATTCTAATTTTATAATTTTGTGTGTTTCTTTAAAATCATCTGTTGATATTATTAGAAAGTAGGTTCCTGATGGTATAGAATTTAAATCAATTACTTTATGATTCTTAAGACTCAGTATTTTCTCACCTAAAAGGTTGAATACTGTAACTTCTATTTCTTGAAAATCAACATCTGTTTGAATATTAATGTGTCCGCTCGTTGGGTTAGGATATATCTCCACTTTACTATTTTCGATATGCGAATCAATAACAGATAGGGGGTCGCAATCAAGACTGTACTGTTGAAAGAAGAGCCACATTAAATCGTTAGCATTTATAAAAATTGAAACTGGGTCTCCGGACACCGTTTGATTTCCGCCAGGCCAAGAGTGTCCTCCATCTTGAGTAACATATTGTTCTATCTCTGTTTCACAATCACAATTGCTCCACTTTCTATGCAAGAACTGTGAATTGTTGATAATAGTATCATTTGTTGTGCTGCAAGCATTCATTGCAGACCAAGCATTCAAAATTGAATCTTGAGGTGAATTGTAGTGTCCAGAAGTTCCGCTTCCAACTCCACCGTCATAAGGAACATTCGTATCAAGATAAGAATGAAAACTGATAATAGGAACAGGTCTTTGCGGTGTACACGTTGTCATACTCATCGATGCCGCGACAGGTGCAATAGCCGCTATTCTATCCGATAGTTCACAAGCCAATCTATACGCCATAAATCCTCCATTCGACATTCCGGTCGCATATACTCTGCTGTAGTCAATCGAATATTGGTCAATCAAAGTATCTAACAATGCATTTATAAATCCTACATCATCTATGTTGTTGTTACTGGTCCAACCACAACACCAACCAGCATTCCACGAAGAAATATTCAATGCTCCACCTACAAGACCTTCCGGATACACAACTACAAAGTTTTCCGCATCTGCCTTGACACTTAATTGCGATTGGTTTTGCAGATTGTAGGCATTACCAAAACCACCGTGCATAGCAATGATTAGTGGTAAATCGGTAGTTCCTGTATATCCTGTTGGTAGATGAACTAGATATGTTCTGTCGTAGCCACCAAATGGAATACTATCATATTGGGCATGCGAGACATTTAGAATAAAGATTAAAGAGATTAAAGTAATTAGTTTTTGCATTATGTTAAATTTTCAATTAGACCTTACAATTAGTTTTTCGCTTAATTCAAACATTAATTTATTTAATCACCTTTTCTCTGGCTTGCAGGTAACGGTTTGCAGCTATGCCCAGTGCGGGTATTCGAAGATACAATTTTATTTTTAAACCAAATTTAATTCGAAAAAACAGTTTTCCGGGTAACGGCAAAACCCGCATTGGGTATAGGTGCTGTTGGGCGTTCGTGTTTTGCATAACCATCTGTCAATTTGATAATACTACACACG
>CAYXJS010000412.1:0-2176 GCA_964465045.1 uncultured Bacteroidales bacterium | reverse complement strand
AAGCATGAGAATTATTTCCTGGAATGTAAACGGAGTCAGGGCGGTGGCCCGTAAAAACCTTTCGGAAAGTATCGATCAAATGAATCCTGATATTTTGTGCCTCCAGGAAACCAAGGCGCAGGACGACCAGGTATCCAAGGTGCTGAATGCTTATGAGGACTACCATGTCTTTTCAAGCTCTGCCGAGCGCAAGGGCTATTCGGGAACAGCGGTTTTGACTAAACAAAACCCCGTCAGTGTCAGCCAGGGTATTGGTGCTGATGATCATGATAAAGAGGGACGGGTGCTGACGCTGGAATTTGATGCCTTCTTCCTGGTGAATGTGTATGTTCCCAATTCGGGCAGTGACCTGAAACGGCTCGACTATCGCCAGCAGTGGGATAAGGCCTTTTTCGATTACTTGAAAAAGCTTGAAAAATCGAAGCCGGTGGTGGTCTGCGGCGACTTTAACGTGGCACACAAATCGATTGACCTGGCACGGCCCAAACCCAACTACAACAAGAGTGCAGGATATATGCAGGAGGAAATCGATGGAATGGATCGCTTTACGCAGTATGGTTTTGTCGACAGCTTCCGCTATTTTTATCCCGACAAGGAAAACATCTATTCGTGGTGGAGTTACCGTGCCGGAGCCCGCGGCAAGAATGTGGGCTGGAGAATCGATTATTTCCTGGTCAGCCAATCATTTATTCCGGAAGTAAAAGATGCCTTCATCCTCAACGAAATTATGGGCTCCGACCATTGTCCGGTGGGCCTTGAGCTGAAGTAAAGGGCGATTGATTATTTATACCTTTTTATTCACTTATTGCGTTTGTTTCAAGAAAATCAAGCTCTTTTTTGCCGGGTCAAAATCCATAATCAGGTCTAAACGAATATAGAAGCTAATCCCAAAAGCACATGGTCTGAAGCCAGAAAACCACTAAAATTCTCCGTACCTTAGCATCATGCAAAAAAGTTTACTTCTTTTTCTTTTGGGAGTTTTGATACTGACGGTTACGGCCTGTGAGAAGAATTCAACTTCCGAAAAGGAAAAGGCTCTCTACAAGGCCGCAGACATCTCTTCACTGCCTGAAATTGAAAGTCAGGGCATTCGCTTTTACAATCTTGATGGAAAGGAAAAGTCTTTTACGGAAATCCTGAAAGATCAAGGCGTCAACACCATCCGGCTGAAGCTGTGGGTGCATCCCGAAAATCCGGTGAATGGTCTGCATGAGGTTGCTGCTTTTGCCGGCCGTCTCAAAGATCAGGGCTTTAAAATCTGGCTCACTGTCCATTATTCTGATACCTGGGCCGACCCCGGAGACCAGCAAACCCCGGCGGCATGGCAGGACCTTGATTTGGAGGCGCTGAAAGATTCGGTTTACGAATATACCCGGCAGGTGGTCAGCCTTATCCAACCTGAAATCATCCAGGTTGGCAACGAAATCAATAATGGATTCTTACACCCACAGGGAAATATCCACAACTACCCCAATCAGTTTATTACGTTGGTAAAGGAGGGCGTCCGCGCCACCCGACAACACCAACCCGACACCAAAATCATGATTCACTACGCCGGACTCGAAGGAAGCAGCAACTTTTTTACCGCCGTTTCCGCCCTCGACTACGACCTTATCGGTATCTCCTACTATCCTATATGGCACGGCAAAAACCTCGGCAGCCTTCAGCAAATGCTCAATCAGCTCTCCAATACCTACCAAAAAGATATCCTGATTGCTGAAACCGCTTACCCTTTCACGCTCGACTGGAACGACTGGACCAACAACATTGTAGGACTCGAGGAGCAGCTCATCCTTCCCGACTATCCCGCCAGTCCGGAAGGGCAAAAGGCCTTTTTGCAAAAAATACGCAGCATCGTGGAAAATAATCCACGCGGCGCCGGATTTTGCTACTGGGGCACCGAACGTATTGCCTATAAAGGACCTGAAGCTACTGACGGCTCAGGCTGGGAAAATCAGGCACTCTTTGATTTCAGCAACCAGGCCCTGCCGGCACTGGAAGTTTTTGAGTGAAAAGTGGTGAAATCTCAATAAACAAATTCCAAATCCACAAAAATTTATGAAAGCAACTTACTTTTCCTTGGCTATCAGTAAAATACCGTCATTTCGTAGCCAATGTTTCGCGCTATAAAAGTTTAGGCATTTTTAAAGTCCTATAAGCGAAACATTGGGCAAGA
>CAYXJS010000411.1:0-2180 GCA_964465045.1 uncultured Bacteroidales bacterium | reverse complement strand
ATAGTTTAATTCGCTTTAGCATCAGGCTGTTCGTGACTACCGATACTGAACTGAATGCCATTGTGCCTCCGGCAATCATTGGGCTCAGCAATATTCCTGCTGAAGGATAAAGCACGCCGGCAGCAACCGGAATGGCTATTACATTATACACAAAAGCCCAGAACAAATTCTGGTTTATCTTTTTATTGATGGCTTTCGATAAAGAAAATGCCTTCTCAAGATGCTGTAAGTCAGAATGCATCAGCGTGATATCTGCTGTATCGAGTGCAATGTCAGAACCACTTCCCATAGCAATGCTCATATCAGCCATAGCCAGCGAAGCGGCATCGTTGATACCATCGCCGGTCATAGCCACTGTCAAACCCTGCTTTTGGTATTGTTCCACAATGGATTTCTTTTCCTCAGGTAATTTGGATGCAAATACTTCATCAATACCCACTTTTTTTGCAATTTCCCTTGCCGGCTTTTCTGCATCGCCGGTTACCATCACCACTTTAATCCCTTTCTTTTTCAAGCTCGAAACCACATCAGAAGCATTGCTTTTTATTTCATCGTTTAGGATGCATACAGCCTCCACTTTACTACCCATAGCAAAATACACTGCTGTGCCTGTAGCATTCTCAGCTTTACTTTTTAATTTCTCGCTGACGCGAATGTTATTTTGCTCGATAAAACTACGGTTACCTGAGATAAACTTCTCTCCTTCCGCAAAAGCAGTTATACCTTTCCCGCTGAAATTTTCAAAAGCGGTTATTGCAACAGGTTTTATCTTTTGCTTTTGAAGATACCGAACAATTGCCTTTGCCAGTGGATGCTGACTTTTTTCTTCCATCGCCAGGAATACAGACGCAAGTTTTGGCTTTTCCTCTCCTTTTTCCCAGAAGATTTCAGCCACTTCAGGTTTACCATATGTGAGCGTGCCTGTCTTATCAAGTATCAGCACATCTGTTTTTTGTGCTTTCTCCAGGCTTTTTGCTTCTTTTATGAGGATGCCGTTTTCTGCACCGCGACCTATTCCGGTCATCAAAGCCGTAGGTGTAGCCAGGCCAAGAGCGCATGGACAGGCGATAATCAGCACACTGATAAACGTAATAAACGCATGCGAGAAAGAAGCTCCGGCAAAGTACCAGGTTACAAATGTGGCAATTGCAATCAGGATAACCACCGGCACAAAGACTGAGGCAATTTTATCTACTAGACGCTGAACTGGAGGCTTACTGCCCTGAGCGCTCCTCACAGTTTCGATGATACGCGATAAATAAGCGTTCTCCCCAACAGCCGTCGCCTTCACAGTCAGGGTTCCATCCTGGTTCATGGTGCCTCCGTATACCTTTTTGTTTGTATTTTTTTCCACAGGAATGGCTTCTCCGGACATCATCGATTCGTCCACCATGCTGCTACCTTCAAGGACTGTCCCGTCCACAGGTATTCGTTCGCCGGGTCTTACTAAAATATGGTCTGAAGCTTTTACATCGGACAATGGTTTTTCTATGATTTCACTGGCTTCTATTACATTAACACTGTCAGGTTGCATCTTCATTAGCTTTCGGATAGCATCAGATGCCCTGCCTTTAGCGCGCTCTTCCAGGAATCTTCCCAGCAAAATCAGCGTAATAATTACCACAGCCGATTCATAATATACATCTGCCGGCAATCCCTGCGAAAGCATAAAGTCAGGAAATACAGTATTGAACACACTAAACAAAAAAGCCATACCTGTACCTAAAGCTACAAGCGTATCCATGTTGGACGAACGATGCAACAACTGCTTCCAGGCAATAACGTAAAACTCACGTCCGGAATAAAACACAACCTGCAGCGTTAAGAAAAGCAAAATCCAGTTTTGATAGGGCAAGGCATTCTTAAAAAGCATCGACAAGATAAAAACCGGGAGCGAGAAAGAAACAGCAATAGCTAACTTTCTCTTTCTTATTTTAAAAGCCTGTTCTGCTTCAGCCTCTTCGTTACCAGTACTCTGTGTAACCAATTCATAGCCAATTTTGCGGATACTTTCAGCCATATTTGTATCCGAAATGTCTTCAGGAACATACCGGACCTTTACAGAGCTATCAGCAAAATTAACTGTAGCCTCATTAACCCCGTGGCTGTTCTGTAACATACTTTCCACGCTGGATGCACATGAAGCACATGTCATGCCTTTTACCGGAAATATTTTTGTT
>CAYXJS010000410.1:0-2208 GCA_964465045.1 uncultured Bacteroidales bacterium | reverse complement strand
TTACCATCATGGCATGCCTGAGCTTTTGAAAAACATTGTTTTCTATCAAACATTCACCGGAATGCATATGAAGTGTAATGCCATACCCACGCGTTCCCGAACCATCGTAGGTAAAGGCATGATGAATATAGCTTCCTTCCAGCCGCAGTTGTGTTGAGCGATATGCTGCGATATGGCTTCCGACGCTTTTGTAGCTTTCTATGTCTTTAATGCGAATATTCGCCGCCATGTTGATATAGATGTTTGAGCCGGCTCCTTCTGCCGGTTCATCTAAACGCTCTATCTTAAGCTTTTCAATGGCAACATTCGTTTTGGGCGCTAAAAGCCTGAGGCGGGGTTGCAATTCCTCGCTGTAATTGGTTCGCAGTGGATGCTCCAGCGTGAGCGTTTCGCCTTCAACGTTTGTTATCCTGACGATTTGCCCGACGGAATTTTCAGCCCATGAGGCCGGCTCGGTATCCCAATCGCCATTATCCTCAATAATTTCCGCATAATCGCCGGCAGAAAATGCTCCGTCGTGGTCGGCCGTTAATTCTTCGCTTCCTTTCTGATAGCCTGAATTAAGCAGAATATAATCAGAACCAGCTTGCCCGGAAATGCGCAAAGCATGTATCGGATCTCCCCCAAAATCTATGAGGATGTGTGTAGAAAGTGAATCCACGCCTCTGACCACAATGCCGCTATGTAGTGAGAGCGGGCTTTCTATCAAGTAATCACCTTCAGCAAAAAGCACTGTACCCGGTTCCCCATTAAAGGAATCAATCGCCTGCTGAATAGCTTCAGCATCGTTGGTTACGCCATCCCCCACAGCGCCAAAATCCGATACGTTTACAGCATTCTCAGGGTCTTCAAAGAGTGCGAAATTTCCTGCAAAACTCCATTCATAAATTCGATCCTCAGGTATTATCTGTGCGAAAAGACTCATTCTCAGCAGCATAAGAATAAAGAAAACAGCGCTATACTTTATGGAAATTCTGACAGATATATGCATGATCTATTTAACTTAGCTTTTGTATAAAGGTAAGCAAAATTTCAGCATTAAAAAACCCGAAGCCGGATTTTATCGCCTGGCTTTAAAGCGCTTTTGCCAATATTATATAAATGAAGCCATGACAGGCGAATGCCATATAGCTGAGCAATGGAATGCCACGTTTCATTTTCTCTAACAATATGATGCTTATAATCCTTACTTCGCCAGCGTTTTTTCTCGAGATATACAAAGTTCTCTGAGGGCAGATTTTTAACACTTACCAAATCATTGTAGTACCTCAGGTCATAAAGCTCCATCCCCAAATCTCGGGCCACAGCCAGAAAAGAATCCTTTTCGCGCGCCACCACAAGCTCTTTTCCGTTGTTTTTATAGATCTTGCGTCCATTTACACGGTCAACCACTTCAAAATCATCGTAAGTAGGTACGGCCACTGCTTTCTTGGGTTTACGATAAGCTACCGGCTCCGGGCTGTATAGCTTATCAAACTTATACAGCTTATGACGTTCAATAATATCAATTAAAAGCTTAGCATAGCGTGGATTCGTGGCATAGCCCGCTTTTCGGAGTCCCCTGGCCCATCCCTTATAATCTCTGATATCCAGTTGAAACAACCTAGCATACCTTGTTCTGCCCGTTAAAAACAGGGAATGATCGCGGTACGAAAAAGCCGGGTCGTCGTATTTCCGGAAGCACTCCTTAAACGCATCATCCGTTTTGCGAATTGTAGGGCCGTTCCATCCGGTATGGCATTTAATGCCAAAATGATTGTTGGCTTTTACGGCCAGGCGGCTACGTCCGGAGTTGGTTTCCAGAATACCCTGCGCCAGCTTTATCGAGGCCGGAATTTTAAACTGGTTCATCTCCTCAACAGAAATATCTCTATACGCTTCAATATACGCTTGCTGAGCTTCATGATTGCTTTGCCCAAAAACAGACTGAAACAAATAAAGAAACAAAAACAATAATAAAACGGGCTTGTGCATAAACAGTTTTCAATTGACCCTAAACGTAATTAATAACGGTAAACAAAAGTAAAAAATTATCCATGAAAATGCCGTGCATTGCTGATATTTCATTCTCCCTGAAGAATATGTTTGTAAGTTTAGTAAGTTTCTGGGTTAGTAGGTTTTTGAGTTAGGTATGTTGTGTTTAGGTGCGTAAGTGTTTAGGCAAAAGTTGGCAGTTGGCAATAAGTAGTTGGCAGTTGGCAGTTGGCA
>CAYXJS010000409.1:0-2217 GCA_964465045.1 uncultured Bacteroidales bacterium | reverse complement strand
TAACAATAACTGCAACATCAATATCGCTATCTTCTCTATTTGTTTCATTTGCAAAAGAGCCAAAAAGATATACAGATTCAACATCAAAATGGTGCTGAAGCAATATTTTATATTGTTTAAGTTTTTTTACAGCTTCGTTTTTATCCATTGTTGTAATTGTTTTGTCCCATCAATAATTTCACGACATTTTTCCTGAGTAAGACTTTTCAATAATCTATCTTTATGCGAAGGATATCTTGCTTCAATATTTAATGGTTCAATCTGATCAATAAAGTCTTTTTGGTCGTTGGTTAGTTGTTTCTAAAAATCCCCCTTTTTTGCTAAATAGGATAAACTATGAGTATATGGAGCTGTCTCAGATTTTAAAATTATGTAATACGCTTTAAATACTTTCTCTATGGTTTGATGGCACATAAATCCCACATAAAGATACCTTTTGCTGTTTAACATTGCAAAAGCTGTTTCGAGATCATAATCTGAGAGTTCAAGCCAATATTTAACTTTATCATCCATAGTATTGAATGTTAATGCTCAAAGATAACATATTTTTAGCCATTCACTACCTACTCCGCTTTTATAAGTAAGCAGCTTCTCAGGCCATGCGTTATTCCTTTGATTTCTTTTCCCATTCACTCAAAAACTCTTGCCATTCCTTATTATGATAGATGCCTTTACCGATAAAGTTCAGCAGGGGCAACAGGTTTTCAGTTTGAACATAGCCTTTTACAACTGTGATTCTGCGGTAATTTTCATCATAAAATGCATAGGAAGGATAAGATACTTTTTTACCCAGCAAAGCATAAGTCAGTTTATGAGTAGAGCGTCTTGCGCCGGGGTTGGGGTTTTTGTATACTTGTCCGGCAAAGCGCACGGGGTGTGCGCTTTCAGCATCAAACTTAACGGGATAGAACTTTTCATTCAGCATTGTAACGATGGCAGTATCCTGAAATGTGGTTTTATCCATTTTCTTGCACCACCCACACCAGTCGGTGTAAACATCAATAAACAACTTCCGCGGCTCTTCGCGTTGCAAAGCAATAGCCTCATCCAAATCGAGCCACTGAACTTTTTCGTGCTCCTGGGCTGATATCCAAATTGGTAATATGACGATAAATAAAAATATGGAATAGTATTTCATAATTATAGCTCCCTGTCCATTTGACGTTTCATGTCTTTCTCTTTCAGGCTGTCGCGTTTATCATGCAGTTTTTTTCCTTTGGCCAGCGCGATTTCCAGCTTCGCAAGGCCTTTTTCGTTAATAAACAGCCTTACCGGAACAATAGAATTGCCCTTTTCTTTCACTTTCGTGGATAGCTTTTTCAATTCTTTCTTATTCACCAATAGTTTGCGATCGCGTTTAGGGTCATGGTTTTCATAAGAACCGTATTTGTATTCGGCAATGTGCATGCTTTTAATAAACAATTCGCCTTCCCTGATGTAGCAATAAGCTTCTTTAAGGCTTGCCTTTCCTTCCCGGATGGATTTGATTTCTGTTCCTTTTAAAACAAGGCCAGCGATGAATTTCTCTTCCAGAAAAAACTCATGCGTTGCCTTTTTATTTCGTATCTCGGTTGTGTTTCCCATAGCGCCGCAAAGATAACAAATCCCAATATATCAGCTTAAACATCCGGTCTTGTGCGGCTGCACTTTTTTATATGCCCTTGAAGCCGTACTTTTGCAGCAACTAAAAAACAGCTTTATGGATAAATTAAGTTACAGCCTCGGCGTTAGTGTGGGAGCCAATTTAAAACAACAGGGGTTTAAAACTGACATCGTGGAAGATTTTGTAGAAGGACTCAAAAACGTGTTAGAAGAGCAAAGCCTGAAAATCCCGGAAACGGAAATCAATAAAATCGTTACCGAGCATTTTAAAAGCATGAAAGAGCAAGGGGAAGCGGAGAACAAAAAAGCCCAGCAAGCCTTCTTTGAAAAGAACCTGGAAAGAGATACGGTAAAGCAAACCGATAGCGGACTGCAATATGAAATCATAGAAGAAGGTGAGGGGAAATCGCCGGGTGCTTCCAGTCAGGTTAGTGTTCACTATCATGGCACCTTTCTGGATGGTAAAGTATTTGATAGCTCTAAAGATCGCGGAAAACCGGTTTCTTTTCCGGTCAACGGAGTTGTTCAGGGCTGGCAGGAAGCTTTGCAGCTAATGAAACCCGGCAGCAAGTGGAAGCTTTATATTCCTTCAGACCTGGCTTATGGGAGCCGCGG
>CAYXJS010000408.1:0-2217 GCA_964465045.1 uncultured Bacteroidales bacterium | reverse complement strand
ACAATACGATCAAAATATTCGCGCTGCCAAAATGCGCCACTTCTATTTAGCACTTGATTACATTCATTTGCTGTATATGATTTTATGGAGTTCATAATTTAATTGTAACATACAAATGATGTGAGAATCAGATAATTTTAGAATCTTTGTAATAAATCAACGGGGTTGGTTACTTATATAGTGAAATGATGGAAGATTTTAAATCCATAGTTGATGAATACTACCCAATTATCTATAAGATTGGGAGGTCGTTCACCAGTAATTCGGCGGATTTTGATGATTTGTATCAGGAAATGCTGATTCAAATCCATGATTCGCTGAAAAGCTTTCGATCAGAATCAAAGCTGTCTACATGGATTTACAGGGTTGCGCTAAACACGGCGCTAACGTTTAGCAGGTCGGGCAAAAAGAGGCAAAGCGAAACCCATACAGACAAGTGGGACAAAATTGATCGGGAGGAGGAATCAGATTCAGCGGCACAAGAAAGAGAGTCCAGAATTGAATTGCTTTATGCTGCAATTAATGAATTAAAGAAAGAGGACCGCGCCATTATACTCCTTCATCTTGAAGGAAAACAGTATGATGAGATTTCTGAGATTATGGGTATAAGCCAATCAAACACGGGGGTGAAAATCATGAGGATAAAGAATCGCTTGCAAACCATTTTGAGGAGGTTGGGATATGAGTGAGCCAGATTTGAATAAAATATGGAACAGTGACAGAGATAAGGCCAGAGACCATTACGAATCTCTTAGTGATGTGGAAAAACTGGCTAAAAAGAAGTCGGATAACGTGCTGAATAAGATTTACCGGAATATTCTTGTTGAGTCTGTTTTCTCACTCATTGTTGTAGTGCTTTTAGGAATAGCTTTTTATGAGTGGGAAAAGATTGTTTTTTGGGGATATACTGTTTTCACAGTGATTGTTGTTGCAATTTCAATGCGTCTTTATTTAAACTTTTCCAGGCGGATGAAAAATGTCAACCAGAAAAAAGTAGTTAACTCATTGCGGGAATATGTCAGGATTACCGGTCATTACATTAAGCGTGTAAAAGCTTACATCTACTACGTTACCCCTGCCGGATATTTGACCGGATTGGTGTTCGGGATATTATCCAGTCCTGGTGTTGATTCAATCAATGAAATCCTGACCCGGATTGGAATAGGCAGCGCTGTTGGCATTCCTTTTCTGGCCCTGATGATTTGGTTCATCAACAAAAAATACATAAAATGGCTGTATGGAAGGCATTATGACTCCCTGAAACAGATTCTTGAGAATCTTGAGAGAGAAGAGTAAAAAAAAATATACCCTTTCAGGAATGCTTTTGCGGTAGTTGTGAAGCTGCAAAGCGTTGCCATAACTCATTCACGGTAACAAAAAAGAGTTTCACGCAGAGCGCGCAAAGTTGAATGTCACGCAAAGAATGCAGAGTATTATGAATCAGATTTCTTGCCCAATGTTTCGCTTATAGGTCTTCAAAAATGCCAAAACTTTTATAGCGCGAACATGGGCGGCGAAATGACGGTATTTTATTGATAGACAGTGAAAAAGCGCGCGACGACACCAAAAAAATTTAAAATACGTCGTCGCGCGCTTTTTCTTTGCTGACTCCTACAGCCCCGTCATTCCGCTCAAATCACGAAGCGATAGCGTAGTGATGCAGAGCGGAATCTGTTATTCGGGATTTGACAAACGTAGAAACTTACGAACCTTTTAAACTGAACTAGTTTTTATTTATCGAAAATAGCAGGCTACTCAAAATCTGCTGCCTAAATCCTGAAAAGCATCCCTATGTCGGCTGCCCGACAATTTATTGTCTTACCCGGGATTAGTTTTGCATCATAACAAATCAAAAAAAGGGATTGATATGAGTAAAGTAGCAATTGTAGTATTGGCCGACAAAGAAACGCATGGCGATATGGGACGCATAGCAAACGCCCTGGAAGTAGCTAAGGAATTAAAAGAAGGTAAGGATGAGGTTCGGATAGTTTTTGATGGGGCCGGTACGCGCTGGGTTGGAGAGCTGGCAGATGAAAGGAACCAGATGCATCCACTTTATCAGGCCGTAAAAGAGAATATTGACGGGGCATGCTATTTCTGCTCCGGGGCTTTTGGCGTGAGAAACGAAGTAGAAAAGGCCGGTGTTCCTTTCCTGGATGATTATGACGGCCACCCCAGCATCAAGAAATATATTGACGAGGGTTACCAGGTGATTAC
>CAYXJS010000407.1:0-2221 GCA_964465045.1 uncultured Bacteroidales bacterium | reverse complement strand
CGGCCATTATCGTTGCCTTCGGTATCGATCACCTGCAAATTACCAATAGAAAGTACCGGAGCATAAAGCTTCATGGAAAAACCGCTTTCCCATGCTTCTGAACCTTGTGCTATCACATTAAACGACACGGTATGATTATCCGGAATGCTGTCGTGAACCTGCACTTCAAAGGCATCATCCATCGTCATCATAGATTCAGCGGGAATCGTTCCGTATTCTTCGGTATCATCGGTGATGGTAATGTAAGGATCGTCGCTCTGGATGGTTACAGTGACGTCTTCAGCATCTTCGTTTCCAACGTTTTCAACGGTTAGAGAAAGATTGAGCATTTCGCCATATTCAGCAATGCTGTTATTATTTCCTTCCTCGTCATTGATTTCATAACTGTTTTTAATAACATAGGGTCCATCGGGTGGGATAACAGTAATTTGCTGATGATAACGGAAATAATTTTGTTTGGTTACGACCACATCCACCATAGTTCCGGGCATTTGCGGTTCTATCGGGATATCCACAGGCGCTCCGGTACCTTCGGCGGTGCCCAGGATTTCGCCATCCACTGAAAGAGCAATCAATGCGTCTTCATCGGCCGTAACCGTGAAAAAGTCTGGACCACTGAGCAATACGTCATTATGTGCCACATCCAACTCCTGCGGCTGCTCAGAATAAACCGTCAGGAAAGCTCCACCATGATGATGGAAAAGGTGGTAGGTGACTTCTTTGTTATTGGTGTTGTATGGCCAGCTCGATTGCTCCAGGTAGTATTTCCCGGCAGCATTGCCAAAGGCCGGCTTGATGCCCCGGGGCTCGGGAGTAGAGCCATAATCAGGCAGGAACTCAGGCCACATGTTGTCATAAGCGCCCCATACATAGGTATCGTTAACAAAGGAATAAGAAATCTCTGAGGCGGCAATCAGGCCTAAAGCTCCGGAAAGCTCGTCGTCTTCGTTCGTATAGCGGTGAAATTTTTCTGTAAACGATTCGCCGCTGATATTGTATTTCCCGGTAAGGCAGTTGATCGACATGATAAATGTCAAATCCGTGTTATACAGGTCATCAATATCATCGTTAGTGTAGTCCGGTTCGCCCCAGCCTTCTTCAAAGCCGTGGTCGCGGTGCTGAAGCATAAATGCGCCGCTGTTGATGCCTTCGCTTACGCCATCGCCACTACCCTCCAGCGGAAGCATATAATCCGGTGTATCTTCGATATATCCCGTTCCCGATTCCCCGAAATAGTCTATCACTGTGCCGGTGTTTGTGGCTGAAGACCATGAGCTGGTACTTCCGCTGTAAAGCACGTTTTCGCGCCGCGGCTCCTTGCCCAGGTTGTTTTGCCAGAAGCCGAAAATCGACTCACTGCAAATCTGGAACCAGCGCTCATGCTGCCAGCCTAATGCTGTTATCGGATTGTTGTAGAAATCAAAGCTTGTTGGGGGATTTTTTTCGTAGTTGATCATCTTGGAAACCATCGTCTCCAGTTCCTCTTCGTTGTTGGCAGTAATGCGGGCGAACACAATATCAGGCATATGGTTGCCGGTGACGTCAGCATAAATGTTGTCCGAAACACAATAACTGTCGTATATTGGCGAAACCACGCTGTTTTCCATGCTGGTTCCATAATCGCCCAGCAATAGTACAGCTGCCGGCGGCGTATCCCAGTTGTTATACGCATTATCAAAATAATCTTCCAGCACATCAGGGTCATTGGCGCCGATTTCACTCAGGGTTACCACCTCGGTATGGATTCCCTGCAAGTTGCGGAAGCGCTTGATAGAATCGGCCCATGCCTGAAATGCTTCCCCGTCAGGAGAAACAATAAGGTATTCACAGCCTGTTCCATCACGTGAAGTGTTCTGCTGATGGTAATCAAAGCCTGGGATTACAGTATGATTCAGAACAGCATCCTGCAGCAGCGGATCGAACCATTGGCTGCGGTATTTATCCTGACCAAACTCTCCTGTGCCACCGGTGTACTGAAGCTCAACCTCTATGTCGCGCAGCACAACCAGTTCTTTGGTTACAGGGTTATACTGAAACGGCGTAATGCCCAGCATCACTACATCTACGCCTCTGATTTTTTCTTTTTGAGAGATATTTACCGGATTCTGAGGGTAAAATGCATTTTTCTGATATATTTTTTCGTCCTTGCTGTATTGCAGCGGGCCCGGCTCATCATCCTTCGGGATGCGCGGCGCAGGAGCCACAGAGACGTTTTCTATGG
>CAYXJS010000406.1:0-2223 GCA_964465045.1 uncultured Bacteroidales bacterium | reverse complement strand
GTAGTTCGTTGTCTCGTTATAAAATATGGTCATTAATATGAGAAAGCTATTAGTATTATTATCACTGGCTGGAATGCTTTACGGATGCGGTAACAGTGGTAACGGCGAGCTTGTCGGTGTGCAAAGCCGGCAGAAATTTCATCAGCCTGATCCTTACGGAATGGTGTACATCCCTATGGGTAGCTATACAATGGGGATAGGAGGCGAAGATGTTCCAAAGGCAAATATGCGTGATCCGAAGACTGTAACGGTAACAGCATTTTTTATGGATGAAACGGAAATCACCAATAATGAGTATCGTCAGTTTGTCCATTGGGTTCGCGATTCAATCGCCCGCCGTTTGTTGGTCACGAATATGCCAGACCAATTTGAGGAGGATATGGTCATACAACCTGAAGGTGAAGATGCCGTACCACTACCTCCGGAGAAAGCACCTCTAAACTGGGATAGTGACATAGATTGGGAAGATGAAGAAGTGTCTGATATCCTTGAGAATCAAACCGATTTTTATATTCCTCAAGAGCAACGTTTTTTCCGTAAAAAAGAAGTGGATGCCAGGCAGTTGAATTACACCTATTACTGGATCGATTTACAGGCTGCAGCCCGTAAAGATTACTCAAAGACCAACCCCGAAGAAGGGATGTTTGGCAACCGGGATGTTGATCGCAGAGACCTTGTAAAAGAAGATGAAATTAATATCTTCCCGGATACATTGGCCTGGATTCATGATTTTACTTATACACATAATGATCCTATTGTCAAAAGATATTTCTGGCATCCGGCATATGACCATTATCCGGTTGTGGGAGTTAACTGGAAGCAGGCAAGAGCTTTTTCTATATGGCGTACTCAGTTGCAGTCATCTTATCTTCGCAGTCGCGATAAAGCGATTTCTCATGAATTCAGACTTCCTACAGAAGCTGAGTGGGAATGGGCAGCACGAGGAGGTTATGAAGGCAATCCTTATCCATGGGGCGGTCCTTATACACGTAATGCCAAAGGATGCTTCCTGGCTAACTTTAAACCTATGCGAGGTGATTATGTGGATGACGGCGGTGGATTAACCGTTATTGTTGGGCATTATCCACCTAATGATTTTGGCCTGTATGATATGTCAGGTAATGTTTCAGAATGGACTGCAGACACCTATGATGAATTATCCGATGTATACAAATGGGACTTTAATCCGTATTTTGGATATGAAGCCGATGATGAGGACCCGGAAGCCCTTAAACGAAAAGTAATCCGGGGTGGTTCATGGAAAGATGTAGCCTATTATCTCCGTGTAACCACACGTGATTACGAATACCAGGATACGGCAAAAAGTTATATCGGATTCAGAAATGTTCAGGATTATCTTGGAAGACAAAAAGGAGGAAATCCCTCAAAAGCTTCTAACGTTTATTAGAGAAATAATTAACTTTGGCGATACCCATTAAAATAACCAACTAACTAATTAAGTAAATATGAGTAAAAAAGATAAGGCACAGAAAAAAAGTTTCTTAGAGAGTAAAGGGTTTAAAGGTTTTATGGCCAAGCTATACGGGTTTGGCGCTGCAATTGTAATCCTTGGGGCGTTGTTTAAAATTCAGCATTATCCGGGATCTGAAATTATGTTGCCGGTTGGCCTTGGTATTGAAGCGATTATTTTCTTTTTCTCTGCATTAGAAAAACCCCACGTGGAACCAGACTGGAGTCTTGTGCACCCGCAATTTCTCGACCAGTATCATACCGATAAAGAAATAGAAGACCTGAAAGCCGCCGGAAAGCTCCCGGAAGATGTTTCGGCTGACAGCGCTATGCCCTCTTTAGGAGGAGGTGGGAATGGAGGCGCCCCTGTGCCTTCAGGGATAATGGATGGCCTTCTTGAAAAGGCCAATATAGATGATGACACGATTAAACAGTTCGGTGAAGGGCTTGAAAAATTTGCTAAACAAGCTAAGGGGATGAATGATATTTCTGATGCTTCTGTGGCAACTAAGGATTTTGTGAAGAACCTACAGCAGATTTCTACCACTGCCGGCAAGATGAATCAAAATATGGAAACAGCGTCGGAAAGCGTAACCAAAACTGCCGAAGCCAATAACAGTTATTCAGAAAACCTGAAAAAAGCTTCGGACGCTACTGCAAATCTTGCCGAGACTTATCAAAATGCTACCCGAACAATAGATGAGCAAAAAAATGTATATAAGCAAAATGTAGATAAACTGGCTGAAAATCTTG
>CAYXJS010000405.1:0-2236 GCA_964465045.1 uncultured Bacteroidales bacterium | reverse complement strand
GATGAGCAAAAAAATGTATATAAGCAAAATGTAGATAAACTGGCTGAAAATCTTGGAGCACTTAATGCAGCTTATGAATTGCAACTGAAAGAAAGCAATAAGCAGAAAGATTCAACTCAAAAGCTCTCTGAGGGAGTGGATACTTTTGTGAAGAACCTGGAATCTTCGAATAAGGCTTCTGAAGCTTATCAAAAAGAGCTGCAAGTATTGTCGGAGAAAGTTTCTGCGCTGAATAACGTATATGGCAATATGCTGTCAGCAATGAATGTTAATTCACCGAATAAATAACATAAAGCACAGTTTAAATGGCCGCTTATAAGGAAACACCACGGCAGAAGATGATAGCAATGATGTATTTGGTGCTCACAGCCATGCTGGCACTGAATGTATCTAAAGAAGTTATTGATGCTTTTGCAGTTGTAAACGACAGTATAGAAAAGACAAACGAGAGTTTCGATGATAAAATCAACCAGACTTATGCCAAGTTTGAATTTCAATATAATCTGAATAAGGAAAAAGTAGAGCCACTTTGGCAAAAAGCCCAGGAAATAAAGCGTCTTTCAGAGGATATGCGTACCTACCTTGCTGCTGTTCGCGATACCACCATCATCAAAACGGAGAACAAAACGATGGAAGAGATAAAGCGTCATGTAGCCGAGGAGCAAGGTGTAGAACCCGAGGAAGTTGATCAAATTCCAGTCAGGTTTTTAGAAAAGAAGAATGATTATGACAAAGTATCCAACTATTTTGTGCCGAACCTGGATAAGCCAAGAGAAAAAGGTAAGGCGCAGGAAGTGAGAAGGAGATTTGTTGAGTATCGGGAAAAAATGTTGGCATTAGTTCACCCAAATCAAAGAGAGGATTTTCGTATTGGACCCGATTTTGACAGGGATTATTATAATGCAAACGGTCAGGCCCAAACGTGGGAAGAAAACCATTTCTATCATACCATTATGGCCGCAGCGGTTACCATTATGAATAAAATGATAACCGAGGTCAATAATGCTGAATTTGATATGTTAAACCATTTTTATTCCTCTATCAGTGAAGAAGACTTTAAGTTTTCTACCATTGAAGCTAAGGTGATTCCAAAACGGAATTATGTGCTGAAAGGGGAAGAATATGTTGCTGATGTTTTTGTGGCGGCTTATGATACAACTCAACGACCTGAAGTATATATTCAGCCGGGGGTTGATTCTATTGTGAATCTGGATCAGGCCACAAGGGTAGAAACAAATACTGATCTGGTAAGAGTGAGAATGGAAGGCCGTGGGATAGGCGAAAACAAATATGCCGGGATGGTTCGTCTACAGGCTCCTGACGGAACCTATAACGAGTATCATTTTAAAGACAGTTTTGAAGTTGGCCAAAGAGCGGCTACTGTATCTGCAACCAAAATGAATGTGTTTTACAAGGGTGTTGATAACCCGGTATCGATTTCAGTGCCTGGAGTACCTACTTCTCAAATAAGGCCTTCAATTAATGTGGGAACCCTAAAATCAGAAGGGAGGGGAATATATACAGTTACAATTCCTGGTGATATTAATCAGGATGCTGTCATTACTGTTAATGCCGTGGTTGACGGCGAAGAGACTTTCTTTGAGTCCTTTGACTACAGGGTTAAAAGAATCCCCGACCCAATTCCATCTATAGGAGGTGCATATACTTCTGGACGTGTTCCGAGAAACTTTTTAATAACCAACAGTTTAATCGCAAAATCTCCTGAAGGTTTTGATTTTGATTATAACTTTATGGTGACCAGTTTTGATATGTGGTTCAGAGGTGAAGATGGATACGACAGGCAGCTTAGCTCCAACAGTTATGATTTTACTGAAGACATGTTAACGCAATTCGATAGGTTACCCGTTAACTCAAGGGTAACTTTTGAGAACATTACGGTTAAAGCGCCTGAAGGTGAGCGTACTTTGCCAACGACAATTTCGATAATAATACGATAAACTATGAATACAAAAATGCGTAAAGTTTTAGTTCTTATTGTCTTGCTCGTAGGAGCAGGCAGTCTGACTGTAAATGCACAATATGACAAGAATCCGCAAAAGAATATTTCAGGAGATTTGGAAGAGCCTGAAGCCAATATTGTTGATAGAGAGAACTACAAAGATCGGTTCCCCATTCAGTATCCGCCTTTGAGAGAAGCAGACCTGATGTGGCAAAAACGAGTCTGGAGGGAAATTGACTTTATAAAGAAGCAAAACCATCCATTTTATTTTCCTAC
>CAYXJS010000404.1:0-2237 GCA_964465045.1 uncultured Bacteroidales bacterium | reverse complement strand
CTACGCACATAAACACCTATTTGCCAACTGCTTCCTGCCAACTTTTCTTAAACTTAGCAACTTAGAAACATAGTAACTTACAAACTTAAAAGCACAGAATTTAACAATTTCAACAATTGCAGCGGCTTTAATACAATTATTTCAATTATCTTTGCACCCGTTTATGCGATTGAAAAGGGCATGAAAATAATTTTGGCTATGTTCAAAAATATTTCTAATTTTGCAGCCCAAAAATTTAAGTAAGGAAAACACATAATAACAAGAGAATATGTACTTAACGCCAGAAGTAAAGAAAGAATTTTTCAAAGAGCATGGTAAGACGGACAACGATACCGGCACACCGGAAGGTCAAATAGCGTTGTTTACTCACCGCATCAAGCATTTGACAACACACCTGAAAAACAACAAAAAAGATTTGGCCACACGCCGTTCGCTGGTAGGCATGGTAGGAAAAAGAAGAAGACAGTTAGACTACCTGAAGAAGAAGGATATCGAAAGATACCGTGCCATTATCAAGAAACTGGGTATACGTAAGTAATACTTTCCGCAGACAAAAGTAAAAAGGCAAAGGCAATGTTCCGATTGCCTTTTTTCTGTTGTATAGATAGAACAAGAAAAGATACTTTTTAAACACACAATTTATGTCAAACATAGGAATCAAACAAGCCTTCAAGTTGCCTGACGAGCGCCTTGTAGAGCTGGAAACCGGCAAGCTGGCCAAGCAGGCCGACGGCTCGGTTGTCGTCAACATGGGCGAAACCATGCTATTAGCTACCGTAGTATCCAGAAAAGAAGCCAACAGTGATGTGGATTTCCTTCCGCTGACGGTAGACTACAGGGAAAACTATGCTGCTGCAGGTCGTTTCCCCGGAGGCTTTTTCAAAAGAGAAGCGCGTCCTTCCGAACACGAAATACTCATTTCCCGCCTGATAGACCGGGCACTGCGCCCGCTTTTCCCCGATGATTATCACGCCGAAACACAGGTTTTAGTATACCTTATCTCACTGGGTAAAAATGACTCTCCGGATGCTTTAGCTGCACTGGCCGCCTCTTCGGCGCTTACCGTTTCAGACATCCCGTTTCACGGCCCCATCTCAGAAGTACGTGTAGCGTTAATAGAAGATGAGTTTGTCATCAACCCCGGACTGGAAGAAATAGAAAGCGCCGACCTCGACCTGATCGTAGCCGGCGATAAAGACAACATTATGATGGTGGAAGGCGAACTCCAGGAGCAGTCTGAAGAAACCATGCTGGAAGCAATCAGCGTCGCCCACGAAGCCATCAAAGAGCAGTGCAAGGCGCAAACCGACCTGGCACAGCAAGTAGAAAAATCGCTTGAAAAAAGAGAATACGATCACGAAGATAACGACGAAGAATTAAGGGAAGCCGTGCAGGCTTATGCTTACGACCGCTGCTATGAAGTGGCTAAGAAGCAAATTGCAGACAAGCACAAGCGTGGCGATGCCTTTGCGGAAGTTTTTGATGCTTTTGTTGAAGAACATTTTTCTGATGAAGAAGAAGCGGAAGAAAAATCTGGTCTGGCAAAAAAATATTTCCATGACGTAGAGAAAAAAGCCATCCGCCGGATGATACTGGATGAGCGTTTTCGTCTTGACGGCAGAAAGCTCGACGAAATCCGTTCTATCTGGACGGAGGTAGACTATCTACCCTCTGCCCACGGGTCGGCCATTTTTACACGTGGCGAAACGCAGTCGCTCTCTACCGTAACATTAGGCTCAAAACTGGATGAGCAAATGGTTGATGGCGTTGTAATTGAAGGCCATAACGACTTTTTGCTGCACTATAACTTCCCGCCATTCTCCACCGGCGAAGCAAAAATGATGCGTGGCACCAGCCGCCGGGAAGTTGGTCATGGTAACCTGGCGCTCAGAGCGCTTACCCCGGTTCTTCCCTCTAAGGAAGATAACCCTTACACAATTCGCATTGTTTCTGACGTGCTCGAATCTAACGGCTCTTCCTCTATGGCTACGGTTTGTGCCGGAACCATGTCGCTTATGGATGCCGGAGTAAAAATCAAAAAGCCCGTATCAGGTATAGCTATGGGTTTGATTTCTGATGATCAAAGCGATAAATATGCCGTGCTTTCTGATATCCTCGGGGATGAAGACCACCTGGGTGATATGGACTTTAAAGTAACCGGAACACGCGACGGCATCACAGCCTGCCAGATGGACATCAAAGTGGAAGGCCTTTCTTTTGAAGTGATGAAAGAAGCC
>CAYXJS010000403.1:0-2245 GCA_964465045.1 uncultured Bacteroidales bacterium | reverse complement strand
CGGAAATTTGATCCGCTTTGCATAATCATGGCATTATATTGCTTAGCCATTTTCTCTTTCTCCTCCACTGCATCATCTTCTTGACTATGACTGGCAATGACAAGAAAATAATCAGGTACATTACCATTCGCCCGGGAATTATCAACAGGCTCATGTTGTTCGTTGTTACCCTTTTGCTCCATCTCACTGCATAGTGGTGGCTCCCCTTGGTCATCAGTACTTTCGCCAAACCAAATACTCGCATACCCATCAAACAGAGCCACACCTAAGGCTTGCCAGTTTTTGTCTTCATATTTGCCTTGCTGAAGGATCATATTTTTGGCAGAAGCATTTTCTTTCCAGGCATTAAAAGCCAACCCTGAGGTTACCTGTGTATTCTGATAATAAACCAGCTCATAACCCTTTCCCCTGTATTGTGTTAGTTCAGCCGGTTTGCCATGCATACAATCATAATCCTCACCGCTGGCGCAGCACTCTTTCCATCTACCACCATCAGACCAGGATAATAGATTACAATCACCCAAAGGATTGTAATGCAAATACAAATCCTTTACATGTACATCCGCAACATAGCTTAATGCCGCAGAGACAGGCAATACGTTCAGATCATTTTGCTTACGAAAGTGATTAACCTGGTTGGCCAGCGCCAATTCTTCCTCATCAATGCAAACACCTTGCTGGGCTTGCGAAGAAAAAGTCACGGCAGCCAAAAGCAAAAAAACAGCTATGCATTTATACATTACGAAATATGCTTTTTAGATTCAAAAGTAAATAATTTACTACGCCCCAAAGATATAAGAAAAACACCTGCCACTGTTACAATACCACCGTATATCTGATGCATCAGCGGCAGACTGCCAAAATAAATAAATGCAATCAGCAAAACCACAAGACCTTTTGTAGAACCCAAAACCGAAATCCTTGATGCCTCGGCATATTTCATGGCATTATACTTGGCAAAAATAGTTAGAAAAGGTCCTACTAATGAACCAATGGTGATGTTTAGCAAGGCTTTCTGAGAAACCTCAAAACCTCTCCCAAAGGATAGAATCATCGCGAAAGCAAAAACAAACAAAATCAGATTGCGGCTCAGCAGCTGCAGCGGTGGCGGAAGTCGCTTGATCTGCTGCTTGGAAATGATAGTACTCACCGCAAACAACAAAGCAGAGAGCAACGCATATTCTGCTCCATCTATGAACAAATCCCGAAAAGATGTTTCACTCTTGTAGCTAATGATTGTAGCCCCTACTAATACCAATATCATTCCTCCTGTTTCAATCCGCGTAAATCTCTCCCTCAAAAGAAAAAAACCAAGCACAGCCGTAAAAAAAGGCCCTGTATTTCCAATGAAAGAAACAACCGCCGGATTCTCGATAATTTGTATTGAACTAAAAAACGCTGTTACACCGGTCAGCTCAAAAAAAGCTACAGCAAAAAGCCATAAATAGTTCCTTGTTTTGAGATTTTTGAAAGTCGCCAATTTGCAGGTTCGGGCAGCATACAGGCCATTCCATATAAGCGCAATCCCAAACCAATAGAACCCAAACTGACTTATATGCAATTCATTAAGAGCAGCCTTGCTGAATATGTAAACGTTAGCATTGGCTACTATGCCCAGGAAAATAAAAAGGTAACCTTTTGTTTTATCGCTAAAAATCATAGACTGTTATTGGCTTTTCAGAATCCAAAGTGATCATTTTTGTTTTTGAGGTTTTATTACTGCCTGGATTTCCTTCTTCAGAAAATAATAATCTCGCTTTCTGAAATAAAACTCTTCTTTTTTTGCTCCTGATAACTTTAGGAAGCGGTTGAATAAGTATGCAGCAATCACCAAATAAGTTACTGATGAAGTGATGCCGGCAGCCACCAATCCATAAAGAGGAATAATACTAAAACCCACTGCAAGAGTGGCAACCAACCCTGTCGCCGATCCTATAGCGCTGATTTGCGGCCTTCCGGTTCCGGAAAAATAAGCGCTAAGCACCATAGAGCAAGGCACAATAACAATCCCCGGAGCCAGCGAAATAATGACGGTTTTTATCCCGGTAAACTCTTCACCAAACAACAGCAAAAACACATTTTCCGGCAATAGTAATACCACAACCAACATAAGGAGCGTAAGCACAAAAGTCAGTTTAACCAGATTTACCGCCAGGGTTTTTGCGTATACTTTATCCGTAACATTTACGGTTTTTGAAAACTGAACCATCGATACGCTTTTGCCTACAATCCACAAACCTTCTGA
>CAYXJS010000402.1:0-2249 GCA_964465045.1 uncultured Bacteroidales bacterium | reverse complement strand
GTCATGGGCCTGACGTCGATGCTCATCTTGCCGTCGGGTGAAAAGCTGTAGAGCTGGGAGATGCCTTCTGTGCTGCTGAGCAGTTTCCAGGCATCGCGCTGCAGTTCGAAACTTTCATCGGCTGCTTCATCAAAAACCACGTAAAGTTCATCTTCATAATTTCCGTTGGAAGCAGCCAGGACCAGGCCGTTGCTAAGAGATTTGGCTTCTCCTGATTTTGAAGGAGATAATTTATGCGATCGCATGCTGTTGTCCAGGCTGAAGGTATCATCGCTGTCGGTAACGATAAAAAAGCCTTCCATTGGATCAGCATATTGATCGCCCGAACCATACGAGCCTTCCTGCGGATAAGCATCATAACCACTTCCATTCCAGGTGTATTTGGCCCCATAGCCGCTTACCTGGTCCCAATCGAGATAGGAAGGATAAGGATTACCCACAAGGTTGGCACCGTCATTGTCTGAGTCTGCTACCTCTGTGTAGGTAATCCCGATACTTTGGTCACCTGTGTTGGGTGTTCCCGTGAAGGTATAAGTACTTGTACTTTTGCCGGTATACGGCCATAAGGAATAGCCTTTTACAGGCGTAAGCGATGTATTTTCATCGGTGATTTCCGTCCATTCGGCATTTGGCTCATCCCATTCCTGCAAATAATTATCGTAAAACACGTCGGCTATTGCATTGCTGTTGGGTATGGAAATCAAATTCCATTCGTCATCGGTAGCATCCATTTTGATATCAACGGTGCCGTTGTTGGTAATGGTGCCATTGGTGATAAGTGAGCCGCCGTCATTGACGGTAAGTGTGGCGCCGCTTTCCACCGTCAGATCGTTGCAATCGGCGTTGTCCCCATTGGAAATGACAGGGTCATTGGGAACATCCGATGCAATGGTGACATTATGTGTATTGTCAGGGGTGGCGTCTCCGCTCCAGTTACCTGCCGTATTCCAGTCGGAGCTCTCGGAGCCGTCCCAGGTCATGGATGATATTGTGGAAGTTGTAAACTGCACGGTTTCCCCGTACCAAACCGTTGAGCCGTCAGTGGTATAACTGCGGACATAATAGGAAGTTCCTTCTGTAAGAGAATTTATGGTAGTTGCCGCTATGGTTTGATCTGCGCCATCACTAACGGAAACATTTGTTCCGACTTCCTTTTTGGTGGAGGTCTCCCAGCTTGGTGGTGCATCCTGTTCGTAAATATACCCATAGGTCAGTGTGAGTGATGCCCCCGAATTATTATAAATATTGCCTTCCGGGAAATCAACCGATGTAACGCCCACATCCGGGTAGTTGTTATCCACAGCCACATCCTGCCAGGCAAGGTAGGGACGGGAATTACCATCGCTCATGGCCCAGTTATCGGAATCAAAAGTCCAATTGCTGAAAGTGCTTTGATTCTTCATTTCAGAGGTGGATTTAGCTGTAGCCCCTAATCCTGATGTTTGTTGGTTTACGTCTTTATCAAAAAAGTTATCAGTAAAAATACCCGATCCATCGTCAGATCCAATAAATCCTTTATCTGTTGGATTGGAAGCTGTTTTGTATATTACCTGGCCGGTAGCATAAGAATTTTTGACGATAGTCTTCCCATTATTATCTGAATTACCAGTATTATCACCTATAAATGAGCCTATATTTTCACCTGTCTCATAATATTTCATCGTGACATTACCTTTACTATAACAATTGACAATCTCAGTTTGTGAATCTGTATTATTATAAGAATAGGTATCCCCCATAAATCCCCCAACACCAACAGAAGAAGATAAGTTGGCATCAGTAGAAACTACATTCCCTGTACTATAACAGTTTTCTACTCTTGGTCCTCTTGAAGCAGTTCCTGAAAATCCACCGATACCATAGGTACCTGTCATATCAACCGAAGTATGTGAATTGGAGACATTACAACCTCCTTGAATCTGTCCTATCAAACCTCCGGAGTAATTTGTAGCCGAAATATTACCGGAGGTAAAACAATTAGAAACATCAGAAGAATTGTCCAGGTAACCGGCTAAAACTCCGGAGCGCTGACCTGCTGTAATATCTGCATTCGTTATATTAACATTACTAAGCGTGGCGCCGTTAGTATAACCAAATAAGGCTACATAATCAGTTGAGCGATCAATGTATAAATTATTAATGTTATAGTTTTGCCCGTCATAGGAACCAGTAAAATTGGTATTGATATTGTTATTCCCAATCGGCGAAAAGCCTTTTTGATCTTCAGCATCCCAGTCTGCGGTTCCATC
>CAYXJS010000401.1:0-2278 GCA_964465045.1 uncultured Bacteroidales bacterium | reverse complement strand
AATATTTTAACATATATTTAACAAAATAGGACATAGTTTAAAGTATTGATAATTAATAAAATAAAAGCAAATACATACCTATTTAAGCATACTTGTACTTATATACTTGCTTTTGCGGTTTTGTTTTACGAATTTTGAGCAAGTGTTATAATTCACATTAATCTGCTTACAAAAAAGTTAAGTCTCAGGAGTACTTTAGTTCTTTAAATACTAATATTTTATGAAAACTTTACTTCATCTGAGTATTATACTTGCTTTCACCGGATTGATCTTTCCTTACAAAAGTGCTTATGGCCAAAGCAAAGGGAAAGCATTATTTGAACAATACAGTTGCCAGGGATGTCATACGATTAATAAGGGGCGTCTGGTAGGGCCTGACCTTGCTAATATTACTGATAAGCGCTCACGACCATGGCTTAACGACTTTATCCGGTCACCCCAAACCATGATTCAAAAGGATGACTCCATCGCCGTTAGCCTTTACAAAGAATACAACCAGGTGATGATGCCTGAGAACAACATCACCGATGCCGAAATCGATGCTATCCTGAAATATATCGAAGGGGAATCCGGTGATGCACCTGTCGGTGATGCTCAACAAAAACCACAGCAAACTACCGCTTTTACGGCAAATAATCTGCAGGCGGGGGAGATCTTATTCACCGGAAAGATCCGCTTTTTTAATGAAGGGCCTTCTTGCATATCATGTCATAGCATTTCCACACAAAACAGTTTTCATGGCGGCAACATCGCCATAGATCTCGCCGGGAGTTATGAAAAGTTGGGCGAAAACGGTATAAAAGCCGTATTGAAAAATCCTGCTTTCCCTGTAATGAAAGCAGCCTATAAAAACAATCCTTTGTTAGAATCAGAAATACACAACCTTACGGCCTATTTAAAAGAGGCTTCAGCACCCCAACAACCTAATCAACAGCCGGGTTTAAGCATTACCTACAAACTGATAATGGCAGGAATTGCCGGTACAGTCCTGGCTTTCTTCATTATTTCATTGATTTGGCGAAAACGAAAGAGCCGGGGCGTTCATGACAAGATATTTAATCGTCAGTTAAAGACCATCTAAAAATAAAAATTAAAGACCATGAGTTGGATCGAAGACCTCATATCACCCAAAACCCGGAAGTGGGAAGAGTTTTACCGCAATCGTTTTCAGCACGACAAGGTTTACAGAAGCACCCATGGTGTAAACTGCACCGGTGGTTGCTCCTGGCAGATTCATGTAAAAGATGGTATTGTTGTTTGGGAAACACAACAACTGGATTATCCTCTTCTTGAAGATAAACTACCACCCTATGAACCAAGAGGCTGCCAAAGGGGTATCTCCTTCTCCTGGTATCTATACAGCCCGCTGCGTATCAAGTACCCCTTGGTCCGCGGAAAACTCCTTGATGCCTACCGTGAAAAGAAAAAGGAAACCGGCGACCCCGTCTCAGCGTGGAAAAGCCTTCAGGAGGATACAGTAAAACGCAGGGAGTATCAAAAGGCCCGCGGCAAAGGAGGCTTCAGAAGGGCAAGCTGGGAGGAACTGCTGGAAATCATTGCCGCTTCCAATATTTACACGGCCCAAAAATACGGGCCCGACCGCGTTATCGGTTTCTCCCCTATTCCGGCGATGTCGATGCTGAGTTACGCGGCAGGCAGTCGGTTCCTGCAACTTTTCGGAGGGGTAAATCTTAGTTTTTATGATTGGTATTGTGACTTACCTAACGCCTCACCCGAAGTGTGGGGAGAACAAACCGATGTGGCGGAGAGTGCCGATTGGTTTAACTCTAAATTTATTGCCGTCATGGGTGCAAACCTGAATATGACCCGGACGCCCGACACCCATTTCTTTGCTGAAGCAAGACACAACGGCACCAAAACAGTAGTATTCTCCCCCGATTTCAGCCAGGTAGCTAAATATTCCGACCAGTGGGTTCCCCTCCATGCCGGTAGTGACGGAGCTTATTGGATGGGCGTAACGCATGTTATCCTCAATGAGTTTCATCACAAGAAACAAGTGCCCTATTTCATCAATTATACCAAGCAATACACCGACAGTCCATACCTGGTAGAACTCACGGAGCAGGAGGGAAAACTAAAGCCCGGGAAACTGGTCCGCGCCAACCGCCTGGAAGCCTTTCAGGATATCGCTAACGGAGAATGGAAGTTCCTGAATATCGATGAATACAGTGGTGAAGCTATCGTACCGAAAGGAAATGTGGGTCATCGGTGGGATAAGGAACAAGGAAACTGGAACCTCAAGCTGGAAGATGCTGTA
>CAYXJS010000400.1:0-2278 GCA_964465045.1 uncultured Bacteroidales bacterium | reverse complement strand
TTTACATATTCAGACACCAAAGCCACCGGGCTTTACACCACATACGGCCGGGTAGCCATTAATCAAACAAGCGCTTCACATGCATTAGACGTCGGGGGTTCAATCAAAGCCGCGTTAGATGTAATAGGTCTAAATGGAGAATTTTCCAATAACATGGATATTGAAGGTGATTTAACAGTTGGCGGTCACCAGTCAGGTACATCAGCAGCATTTACACAAAACGTAAACATAGATGATGATTTAGCTGTGGCAGGACATCAAACCGGGACATCGGCTTCATTTTCCGAAGATGTGAAAATGAGGGATTTATTAATGAAAAACAATGAACTGTCGATTATGGCAGATAACAATACACCGGCTCTAACAGTAACGCCCGCAGAGATAACTATCGGACATAATGCCTATGACAGCACAACCAACCTAACCGTTAATGGTACAATTAAAGCAAAAGAAGTATTGGTAGTACCGGACGTATGGGCTGATTATGTCTTTGCAGACGATTACCATCTACGCACGTTACACGAACTCGAAACGTTTATCCGCCAAAACAAACACCTGCCGGGAATACCAACCGAGCAGGCCGTGAAAGAAGAAGGCATTGAACTCTCAGAAATGAACGCTAAGTTACTGGAGAAGGTGGAGGAGATGACGCTTTATCTTATTGAACAAAATAAAAAGCTTCAAGAGCAGGATGAAAAACTTGAAGCCCTAAAAGAAGAACTAAAAGCCCTGAAAAATGAAAAGTAAACTTGTTTTATCAATAAGCGGTATTATATTCATTATGCTCCCGGTTCTTTCCTTTTCGCAATCCTCAGTGAGCTATGAATATGATGCGAACGGCAACAGGAAATCTGCCGTAGTTGAACTAAAAAAAGCCTCGGAGAAGGATGCTTCGGATACCACGCTGTATTCTGACGAATATGTATACAAATTGGAAAGCAAAGATGATCTGAAAGATAGCCCGGGCTATACAATGAAGGCCTTCCCCAACCCTACCCTGGGTCAGGTACATCTTACCACGAACCTTGAAGGCAAAGTGAGCTATAGGCTCTACGACATGAACGGCAGAAAACAACTGGAAGGTTCTATGGTGAAACAGACCGACATCGATCTGAGCAATGCAAAAGCCGGCATGTACTTTCTAAATCTTCACGCACGTAAAGAAGACATCAAGAAAACCATCAAAATCCTAAAAAAATAAGTCTATGAAACGCCATATATTTATCACCTTACTGTTTATGCTTGCTTTAATCGGCACCGGCCAAGCACAAAACCTGCTTCAGGATGAGTTTTTTGAATTGGACACCTATGTTTACGGCAATAAGATATATGAAGCCCGCGATTCAATTAAATTTACCCCGGGGTTTTATGCTACCTCAAATAACAATCAAAGCTTTCAGTTTCGAATAAGCCCATATTTGGTATTCCCACCCGAAGGAGGAGAAACGGGAGGGCCGGACCCGGAGGATGATGGGGTGGTCGGCTTACTGCCCGGTCAGCATGGCGTATCAGAAACAGGAGGATTTACTTACTCCGTACCAATCGAAGTCCCACCTGGAATTAACGGACTAAAGCCCAATATCAGCCTGAACTATAATAGCCAATCCGGCTTTGGATTGCTTGGTTATGGATGGAACTTGAGCGGACAGATGGCAATAACCAGAACCGGCGAAAGCTACCATATTGATGGAGAGAAGACAGGCGTGGATTTAGATGGTGATAAATATGCCCTTGGAGGGCAGCGCCTGTTAGTGGTTGAAGGTAACTATGGGGCTGATAAATCGGAATACCGCACAGAAATAGCTTCGCAACAACGCATCATTGCCTACCGGGAATCGGGATTCACTGGTGACGGGCCGCAGAGATTTAAGGTTTTTGGGGCTGACAGGAAAATTTACTATTATGGCTGGGAGGACAACGGCCGATTAAATGCACAGACAGACGAATCTGTATTGCAGTGGCACCTTACAAAGGTTGAAGACAGGAAGGGAAATTACATTGAATATGTATATAATAAGAATGATGATATAGGCGAGATTTATTTAAAAAAAGTAAAACTATTTAATAACCTCGATGAAGAAATTTATCAGGTTGTTTTTCACTACGAAGACTATTTTACTGACATAATAAATTATGTACAGGGAAATGCTCTTATACGTTCTAAAACATTAATCAGCATAACTGTTGAAAAGGACAATGAAACATTTTATACTTATACAGCATCTCATGAACTGGACACAGACTCTACTATCCTCAGGTTAAAAAACATAGATTATCA
>CAYXJS010000399.1:0-2278 GCA_964465045.1 uncultured Bacteroidales bacterium | reverse complement strand
GGAATCTTTACATCAATATCACGCAAATTATGCACGCGGGCCCCTAATACCTTTAGCTCTTTCTCGCCTGCAAGGTCTGCCACAGGATGATGTGCCGGTTCTTCTTTCATGCAGTATTGTTCTTTTTCAAAATAGGGTGCAAAATTAATAGTAATATTTCATTCCGGGTGCCGGTTTATTGGAATAACATAGATGCTGATATAGCTTTATCGCTGTATCAGTGATGTTGGCCAGGTGAATATTTTGTAAAACGAAACTTAGTTTAAACGTTTATGAAACTGAATATTTCAGACTTTGATTTATTCAGATTAGTTTACCTTTCTTCAGGCAAAAGAATGACATATTCTTTTTTAGTGCTGTTTCTTAGGATGTTATTGACAAGCCACGGGTTCAAAGTTTTCAGCATTTTATAAGTTGTGCCGTGCTCTTTGGCAAAGGCAACCAAATCTGAGATTTCATTATTAAGTGTGACAGCGCGGGTTGCAACAGGCTGATAAAGATCTTTATGCTCGAGGGAAAAACCAAACTTTTCAGGATTTTCATAGATGGCTTTTACAGCCAGAATGCGATAAACATAGCGAGATGTTTCTGTATTAAGATAAAGGTCATAATAGTTGTTTGCGTGCTGCCTTTCGATTTCCCGGTTAATTCTTCGCTTTCCGGCGTTGTATGCCGCGGCAGCCAATGTCCAGCTATCAAATTTATCGTAAGCCTTGTTTAAATAATCACATGCAGTTTGCGTTGATTTTGTAAGATGATAGCGCTCGTCTACATCTTTATTCACCTCAAGGCCATAATCATGAGCCGTACCTTTCATGATTTGCCAGAAGCCTGCAGCGCCGGCAGGAGAAACTACATTTTCTAAACCGCTTTCTATCAAAGCCAGATACTTGAAGTCTTCAGGAATGTTATTCGCTTTAAGTATGGGTTCTATTTTCGGGAACCAGCGGTTTGCACGTTTGAGCAACATGAGCGTGGAAGAATGCCAGTATGTGTTGATCTGCATCTCTTTATCCAATGCTTCGCGGACGTAGAATTTATCTAAGGGGACTTCTTCTCCGGCAAATGATGCCGTCTCAGGTAACACTGCACCCCTGATTTCATCATAATTAAAATGCGACTTTTCATTATTACTGCTGCTATTGAAAGTATTGCTTTTGGAAGTACTGCTTACAATAACACCAATAATTATCAATAAACCCGCGGCGCCTAATGCCAATACTGCTCGTTTCATCTTCTTTGAATTTAATTGTGCAAAATTAAGTAATCAGTTATTGCAATGATGATGCCAGTATGTTAAAATTGTTATTCTTTGTGGATGAACAATGCCGGAATTCTGTTGTCTTTCTACTAAACACTATCAATTATGCGAAAAACAATATTAATTACGGGTGCAAACGGAAATCTCGGTAAGGCAGTTACCCAGAAGTTCCTGGATGAAGGATACAAGGTTATCGGTTTAATAGCCCCCAATACTGAAACCGACTTTATAAAGTCTAATCAACTGGAAATACAACAGGTTGATTTGATGAAAGAAGAGGATACTTTTGATGTCATCAATAAGCTTGACAAGGCTGAAGGTGCGATACTTACTGTTGGAGGTTTTGGTATGGGAACGCTTGAAGATACTTCCCTCGAGCAAATTGAAAAGATGTATCGCCTTAATTTTGTAACAGCCTACAATTCTTCCCGTGCTATACTCCAAAAGTTTAAGAAAGCTAATACGGGCGGTCAGATTGTGCTTATCGGGGCACGGCCTGCACTGGATTCGGCAGCAGCTAAAGGAGTTGTGGCATACGGATTATCGAAAAGGCTGGTGCAATACCTCTCTGACATTATCAATGAAGATTCTAAAAAAACCGGCGTTACCTCTTCGGTGATCATGCCGAGCTTGATTGACACGCCACCAAACCGGCAAGCTATGCCTGATGCTGATTTTAGCAAATGGGTTAAACCGGAAACAATCGCTGATAATATCTTTCACCTTTTCACCGGGTCAGGTAAAGCGCTTCGCGAAACAGTACTGAAGGTATACAATGAGAGTTAGGCCGGTATTCACTGGACCATCAAAATAATTTTTTACGTGTTTCTCACATTTTCATAGCGGTCAGCATCTAATTGGCTATTCTGGCTGCTATCATAGAAATGAAAATGGGCTTACAAAATCACGAAACAGGGGAGAAGCCTGGTCTTTTTCAGAAAGCACAGGATTATCCAGTTTCCAGTCGATGTTCAAGTCCGGGTCATTCCACCTGATGCTTCCTTCAGAAGCCTTGTT
>CAYXJS010000398.1:0-2289 GCA_964465045.1 uncultured Bacteroidales bacterium | reverse complement strand
GAAATCGACACCCTCATCGAAAGCAAGAAAAGACTGCTGGAGCTTTACGAGGAAGAGAAAACCGCCATCATCAACCGGGCAGTCACCAAAGGCATCGACCCGGATGCGCCCATGAAGGATAGCGGTATTGACTGGCTGGGAGAGATTCCGGAGCATTGGATCACTTTAAAATTAAAACACGTTGTCGGCTTACGAAGCGGTAAAAACATAGTATCTGATCAGTTAAAAGAGGATGAAAAGTACCCTGTATATGGGGGAAATGGTATTAGAGGCTATTTTTATGAATATACTCATGATGGAAATTATGTCCTTATCGGGAGACAAGGAGCTTTATGTGGTAATATTCAGTATGCAAAAGGCAAATTTTGGGCTTCTGAACATGCTGTTGTTGCTCACCCGCGAACAGAAATGTCTTTAGTTTTTCTTGGTGAGTTACTC
The DNA here is from genome assembly GCA_964465045.1 of uncultured Bacteroidales bacterium. Lineage (GTDB taxonomy): Bacteria > Bacteroidota > Bacteroidia > Bacteroidales > JAIPAH01 > JAIPAH01. Next base: position 1,851 of record CAYXJS010000398.1, on the reverse strand, counting down.
CGGGTTATGGAGCTAAATAAATATTCTGTATCAGCAGCTCAACCTGGTTTGGCAGTTGAAAAAATCAAAAATTTACATATTCCTTATCCAGATATTAATGAGCAAGAGAAGATATCAAATCACATAAGTAAACATTTAGCTATTTTTCGTAGAAAAGCAGAAACTACCCGGAAATTGATTGCTCTTCTCGAAGAATACCGCGAATCACTAATCAATGAGGTCGTAACCGGTAAACTAAAAGTTTACACAGATGAAACAAAAACTTGAAAATTCCGTTTTAAGTGTATATATTGCAAAATATTTACGAAAAACGCTTATAAAATGGTTTTAGAAATCCAAATCGGCAATTTTTTCTCTATTAAGGAACCGGTGACCCTGGATATGCGTGCTGGTAACATCCGGTCGAAAAATGCCAGGGAATTGAATCAAAATGTCTTCTCCCAAGATAAAAGCGATATCCTGAAAACAGCGATAATCTATGGCGCTAATGCCTCTGGCAAAAGCAACATCATCAAAGCCATCCGTTTTTGCCATAACATGGTATTGAATTCGCACAACCATAACGAGAATACGAATTTCAATTATAAGAAGTTCAAGTTCAATGGTTATGATAAAAAGCCCAGCACTTACTTTATCCGCTTTGTGGCTGAAGAAATAGAATACGAATATGCCTTCTCCCTGATGGACAATAAAATACTGACGGAAAGCCTCCATTATTACCCCAAAGGAAGAATTAAAAAGATTTTTACCCGGGATGAAAAGGCTGGGAGGAGCAAAAAAGAAAAATATTCCTTTGGCGAAGACATCAAGCGCCCCATGGATGTGGCGGAAAACACTTCAGATAAAACCCTTTTCATATCCCGCGCCAGCCAAATGGACCGGGAGATTGGCAAACGTATCTTTAATTATTTTAATAACGAGTTTATTCTGGGGTATGTGGGATTGAATGCCCCACAAATTGAAAACCTGTTTGCTGAATATAAATCTTCTCTGCTGGAAGCCCTGAGGGTAGCTGACAGCGATATCTCAGACATTAAGCTAAAAAAAGTAAAAAAGCCAGGAAAAAGATTCAATGCTAACCTTGAGGAGTTGACCCTCTCAGCAGAAGAGATAATGGATGAAAAACTGGAAATTGTTAGTTATCACCGTTCAGCTCCCAAAGTTCCATTCGACTTTTTCAAAGAGGAATCAGCAGGCACAATAAAACTCTTCACCAACATTTTATCAATCCTTTACATCGTGAAGCAAAATAAAGTGTTACTGGTGGATGAGATTGGTGAAAGCCTGCATACAGAAATTATTGATTACATTTTTAACCTGTTTAAAATATCAGAGAAAGCACAACTTATTTGCACCACACATAACACAAGTTTTCTTGATTTGAAGAAATTCAGAAAAGACCAGATTTGGTTTGTTAACAAAACCGAGGATGGCGCCAGCGACCTTTACTCGCTTTATGATTATGGCGATTTCAGGGACACCATGGACCTGGAAAAAGCCTACTACCAAGGGCGCTTTGAAGCACTTCCATTTGTGGACGACACAGAAGAAAACCTAAAGGAAATCATTCATGGGTAGACGCCAAAGAAAAGCACCACGAAATAAAAAGGTAAAACCTCACATATGGGTCTTCTGTGAAGGGAAAACAGAAGAGAATTATGTAAAACTTCTACGCTCAAAATACCGCATTCACATCGAAATCGTTCCAAAAATTGTTGGCAACAAAATAACTGACCGCTTCATCCGGAATCATAAAAAAGGGATTCCCACGCATGAAAAAGATATGGATTTCCTGATGTATGATGCTGATGATGCAGGGGTGCTTGAGCGCTTAAAATCCATAAAAACCGC
>CAYXJS010000397.1:0-2291 GCA_964465045.1 uncultured Bacteroidales bacterium | reverse complement strand
TTCCATCACCTCCTCGTTTTTGAACCTCAGCATATGAAGATCAAACCTTGCGCTCTCCTTCTCCTTTTGGGAGACCTGTCCCGACTTTTTCGGAAAGGGGCTGGGGGATGAAGGGAAGATGCTCAGCTTAACCGAAGCATAAGATAATCAACCTATTTTTTGTATCGTATCACCTCTGGATTTCGTCTGGAATCAACAATGCTTAAAATGCGAATCTCAGTGTCATTAATAGAATAAAAAAGTAAAAAGTTCCCTTCTATTAGTAATCTAATGTTTTCAATATTTGTTTTCTTCCCAATATAGGGCGTTTTTTTAAGCCGTATAGTGGATTGCCTCATGGTTTGATTGAGATTTTTGCTATAATTTGCATTGCCATTACGCTGGTAGTAATAATCTAGAATTTCAAAGAATTCAATTTTGGCTTCATACGACCATACTACCTTTCGTTTAGCCATATCTCAGTTTCTTTAAAAACATCATCATTATCAATGAAATCACTCTTTTTTTCTCTGCTCAAAAGTTTATTTTTTAAATCATCATTGATATAAAAAACATCTTTTTCGGTCTTTGCATCAATAATTTTGTTGACAGCTTCTAAAAAAGATATATCCTCAATTGATTGGAGTTTATGTATAATTTGATTTTTTATGTCTATAGATGTCATAATTGTCTTAATTTAAAACTATTCAAAGATAGTATCCTAAATTCATTTAAGCAAGCTGTATAACTCTTTAATCCAACAATTTTCACGAATCCACCGTTTCACGATATCCGAACATCCGGCGTTTTTTAATCATGGAAGTAACGTAATCCGGAACCCAGTTTTCCCAGTCTGATTTGCCTTGCTCAATGAGCTTAAGCACGTCGCGTGAATCGATTTTCAGATAAGATGCATCTACCGGCTCTATATCGATGATTCTGCGGTTGGTAAGCAGGTATTTGTATAAATCGACTAAGTGCGGCGGGATATTCAGATTTTCTGATGTTATCTGGCTTTCCTGATTTTTATCAAGGGCAGGGTAGAGGTACATTTTCATATGTTCCGGGAAAAGCTTCCCGAAAGCTTCCAGAATACCTCCGTTGAGATGTGTGTAATAGCGCGGGTCAAGTACTTTCACAAATGTTTTAACCCCAATTACAATGCGGATATTATGGATGCGGAACTGGCTAAAATATTCGGTCAGCTTGTAAAACTCTTTGTAGTCGGAAATCATCACATTTTGCCCGATTTGATTGAGCTGGTCCACGCGGTCTAAGAAATCCTTTTCATCGAAAGAGCCTTTTTCCATGAGGTTGTTAAGGGTGATTTCGCAAAGCGTGATGGTATTTTCGGGCTCATAGTCCTTGTCTTTTTTAAAAAGCTTCATGCTTGCGCGGATAATGTCGAGCGTAACATATGTAACGGGCCTGAACCTTCCGCGGAAAGCGAGTACATTTTTTTTGTACAGCATATCGTGCGGTTCCTGTACGTTGCCATAACGGTCGAACATAATAGCGTGTGTCATGCCGTTTTTAACCAACTGCACTCCCAGCAGGCGGTTATCCACATACGCCAGTTGCGGACCGCTCATCCGTACCATAGTGATGGCAATTTTATCGCTGCTTAGGTTATCAAGCAAAGAAGACAGAAAAACGTTAGGACGGTCATTATAGTGATAGCAGGCATAGATCAGGTTTACGCCCAAAATCGCCAGCGTGCTTTGCTGTAAGGAGGCGTCATTTTCCAGCAAGCGCACGTGGAGCATCACGTGATTTGGCTCGCTGTTAGGCTGAAGCTGAAAGCGCATACCCAGCCAGCCGTGAGGTTTATTGGTTTTTTGAAAGTTGAGTGTTTCCACGGAATTGGCAAAGGCAAAAAAGCGTCTTTTCCGGTCGATACCCAGCAGGTTGGTCAGCTCCTTGTATTCCTGGTGGAGCATCTTATCTACCCGGCTTTCAGACACGTAGCGCCCGGGATTGCCATTGTTGTATATTTCATTGGAAAAAGCCTTATCGTATGCTGAGATGGTTTTGGCAATGGTTCCGGATGCGCCGCCGGCTTTAAAGAAAATGCGGGCTGTTTCCTGTCCACCACCGATTTCGGCCAGCGTTCCGTAATTGGATAAATCGAGGTTAAGACGAAGCGCTTTGTTTTTGGCGCTTAAGGTTTCTGATTTCATCTGTCTAATGTTCTGTTTGTATGGCTTTTTTGTATTTAGCAGCCACAGGTATGGTTTTCATATCACGACTTCTCTTTTTTAACATTTTACCTCAGTGATAGTTTACTGTTTTTGCTTTTTTGATGGCAGCAT
>CAYXJS010000396.1:0-2297 GCA_964465045.1 uncultured Bacteroidales bacterium | reverse complement strand
AACAGGGTCTGGACGCTTTTGAAACGTATGTAAAGGCTATTCAGGAGTATCTGAAGCCCTGAATCACAAAAAAAATCGCCAGCCTGTAACAGGTTGGCGATTTAAGTATTTTGAGAGCTTACCCCGGATTATTCTTTTTCGTGGTGATGCTCCATGTGTTTCTTGTCTTCCTCATCGAAGTAGGCATCTTCGAAGTCTGCCAGCGTATTACGCAGCTTTTCGATGTATTGCTGGTCTGTGGTTTGCTTGGTTTTCATGGCATAAACCGTAAGCTTGTGCGCCAGCGTAATCTGTTTGATGTACTTATCATATGCTGCGCCATCGGCAGGCTCTTTTACCTTGATGCGCTGATGCATGAAATACTGCTCTACGATGTGCTGCACCTTTTTAGCATGGTCTTCCTTGGTGGTAACCCAGCGTACAATCTGGTTGTAGTTTTTGTCGCCTTCCTCGCTCAGGGCCTCAATCTGGTTCATCGACTTTTCGATGGTGGTAAAATGCTCATACAACATCTTTACCCGCAACTGGTCATTGTAAATACCGCAAGGCACCTCGCAGTGCGCCATAGCGTTATTGGCTGAGAACATTCCCATCAAAAGCGTTGCTGCTATTAAAATCTGTTTCTTCATTGTTCTAACTGTTTTTTGGTTGTGTATCATTAACAAGCTGTAAGGGGGATTGTTTGGGGGTTGATCATAGAACAGTACAACCAACTCCTTTTAAATAATGATATGTATCATCAAAAAACTCATGCTTCCTTGTTTGATCTTCATTATCTCCTCTTGGAATTACGATGACCATTCCTTGTCTTGCTCTTGTAAGCAAAACTCGATAGGCATTTATTAAATATGATATTTTGTGAATGTTACTTTTTCTATTAGCTAATACAATTATATCTCTTAATTGAATGATGAAAAACAAAATCACATCAGGATTTGGAAAAGAGATAAATAATTAGGATTTTAGAGCAATATTTTTCGCAAATGAAACAAATTCAATATAACTCAACAGAAAATCAGCATCAATGGCTAATAAATTATGGACACGAGAAGAGCTAATCATTGCGTTTAATCTTTACTGCAAAATACCTTTTGGGAAAATTCATATCAGTAACCCGAAAGTTATTGAATTGTCTAAACTGATAGGTCGTACACCTTCAGCCGTTTCATGGAAGCTGGTTAACTTCGCAAGCTTAGACCCTCAATTGCAGGCTCGCGGGATAAAAGGAGCATCAAATCGAAGTAAAAAAGATGAGGAGATTTGGAACGAATTTTTCGAAAACTGGGATGAGTTAGCCTTTGAGAGTGAAAAGCTACTGGCTCAATACCAAAATCGGACGATTGAAACATCCGATGAACTGAAAATAAAAGAAGGAAAGGAACGAGAGCGCAGAGTCAAAACTCGAATTAATCAAAGTTTTTTCAGAACTATGATGCTTACTTCCTACAATTATCAATGTTGTATCACAAATATCAATAATCCCGATTTACTGATTGCAGCTCACATTATACCCTGGGCGAAAGACCACAACAACAGGATGAATCCAAAAAACGGTTTACTTCTAAACGCTCTCCACGACAAAGCTTTCGAACACGGACACATTGCAATCGATGAAAATTATAAAATCCACATCAGCAAAGAGCTGTTAGAGTCAGAGAATGAAGGGTATAATAAGTTTTTCAAGCCCTATCATCTCAAAACCATTCGAGAACCGGAAAGGTTTTTGCCGAAACGAGAGTTTTTGAGTTCTCATTATCATGATAATTTTATAGGATAGCCATGCAAGACGAAGTTTTAAGAAATATCGCAACAATCATACATCGAGAAAGCAAATCATCAACTTATAAGTTTGCTTTATTAAGAGCCACTATTGAAAATATCGAACAACATGATCAGTTTATTCAAAAAGACCTTTACATGGCAAAAATTCCATTAGGTCTACAAGTTATAAAATGGATGGAGTATTATTACCCAATATTTTCTTCTTCAGAATTTATTGCCCAACAGACTAACCCTAATCGAACGTTAGCCTTTAGAAATCTTTATAAAGATGTCATCGATTATTATCAGCAAAAAATAGGTCCCGGATTTGAAATCATATTAGAGTCACTAAAAAAATCAAATATCCCAAAAGAGATATATTCAAAGTTATATCATCTGATTTAGTACATGACAAAAATTATTAACACCCTAAATATCAAATAAATATGTTAATAACTAAATGATAACTTTTTTATAAAAATGTATTTACAAAACTGATATTCAGTATCTTGAAAGAAATATCACTACATATGTCA
>CAYXJS010000395.1:0-2304 GCA_964465045.1 uncultured Bacteroidales bacterium | reverse complement strand
CTCGAGGATTTCACGAATGGCTTTAAGCTTGTCTTCGTCAGAGCTTTCCTTTGTGCTACCTTCTTTGTATTTCCAGTGAGCGGCTTGTCCTTTTTCTGCGATATCATCCATGCGCCGGCTTCTGATCTGTACTTCCACCCAGCGATTTCGAGGACCTTTTACGGTTGTATGCAGCGATTCATAGCCCGAAGAAGCCTTAGGCACTGTCACCCAATCACGCAAACGCAGAGGATTAGGCGTGTATTTATCCGTAAGAATAGAATATACTTTCCAGCAATCGGCCTTTTCACTTTCAATAATGTTATTAAGGATAATGCGGATGGCAAACACATCATACACCTGTTCAAAGTCTACATTTTGCTTCTTCATTTTTTGCCAGATGCTGAAAACCGACTTTGAGCGCCCTTTTATTTCAAAATCAAACCCCTGTGATTTTATGGCATGCCAGATAGGCTCAATAAATTCCTGGATATATTTTTCCCGTTCATCTTTTGTTTCCTTCAGCTTTCGCCGGATATCCTGATAAATTTCGGGATGTGTATACTTCATGGCGTTATCTTCCAGCTCGGTTTTCATTCGATATAAACCCAACCGGTGTGCCAGGGGCGCGTATAGATAAAACGTTTCGTTGCTAATCTTTTTTCTGATGTTTTCCTCTACACCTCCCAAAGTGCGCATCATATGCACACGATCGATCAGTTTGATCAGGATAACCCGAATATCCTTTACCAGCGAAAGCAACAGGTTCCTGAAATTATCCGAATACAGGGAAGGTTTATCAATCCGGATGGCAGAAATCCGCAGAAACTCTTCAATCAATCCCGCCACTTCTTCCCCGAAATGTTTCTGGATATCCTTCAATTCAAAACCACAATGGTTTGGTAAAACATGCAATAAGGCTACAAGCACAGATTTATATCCCAGGCCCAGATCTTCTACCACGCTAATAGCTACTTCTATGGGATGCTGCTCAAAAAGCGAACCATCTGTATGATGCATCTGGCTGCAATGCGTATGCAGGATTTCCAAAGCTTTATTCAGCTTATCTTTTTCTCCCGCTCCTGTATCGTCTTCCAACAGTTGTAACAGGTATGCCTTACGGCCCTGCAGCTGCTTAAATTCTATATTTTCAGTCATAAAAATCAATTCTGAAATCTAAAAAAAACGCCTGTAAGAGAAGTTCTACAGGCGTTTTTCCGGTTACAAATTTATGAAATTCTATTCATCCTTATCCGGTTTCTTGCCTCCTGAACTTTGATAATTATCATCCTGCGAAGCATCAGGTGGAGTAGAGATGGAGTTTCTCATCTTGGTGTCAGCCTGGATGTTATCTAAGCGATAATAATCCATCACACCTAAGTTTCCACTTTTTAATGCTTGCGATATCGCTTCAGGAATCTGTTTTTCCGCTTGTATCACTTCGGCACGAGCTTCCTCTGCCTTAGCCTTCATTTCCTGCTCCTGGGCTACAGCCATTGCTCTACGCTCTTCTGCTTTAGCCTGGGCAATATTTTTATCTGCATTGGCCTGATCGATTTGCAATTCAGCGCCAATGTTTTTGCCAATGTCAATGTCAGCAATATCAATAGAAAGGATTTCGTATGCTGTACCAGAATCAAGTCCTTTATCCAATACAACCCTGGAGATAGAATCCGGGTTTTCGAGCACTAATTTATGGGAATCTGCCGAACCGATGGAAGACACCACACCTTCTCCCACGCGGGCAAGCACAGTCTCTTCTCCTGCGCCTCCCACAAGTTGCCTGATATTGGCTCTTACGGTAACGCGCGCTTTACAAATAAGCTGAATCCCATCTTTTGCAACGGCTGTAATGGCAGGTGTTTCAATCACTTTCGGATTTACTGACATCTGTACAGCCTCAAGCACATCCCTTCCTGCCAGGTCAATAGCAGTAGCGGTCTTAAAACCAATATCCATGTTTGCCTTATCGGCAGAGATCAGGGCATTAACAACATCCTGTACGTGTCCGCCCGCGAGGTAATGCGCTTCAAGGTCATTCCGGCCGAGGTTCAGTCCGGCTTTTGTACTTGAAATCATGCTGCGCACAATCACTTGCGGTGGGACTTTCCGCCAGCGCATAAAAACAAGTTGCAGCAATGAAATCCGTACACCGGATAACAAAGCCGTAAACCATAATCCTACGGGAACAAAATAGAAAATCACCCATAATCCGAAAATTGAGGCAATTCCTATGGCAATGTAAACAGCAAGTTCTCCTTCCATGTCATATATGTTTTGGTTTTACAATAATACTGTTGTGTTCAATTTTTTTTATCACTACTT
>CAYXJS010000394.1:0-2319 GCA_964465045.1 uncultured Bacteroidales bacterium | reverse complement strand
CTGGAAGAGCGGCATGGGAAGTAGGAGATAGAAATTTATTGTAATTCATTGTAATTTGTAGTCATTTGTGGTCATTGGGTTTAAAGGTGACTGAATAAATTGCAGTTAGCAAATATGTAATGTCATTTTTTGTCATTGGTGGTCATTATAAGTATTTCATTAGGCTTGCAATGTGATGAAAGATTGGTTAATTTAGTAGGCCCGGTAGCGGGCGGCGCCACTTGTTCTGGCAGGGCACGGTGATATGACCGGTGAAATTGTCCGGGCGTTAATTGATAAAGGTGTCAGAGTGGATATTCAGGATAAAGATGATGCTTAAATCAGAACTGATGCCGTAGATAGAATAATCACGCTACTGATTTGTTCTTATCAGGAAATCACATTATGATGAAATTGCTTTAGAGAAAGAAGCAAAAACAAACCCCCCAGGATAAAAAAGGATGAATCGGCTATTTAATAAAGATAGCAAGCAGGAAAGTAATACCAAAGCAGATGAATATATGGAATGTAAGAAATAATACTTCTTTATTTATTTATCAATTCAAATCTGTTTAATTATGAAAAAAGCTAATATTTCCATTGTATTCCTGCTTTTCTCCTTGGTTATAAATGCCCAGACGCCGCCTGATACTGTCTGGACGATGAAGTACGGGGGATGTGACCAGGACGAAGCATACGCTGTAGAGCCAACCATGGATGGGGGCTTTATCATTGCCGCAAATACCAAATCATATGGTGCTGGTTTATGGGACGCCTGGCTTATTAAAACCGATGCTGCGGGTAACCTGGAATGGTCTGAAACTTACGGCGGAACAGGTATTGACAACGCCTATGATGTTAAGCAAACACCAGATGGAGGTTATATTGTTGCGGGACGAACCGATCAGAACGGAAGCAGCTATTCCAAAGTTTGGATGATTAAGACCGATGCTATGGGAGATACTTTATGGACTAAAGCTTTCGGCGAAAACGATAAGGCTGAGCTGGCCAATTCTATAGCGATTACAAATGATGGCGGTTATATTATGGCAGGAATGAAAGAGGTTGAGCCATATGCAGATCCGCACCAGGAATTTTGGCTTATCAAAACGGATGCCGATGGGAATACGCTCTGGACTAATACTTTTGGGGGAGCTGATTATGATGCGGCTTTTTCGGTTAAACAGACAAGCGATTTAGGATTTATTATTACAGGAACCACTGAATTTCCGGGAAGTCTGGAGGATATTCGACTGGTAAAGACAAGCCAGGACGGAACATTGGAATGGGAAAAAACTTATGGTGGGATACTCAATGATGCCGGTATGGATGTGATTCAAACGCAAGATGGCGGATATATGCTTACCGGAAAATTCCAAAGCGCTGTTATGGATCCTTCTGATATGTGGGTGATAAAGACCGATGAAGCTGGCAACCAAATTTGGGATAACCTCTTTGGCGGTTCAGCTATGGATATGGGTTATGCTTTGACAGCCGATCCGGAAAGCGGGTATTTGCTGGCGGGCATGACTTCTGCACCAGATACGGGTAATGTTGACGGGTGGTTGGTAAAAATTGATGAGGATGGCAATGAAGAATGGACGAAAACCATTGGCACATCAGAGAATGAGCGCTTCAGGGATATAACACTCACAACAGAAGGAGATATTATCCTTACAGGTGATGCCGGCACTTTTAACAATACGGAGGCATGGCTTGTGAAAGTTGGGTATGCCCTTGGAATACATGAAAATAGTATCGACAAATATGACTTGCGTGTCTCCCCCATTCCTGTCATCAATCAGTTCAGTGTCTGTTTTTCGATGCCTGAGCAAGCTTATGTCTCCTTAAAATTATATGATTTACAAGGAAAAGTCCTGAAATCTTTATATAATGGTTTTGTTTCAGGTAGAAAACAGGTTTCATTATCTGCAGATGGTTTGCCTGACGGTGCCTACATTCTTTTACTGAAAACCGATGGAAGGATTGCTGCTTCAAGAAAAATTGTTGTTAAAGCTCATTCATGCTTTTGATAAGTAGTCTGCTTACTTTAATAAACTTTGGGATGCCCGCCTGTAGGATTAGCTGCTTTTATTACTAATGGCTGCATTTAGGTGTCTTGCTTTGCTGAACCTTCCTCTTATATAGCTAACCTATAAAATCGTAATGCCAGAGCGAAAGTTTGTATGGATGAAATTTAAGATAAATAGACCCCCTAAGTCTGTCAAGTTTCTAAAGATTCGACTATCCTTTTTCTCTACTGTTGCTTGTTTCTATTCCTTATACAGCAATTCCGCACGATTTTTTTAATGCCAATAAAGTGTTGATTAAAAGAAGCTA
>CAYXJS010000393.1:0-2339 GCA_964465045.1 uncultured Bacteroidales bacterium | reverse complement strand
AAATCAGTTAGATCAGTATACTATAATCAAAAACAATAGCTCACTGATCTAACTGATTGCACAGATTTTCACTGATCATGACTTAAATTATTAAGAACGCAGAAGCATAGAAACTTAAAAACTTACTAAGATAGTAACATAGTAAACCGAACTCAAAGCACTTTTTCCATAAATACGGCATTGTCAAAAGGATTATGCCGGTAAGCCGGTATTTCGTAAAAGCCGGCATTTTTATAGGCCTTAATAGCAGGTTTCATATAATCAAGCGTATCTAACCTAACACGCTCATAACCTAACTCATGGCAAGCTATCAGGGCACAATCGAGCAACAACTTGCCAAAACCTTTACCGCGGGCTGCTTCCCTAACAAACATACGCTTAATCTCGGCAATATTGGTTTCGAGTTTTCTCACAGCAATACACGCAACTGCCATGTTATTCTTCCTGATGATGTATGCCGCTCCCTCAGGATAAGCATACATGCTTTTAAGCTCGTCCAGCTCTTTATTAAAATCCTGGAAAGAAAGGTTAAAGCCCAGGTCTTTTTCATACTCCTGAAAAAGAAACCTGAGATCATCGTAATCCTTTTCATCAGAAACATAAACTACAGTGAAACGTCCTCCCATAAGGATGAATTTACAAGGTTTTAACATCACAAAGATATGGAATTACAAAACTTGATTACAGAATTGTTATTTTTGAAAAATGTTTCGTCATACCAAAGCCGTCATACTTATTATCTTATTGCTGACTACAGTCGGAACCTATGCACAGGTTAATCTGCCCCACTTTGTCAGAAAAGGACGGATAGCGCTTTATAATAACAACTATACTGAAGCAATTCAGCACTTTAATGAAGTTATATCGCGCAAAGCAAACCCCTTTGAAGAGTATTTTTATCGTGGCATTGCCAAGTACAACCTGGGAGATTATTTGGGTGCAGAGCATGATTTTAGTATGACACTGGATATTCATCCGTTTTATTCACGTGCATATCATTACCGTGGTGTTACATATGCCGCGCTCATGGAAAAGGGCAAGGCTATAGAAGACCTGAGCAAGGCGTTGGAGCTGGACCCGTACAACAGTGAGGCCCTGGCAAGCAGAGGCGGTGTTTTCCTGCAGATGAAACAATACCAGAAAGCGTTGGATGACTTAAATGAGGCTTTAATGATAGACGGGGATGTGGCTTCGGTTTATCTGCGCAGAGCCATGGTGCATAAAGAACTGGAAAATTATGTAGAAGCCCTCGAAGATTGCAGCGTAGCTATAAAGAAAAAAATGTTTTACAAAGAAGCCTATGCACAAAGGGGCCTGATAAAGTATGAAATGGGTTGGTTTGATGAAGCTTTAGCTGATTTTAATAATGCCTTAAAGATAGACGATGACAATGCTGAATATTATTATTTTCGGGCTATAACGCGTTATCAGCTCAATGATTTAGAGGGAACGCTGAGCGACTATGGAAGAGCACTTAAAATAAATCCGAAGAGTGCGCTGACATACTATAACCGGGCAATTCTTTATTCACAAATTAAAGATTTTGAAAAAGCAATAAAGGATTATGAAAAGGTTGCCGCTCTCAGTCCCAACAACATTCTTACCTATCTTAACCGGGCACATCTGTATTATGAACGGGAAGATTACAAGGCTTCTATTGATGATTACAGCAAGGCTATTGAGATTTTTCCGCAGTTTGCCCGCGCATACCTAATGCGTGCACAAGTTTACCAGAAAACCGGCCAAATAGAAAAAGCCCACCATGACCGCCGAAAAGGCAACCAGTTGATTGCTATGCACGATGATAACCAAAGCAACGAGAGAAACCAAACAGCATGGATTGACTCAACCTATTTTCAGAAAATCATAGAGTTTGAGTCGGGCTTCCGAAAAGCGAATATTGGTCAGGCAAAAACTCAAAAAGAGGATACTCCTATTGAACCGATCCATGATTTTCGGTATAGTTTGGTTTCTTCGGATTTCTTTACGACGGAAAAAATCCGGGATGCGTTTATATCTAAATTCAACCAGGAAGAAAAATATGGAGTAAGAATTATGCTTAGTACTAAACCGCCTGAAATTAACAGAGACATAATCAGTGAATTACACAACAACATTGATAGCTTAATATCCCATAGCGCTCCTAATGCGGAATTGTATTTTATCGATGGCATTATCAACCAGGAGTTGCAAAACTACTCAAGCGCTGTCAAGAGCTACAATTTGGCTTTGATGGCGGACGAGGATTTTTATCCAGCGCTCTTAAACCGGGCCTATGCCGTTTTCGAAATGAAGCAGCAAAACCAAAACGCCAATCAGGAATTAGAAAACGTATCGCT
>CAYXJS010000392.1:0-2339 GCA_964465045.1 uncultured Bacteroidales bacterium | reverse complement strand
AAATTACCATTCAAAAACTGGATCCCTATATCAATGTGGACCCGGGCACGTTAAACCCTTATGAGCACGGGGAGTGCTACGTTACCAAAGACGGAGCGGAAACAGACCTGGATTTGGGGCATTACGAGCGTTTTATCGGGAAGTCCACATCACAGGCCAATAACGTAACTACCGGAGCCATCTACCGTTCTGTGATAGAAAAAGAGCGCCGTGGTGATTTTTTGGGTGAAACGGTTCAGGTGATTCCGCACATCACGGATGAAATCAAAAACCGTATCAAAATCTTAGGCAACAAAGGCGATTATGACTTCATCATCACAGAAATTGGCGGCACTGTGGGCGATATCGAATCGTTGCCTTATATTGAAGCGGTACGTCAGCTTCGCTGGGAGATGGGTAAGGACGCGCTGGTGATTCACCTTACGCTGGTCCCCTACCTGGCAGCCGCGGGAGAATTAAAAACCAAGCCCACGCAACACTCTGTAAAAACCCTGCAGGAATCCGGTGTACAACCGGACATTATTGTTTGCCGTGCAGAGCGGAATATCAACAGCAGCCTCAGACGAAAAATTGCGCTTTTCTGCAACGTGGATGAAGAGGCTGTAATTGAATCGATTGATGCCAGTTCTATTTATGATGTGCCGCTGCTTATCCAAAAAGAAAAACTCGACCAGGTAACGCTCAAAAAAATGGGTATGCCGGTGGATGACCAGCCGGACCTTGAGAGCTGGAAGAATTTCCTGTATCGCCTCAAGAACCCGCATGGAAAAGTTGTCATTGGCCTTGTAGGTAAGTATATCGAACTGAAAGATGCCTACAAGTCAATCATGGAGGCTTTTGTGCATGCCGGAGCAGCTAACCAGTGTAAAGTGCATCTTCGTTTGCTGAAAGCAGAGGATATGGAACACCAGGATGGTATTGAGCGGCTGAAAGGCCTCGACGGGGTTTTGGTAGCGCCCGGATTCGGTCAGCGTGGGATTGACGGTAAAATCAACGCCATCGAATATGTCCGTGAAAATAATATTCCTTTCTTAGGCATTTGCCTCGGCATGCAGTGTGCCGTTATTGAATATGCCCGCAACGTTATAGGTTTTGAAAATGCCCACTCTACCGAGATGGATGAAGAAACAAATTTCCCGGTTATCGATATCATGGAAGAACAAAAAGATATTGAGGAGATGGGCGGAACAATGCGCCTGGGCGCATACTCATGTGCGTTAACCAAAGGCTCCAAAGCTTATGAGGCATATGGCAAGGCGCTTATAAAAGAAAGACACCGTCACCGCTATGAATTCAACAACGAATATCTTCCTGCTTTTGAGAAGGCGGGTATGAAAGCCACAGGAGTTTTTGAAAAGCAAAACCTGGTGGAAATCGTAGAGCTGGAAAATCATCCGTGGTTTGTAGGCGTGCAGTTTCACCCTGAATATAAGAGCACAGTAGACCGTCCGCACCCATTGTTTGTGAACTTTGTAAAAGCTGCACTTGAAAACAAAAAGTAGATTTCGAAATCAATGCTTTTATAATCTTGTCATTTCTTTATCTTTGCACCCGTTTTAATGGGTATTTAATAACATTCTGATGGACAGGAATACAATCACAGGTCTTTTAT
This sequence comes from uncultured Bacteroidales bacterium, assembly GCA_964465045.1. Taxonomy (GTDB): domain Bacteria; phylum Bacteroidota; class Bacteroidia; order Bacteroidales; family JAIPAH01; genus JAIPAH01. The sequence continues at coordinate 727 of CAYXJS010000392.1, read as the reverse complement.
TTATTTTTATCATCCTTATCGGATACAGCATCTGGCAGCAACCTTCTGAAGAGGAGCTGCAAAGGCAACAACAAATCCGGGATTCACTGGCACAGGTTCAGCAAGAAAATGAAAGAGAACAGCGTGAGCTGGAAGAACAAGCAGAAGAAACCAAAACTGATACCCGGGAAACCTCCGAACCGGAGAAAACACAAGAGCGTTCCTATACAGAACAGGATTTGGGCCCGTTTACGCCTGCCACGAAAGGAGATGAAGAAGATTTCTATTTTGAAACCGACCTGTTAAAAGTTCAGCTCACCAATAAAGGCGGTCGCATTGCCAAAGTAGAGCTTAAGGATTACCAAACCTACGACTCGCTTCCGCTGGTTTTGTTTACGAAAGATTCATCACAATTTAATTTTGCTTTCTTTTCTGAAAACCGTACGGTCAATACAGACCAGCTTTACTTTGAACCCCACTTACCCGGAGAGGGCAAACCAAACCAAAAGAAATTCAATATTAACGACAACGACTCCCTGGCCTTCTCTTTCAGGGTTTATCCGGATAACCAACGCGAAGATTTTATTGAATACAATTATGTGTTCTATGGGAATAATCATATGATTGATTTTGATGTGCGCTTTGTGGGGATGGATAAGTATATTGCCCGTAATGTCAGCTATATCAACCTTGACTGGAATGCCAGGCTAAATCGTCATGATAAGCAACTCCGGAATATTGGCAACGG
>CAYXJS010000391.1:0-2342 GCA_964465045.1 uncultured Bacteroidales bacterium | reverse complement strand
TCGCGCCCAATTGGCCAGGCGGGTTGAAATCTAAATGTTAAATTTAAAATTATTTATTATGAAAACATTAAAAAAGAGAGCTTTTGGAGTTGTAATCTTATTTGCAGTAGTATTTGGAATCAGTTTAAGTTTATTAACACCTGCACCTGCTCATGCTGGACCGGATTATAATTACTCAACGTGTTATAGTACTTATTCTGAACCTGGATTGTTTGGTGGCGGAACGCATATCATCAGATGTGGAACATGTGTTGATGTTGAAGCTAAATCCTTTTCAGACTCAGGCAGGTGTAGTCATTCTATTGGTAGCGGTGGTGGAGGTTCCGCTTCTTAGTTTTAAACAATTTTAAACATTAACGAGACTACACTTCTCAATTGAGAAGTGTAGTCTAAAAACAATAGAAAATGGTAGCACTTATAAAGACTCTTCTGTTTACCTTTACAATGTTTGTTTTAGGTTGTGGAAATACACAATACGAAAATCAATCACAATCAAGTTCTGTTCTACAAGATACGCTTGAGGTTATAAACATCGATGAAGTAATTACTTGGTGTCCACGCTCATTGGACTACCTTAATAATCATCTTGTAATTATAAATAACTGTAAAGATTCTTTACTTCAGCTTGTTGATTTGGAAAATATGACCACAGAAATGTATGCTCCAAAAGGTGAGGGACCTGAGGAGTTTCTGTATTTACGGAGTCATGGTCAAATAGAGGTTCATCAAAATAGTAGGCATTTAAGACTGATTGACAGTCACAAGCGGAAAGCTTACCTGTTTGGTACAGAGAATCACAAAAAGTTTGTTGATGAGAAAAAGTTACCACGTGAGATTGTGTTTTGGAAGGATTTGTTGCATTTAGGGGATCAAGATTGGATCTATTCCCCTTTAAATTCAACATCATTTATTACAATTTTCCGTAATGATGAGCTATCGAAGGATATTAGCTTTTTCCCTGAAGTTGAAACATATTATTCCAATGATGTAGTAAATTATGCCTATTATAATATTACAGCTTATGACAACGAAAGGAATAAGATTGTTTCAGCATTGCGATATTTTCCAGGTATAGTTATATTTAATGACGATGGCGATAAGTTGCATACATACTTAGATGAATATTATAAGGAACCCGAATTCCGGAGTAAACATCCGATTCCCACAAATAATCCAATGTTTTATTATAATAATGTCAAAACTACAAAGAATTATATTTATGCTATGAACTACAATGTCTCATTTGAGGCTTTTCAGAAAGATGAAAGCAAAACAAGAGGGGTTTTAGAAGTTTTTGATTGGGAACTTAATCTGATGGCTGTATTTCATTTTGACAGACCTATAGGCAATATCACTATTGATGTAGAAAATATGAGAATTTATGGATTTTCTACAGATTTTGATGAGCATGCTTTGTGTAAAATAAATATACCAGTAGAATATTACCGCTTTTTTAGTTTATGAGCTAGTTTTTGAATAGAATTATAAATGTATTAAGATGCTTAGAAAAGGATTAATTGTATTACTGGTATTTGTAGTTGCTTTTTTCGTATCGTCCTTAATAAAAAGGGCAATATTTAAGCAAAAACTCCATAAGCCAACTACTGTACTTGTCGTTGAGCCAATAAAAGATTTAGGAACAATTGTTTATGGCGAGCAAAAGAAGCTTGTTTTTAATCTACGAAATGTGGGGGATAACAAATTGTTTATAGAAAAGATATCAGCTACCTGCGGCTGTACGATGCCTGAATTACCAGAAGCAGTTGTTGAAGCCGGAGAAACTTGTAGACTTGAAGTAATATTTAATACAGAAGGTTTAGAATTAGGATTTTTTAGCAAAAAAGTACATGTTTTTACCAATGATACTTCTAAGAGTCCACACCAACTGACTATTAGGGGCAATGTTGTGGTAGATAAAAAATAAAAGAACCATTTTAGTTCTTTTATCAGTGATTTAATATCTTGTACCTCGGTCCGATACCCGAAGAAGAGCGCCACCGTAAAGATTTGCGGGTGATGCATTACAGTCCGCCAACCATGTATATATACGACAACAACTTCCGTATGATAGGCGAAACCAGGCTTCCGGAAAACAGCCACTTTCTGTATGACTATTTTGTAGCCGAAGAAGGCCTTTATTTTAACAACTACCACCCTTCCAAAGAGGACGTGGATGAAAACGAAATTGCGTATACGCTTTATAAACTTGAAAACCTGGCCGATGAAAAATAAGCGACTCCACTGAAATGTGTTTATGTGCGTATGTGTTTAGATAAAGTTGGCAAAAGGCAAAATGCAGTTGGCAATGAAGAAATTCCGCTTTCCGCGAAATCAGCCAAAAA
>CAYXJS010000390.1:0-2364 GCA_964465045.1 uncultured Bacteroidales bacterium | reverse complement strand
GATTGTAATTGATTGTAATTGATTGTAATTGATTGTAATTGATTGTAATTGATTGCCAACTGCTTATTGCCAACTGCCAACTTTCACCTAAACACTTAAACACATACGCACATACGCACCAAAACACTTGTTTAACTTCCTATTGCCAACTGCTTATTGCTTATTGCCAACTTTTTTAAGCTTTTTGTGTTTAGGGTTCAAACAAAAAACATGAAACAAATTCTTTTATCTCTTATTCTGATAGCGCTATTACAGTCATGCACAACCATAGATATCACTGAGCAGGATGCTTTTGATGTGAAAAAGACCATTTCTCCGGATTTTTTCGACAATCATGCATACAATCAGGAAAAAGTTTCTATTTCGCACACCAAAAACGATTATCATCTGGAAGGATGGTATTTTACAAAACCCGGAAACCAGAAAACGGTTTTGTATGCCGGTGGAAATGGGTTTTTGATGCAAACCTCGCGACACATTATTCCTAACTTGCTGAAAAATGATGTAGACATTTTATTTTTTAATTACAGCGGATACGGGAATAATGACGGTGAACCCAGCATAGATAATCTGCGGCAGGATGGATATTCGGCGTTCCGGTTTCTTGCTGAGGAAAAAAACATCTCTGCTGATGATATTGTGATTCATGGTCACTCTCTTGGAACTGTGGTGGCTTCTGAGATAGCGTTGAGCAGAGAAGTTTCCGGGCTTGTGCTGGAGTCGCCGGTAACAGAGGCTAATGATATGGTTGATGAATTGGTGCCGTGGTTTATTTCCCTGTTTATCCGTTTTGACATTGATGAAAAGCTAACCCAAAGCAGCAACCTCGAAAACATAAAAAAGTTGGATATTCCCGTGATGTTTGCTGTGGGGCGCAAGGACCAGATTACGCCTCCCGGACTTTCAGAAAAGCTTTATCAGATTGCAGCAGAGCCCAAAAGAATTCATATTTTTGAAGATGGTGATCACAATGATCTTCCGGAATTGAAGGAATACAGAAAGGCATTAGCCGAATTTTATCAAAATCTGCCATGAAAGGAGTTCGCGAAAGAGGTTTAGAGCATGAGTTTGATTATCAGACTTCGGGCAGCAGTGGGCCGGGTGGTCAGCATGTTAACAAAACCCAGTCGCGCGTGGAATTGCGATGGAACTTCGGAGAATCAGAACGGCTGACCGAAGAGGAAAAAGCCCAAATCAGCCAGCGACTGTCCACACGAATCAACAACCAGGGAGAGCTGCTGATAACCAGCCAGGAGTCGAGGTCACAGCACGTGAATAAGGAAAAAACACGCGAAAAGTGTTTTGCATTGATAGAAGAGGCCCTAAAGCCACGGAAAAAAAGAAAGAAAACCAGGCCAACGCGGTCATCCAAAGAAAAGCGATTGAAAAAGAAAAAGGCCCACGGCGAAAAAAAGCGCTGGAGGAAGCCTCCGACTGAGGAATAATCCTGGCTGTTTTTAATTCTTGGAAAAGGATAACAATCGTCATGACACAAAATATTGCGCATCATAACAATACAATGCATGGCACAAAAATTCAAAAATAGATACCGTATCCCATCGGCACGTCTTCAAAATTGGGATTATCGTTGGGCAGGGGCATATTTCATTACCATTTGTACCCAAAACCGTGTACATTATTTTGGCGAAATAGAAAACGGCAAAATGCAATTGTCACCTGTTGGCATTATTGCCGATATATTGTGGTATGAAATGAAAAACCATGCCACATACATTGAATTAGATGCATTTGTGGTAATGCCCAACCACGTGCACGGCATTTTAATTTTGAATGGGGATGATCGGGATGATCGCGATGACGGGGATAACCGGGATGGCCAGGATGGCCGGGGTGAACGGGATGGACAGGATGAACGGGATGAACGGGGTGGCGCCGTAGAGACAGGGCATGCCCTGTCTCTACGGCTACCACCACAACCACCACCACAAAAACCCGAAAAAACCATCGGGCAAAAACGTTTTCAAAATATAGGAAAAAATTCCGTATCGTCAATTATTGGTTCCTATAAATCTGCGGTTACCAAACATGCCCATCGTTTGGGTTTTGATTTTAAATGGCAACCTCGTTTTTACGACCATATCATCCGTGATAGAAATTCATTTGAACGGATACAATCATACATTATTGATAATCCTGATAAATGGGAAGGCGACAAATTTAACAATCGGTTAAAAAAATAAAATTGCATTATCCCCATTAAAACCGGTTTTTTGCATACTAAAATTAAATTGTTTGATTTGCTGGGTAGACGGCTAATCTGTTTGCAGGTAAAGGAAAGCTTACTGGTCATTTGATTGCTTTCGTGCTTTGAAAGATGACTGGTTTTTTCCTTCATTTAAATCA
>CAYXJS010000389.1:0-2365 GCA_964465045.1 uncultured Bacteroidales bacterium | reverse complement strand
ACTGGAATGCCAGGCTAAATCGTCATGATAAGCAACTCCGGAATATTGGCAACGGTGCAACGGTGTACTACAAGTACTTTAATGATGATGTGGAAAACTTGTCAGAAACCGACGAAGAAGATGAAGAGTCTCTGAATACCAAGCTAAAATGGGTTGCGTTTAAGCAAAGATTCTTTTCTTCCGTATTAATTTCTGATAATGCTTTTGACAATGCGGAAGTGAAAACAATTGATGAACATGCAGACAATGAAGGGGAGACTGGAAGGTACCTTCGCACCATGAGCGCTCAGTTTGGCGTGCCCTACGAACCCGGTGAGGTTTATGAAATCCCTATGCAGTTTTATTTTGGGCCTAATAAATACAATATCCTAAAAAAATATGAACTTGATCTGGAAGACCTTATACCGCTTGGTTGGGGTATTCTGAGCTGGATCAACCGTTTTGCTGTAATCCCGGTGTTCAACTATCTGGAAGGTTTTAACATCAATTACGGCATTATCATCCTTATCCTAACGATACTTTTGAAGCTTGTGCTTTTCCCGATAGCCTATAAGACCTACAGCTCGCAGGCTAAAATGAGAGCGCTGAAACCCGAAATCGAAGAACTGGGCAAAAAGTACCCTAAGAAAGAGGATGCAATGAAGAAACAGCAGGCCACGATGACCCTGTATAAAAAAGCTGGGGTAAATCCGGCGGCGGGGTGTGTACCCATGCTGTTGCAGTTGCCCATTCTTATTGCGATGTTCCGCTTTTTCCCGGCATCCATTGAGTTACGCCAGCAATCGTTTTTATGGGCTACGGACCTGTCCTCTTATGATTCCATCATGAGTTTACCTTTCACGATTCCGTTTTATGGCGACCACGTAAGTCTGTTTACTTTGTTGATGACGGTTTCTACGATTTTCTACACAAAACTCAACAGCGAAATGATGGGCAGCAGCAGTCAGCAAATGCCTGGCATGAAAACCATGATGTACATTATGCCCGTAATGCTGCTTTTCTTCCTGAACAATTATGCTGCCGCACTCAGTTATTATTACTTGCTGGCAAACCTGATTACGTTCGGTCAAATGTATCTCATCAAACGTTCAATTGATGAAGACAAAATCCGCAAACAAATTGCCATGAACAAGAAAAAACCTGTGAAAAAATCTAAATGGCAGGAGCGGATGGAAAAAATGGCCCGTGAGCAGCAGAAAGCCAAGAAAAGAAGGTGATAAGCATATTTAAATATTTTGAACGCAAAAACCGGGTTTTTACAATTCATCAACAATTGCACGGTGCTTGGCACTGAGCATCAGAATGTCTGGCAAAGCTGGAAAAGCAAGTTTACAGAAAGCCTGGATGGCCGAAATCCTGATTTGTTTTGGTATATGTCTGCGGGAACCGACTTTTTCCCGGTAAGGCATTTTCATCATGAGGCGAATAGTGGTTATCATGCGGATGTATTTTTTTATTCAGATCAGGAACCTTTAGGCCAGAATATCATCAGCCAAATTAATGAGAAGAAATTTAATGACGCCGAAAAATGGGAAAGTCAAAATCTTGATTTGTATGCTGCTTTTATGGTTTCGCATCCGGATGTAACTAAACCAATTGCATTTTTTTTATTCCGCGATAAACATGATGAACAAAAAAAGCTACGGCCGGTATTTTTCCTACATAGCCTCAACTTCGTAGCGTTGACCTATTTTGTTTATCAAAAACTCATATTCAAATATTTATGCAGTGTTGCTGACGGATGCCGCTCTTTAGTGCCTGAAGACCGTAATTTATGTTCGCTTTCTTTATATGGTTTTTATTCGAAAGTACTGGATGGTTTCTGGCTCTCAGACCATCTGCCCGATGTAGTGCATAGTGTCTTTACGGAAAAAGAAGTCATCAAGGGATGGGGAAGATACAACCTCGAAGAAAAAACCTGGATTTACGAAGTGAATCGTTAATTGGTTAATTTGTTCAGTACGTTGATTAAGTGAATAGTCAATTCGTTAGTTGTCGAATTTTGGGTTTTTGGGTAGTTCTCTATGCCTTCATAACAATTTGGATATCATTCGTGTATTCATGGGAAAAAAAAGAAGCTACGAATTACCAAAAACTACCATTAATGACCACAAATGACCACCAATCCCAATAGCTATTGCGCATCGATAACCATATAAAACAAACCATTACAATCAATTATAACAACAAGTTTAGTAACCTCAAAACTTACTAAACCCAGAAACCTACAACGGAAGTTCATTCATAAAAATCCCTAAAAAGCCTGACTATACTACTAAAGCTTTAATTTTGCCGAAAATAAGTAGGCAAGTGTATTAACCCTAAAAAACCAAGCACTTTTTTTACAATTTTAAAACATATATTT
>CAYXJS010000388.1:0-2369 GCA_964465045.1 uncultured Bacteroidales bacterium | reverse complement strand
TTATCAGCATGTGAAAAACAAAACACACCCAAAATGGACCAGAACCCAGTTTCAGCAAACGATAAAAAAGTAGAACAGCAAATTAAAGATTTTCTAAAAAAGTTAAAAAATCCTCAGAAAACAATGAAACAATGACGATTGAGGATGCTGTATGGAATATTGAAGCCGGACTGAATTATACCACCATAGAAACGCCAGTGCAGTTCGGAAATATTCTTATTGATTCGGCAAAAGTTGAAGTTTCTGTAAGCAATGGCTTAGTGTCAATGGATGATATTGCTGTAGTTTTTTCTTCTTTTGAAGATAGCCTAAATAATTTTCACAATACACTAGATAATGATTATTTAAGGTATGTTACTGATATAAGTATAATTGAATCTACTAACAGTAAATCAAACACGGTCACATTTAAGTCTACCTCTCTCGCTAGCCGACCTAACCCGGTTTCACTCACTAATGATGATTACTGGTATTGGGGTTGGGAATTAGGCATGTGTGATGGTTCTGGATTATATGAAGGAAGAGATGCGGCAGACCGGATCATGCAAGTGGCAAACAATAATATTGCTGTTCCAAGTAATGGCGAATATGTTTATCCGTCAAGTATTGAGATCATTAGTTTTGACGCTCCCCATTTGCCTGATCCTGATAATCCTTACGGTAATTATATGCTTTTTGAGGATTCTCAAGTTGAAACATTAGAGCATCATTGCATGACTCCTGGTGAAATGAGTTATTATTATAATTCATTATTACAGATCGGAGCAGACAATAAGCCATCATCTAAAGATATTATTTCTTATTATCTTGTAGATTGGACATCCTTTGGAATTATGGATGAGCCTCCTTATTACGATACATGGTACATGATACATCATACAGATATCACTTATGGTATTTGGCACATTGGAAGCGGTGGTGGAAACGAACAGTAGAAAAATATAAACATAGAAAGCAACCTGTTATTTGCATAACAGGTTGCTTTTTGCTCTAAAACTTTATTGAATGATGAATAGACAAATTATTTTAATCCTACTGATATTAAAGCTAGCTGATTACACTGTATATGCCCAGCATACATTTCAAAAAACCATTTCAAAGCCTTATTTACAAACTATTTATGACGTAAAAGAGGACACTGATAAAAACCTGTTATTAGCCGGAAGAGTTATCAATGATAACAGATCGATGGGGAATGTAATAAAACTATCAAAAGCAGGCGAAGTGCTTGATTCCAAAACATTCCCTTTCGGGTCTAAAGCTAGTTTGTTTTTCAACTTACACACTTTATATAATCATTATATTATATTTGGTTGGATTTCAGATTCTCAAAACCAACATCTATTATATCTAAAGCTAAATAAAGACTTAGAGATCATCGAACAAAAGAATCTAAACTTTTTCCCGGAAACAGGTATAGGCTTTATTAATTCGATCGTTGACTCAGATAATAATTTTGTGTTAAGTGGGTATACTTCCGGCTCGAATACAAATCCATATTACTATAAATTATCCCAGGAAGGAGATTCCATTGATTCCTTTATACATGAAAATGATCATATTTTATCAAGGTCATTTGATATTATCGAAAAACCTGACAACAATGGATACTATTCTTTTTGCTCGCATCTTGATGGTGCTATGGGGGACCCTCCGGGTTCAATGCTAAAACTTAGCAAAACTTTCGAAATAGAGGAGAAATTTTACATTCCGATGCTTGCATTTAATAACTATACTCCGATTAAATCCGGGAATGATATTATTATCAATACAAATAAATTCCAAGCAATGCCTGGTTCGGATGATAACGACATCATTCTTATGAAAATAGATACTGTCGCTAATCTTATTTATGACAACCCGCTTGGAATGCTAGGTGATACCAATGATTATGCCCCGTATATGAATGGTACCAGCCAGGTAGGGCTAACTGATTTCTATGCCAGCGGAACAGCAAATCTCATAGAATATGACCCGTTTTACGGAGGAGGTAAAAAAAATTGGATTCTGCTTGGAAAATTCTCGGCTAACCTTGAGGAACACTGGTTAAAATATTATGGTGGGGATGCCTATTATCATACATATTCTATGGCCACCACCAGTGACCATGGTTGTGTTGTAGTGGCCAATCGATATGACAATGAACATCCTGAAAATGATCGTGATATCTATGTGTTAAAAGTAAATGGTGAAGGATTGATAACATGGGATGAAACTATTGATCCAAAAACCGAGCTAATTAAAGTTTATCCCAACCCAGGCAAAGACAAGATTACAATTAAGACAACAGAACATCAGTTTGCTTTCCATCTATACAATAACACCGGCCAGCTCATGCTGTCTAAACAAAACCAAAAGACCATAAACAC
>CAYXJS010000387.1:0-2370 GCA_964465045.1 uncultured Bacteroidales bacterium | reverse complement strand
GTGGTTGTGGATTCGTTAGAGCATTTTGAGGGAATCGTAAGGCGAAATCAGAATGTGGCTGATATTCTCACGGGTTTTAATGTAGATTATGCAGTTGTGGATAAACTGGCACGGCAAACCAAAGATGTATTCAACCTGAGAAAGTTTAGAAGCAATAAGACATATCATTTGTTTTATGAGGAGGACAGCCTGAAAAAGCATGTAAAGTATTTTATTTATGAATCAGACAAAAGGAATTACGTAACCTGGAATATAACCAACCCCAACAACATTGAGGCGTTCAGAGGGGAAAAGCCGGTAAGAAAACAAATGAAATGGAGTTCCGGGGTAATTAATTCATCATTGTGGATGACCCTAAGGGAGAACGAGGATGACCCTTTGCTGGCGCTTGATTTGTCGGAAATCTTTGCCTGGACAATTGACTTCTTTGATATTAAAAAGGGCGATGCGTATCATGTGAAATATGAAGAACTGTATGTTGATGATGAACGGATTGGCTTAGGGCGCATTCAGTCGGCTTTGATGTTACATAAGGATGAGCCTCATTACGCCTTTTATTTTAACCATGATACTGTGGATGATTATTTTGATGAGAAGGGAGCCAGCTTGCGGCGTACTTTCCTCAAAGCACCGTTGCGCTACAGCAGGATTAGCTCAGGTTATACAAGCCGCCGCTATCATCCTGTGTTGAAAATTTACAGACCCCATCGCGGAGTGGATTACGCCGCACCTACGGGCACTCCTGTACAAAGTATTGGTGATGGGGTTATCACAGAACGTGGCTATCAGCGAAATGGCGGCGGAAGATATCTGAAAGTAAAACATAACTCCATGTACACTTCGGTTTATATGCACCTTTCAGGGTATGCAAGTGGAATAGTACGCGGAACTTCGGTAAAGCAAGGCCAGACTATAGCTTATGTAGGCAGCTCCGGACTTTCTACCGGGCCGCATCTCGACTTCAGAGTGTATAAATTCGGCTCCCCGGTAAATCCGCTTAATATCAAGTCGCCCCCGGCTAACCCTATTGATTCTACGATGATGGATGCCTATTTGAACCATATAACGCCTTTAAAGAAAGAGATAGACGCGCGTAGGGAAGAGGGTTTGTAAGTTTTTAAGTTTGTGGGTTTGTAAGTTTCTACGTTTTTAGGTTGTAATGTGTTTATGTGTTTGGGTGCGTAGGTGTTTAAGTGATTAGGAGAAAGTTGGCAAAGGGCAGTAGGCAGTTGGCAATGAGGGGTTTCGCCCCGGTGAAATATTCCGATAATTATCGGAAACGCATTTCACGGGGTAAAGGTTTTGCTTAATCTGTCCGTATAAAATCCGCGTAATCTTTGCTCTTGTGATTTGGAATTTACCGTATATCATGTATTTAGGTGTGTAGGTGTTTAAGTGATTAGTAGGAAGTTGGTAAAAGTTAACTGGCGGTTGGCAAAAAAATCCTGATTTCGCGTAATTCGCATATAATCCGTTTAATGCCATTTTTATTATAGCATCAGCAACCCGTTTTTAAATAGCTATTAATCAAATTATTATAATCGTACCCTTAATTATTTTACCATTACAGAAACCTTATTGAACATTTTCAGGGGATACTTCGTTTATCCGTTACAATTTTAAACGAATCTAAATAAACATAAAGTAGAATAAAAAAACAGTAAAAAAATGGCTAAATTTGAATTTCCTGAATTACCATACGCTTACGATGCACTAGAACCCTATATTGATGCACAGACTATGGAACTCCACTACAGTAAGCATCACAAAGGTTATTACACCAAATTCATGAATGCTATTGAAGGAACGGGGTTAGAAAACAAAACATTAAAAGACATTTTTTCAGATATCAGCAGCGAGAGCAAAGCCGTAAGAAACAATGGCGGTGGTTTTTACAATCACACCTTGTTCTGGAACATTATGGGTCCAAACGGTGGCGGAGCGCCTAAAGGCGAGTTGGCAGAAGCTATCGACAAAAAATTTGGCTCATTTGATGCATTTAAAGAAAAATTTGCAGCCGCAGCAACCGGACGCTTTGGTAGCGGATGGGCATGGCTGGTAGTGAAAAACGGCGATTTGGAAATATGCTCCACACCAAACCAGGATAATCCGCTGATGGATGTATCCGAATGCAAAGGCGAACCCATTTTTGGGTTGGATGTATGGGAACACGCATATTACCTGAAATACCAGAACCGTCGTCCGGAATACATTGATGCATTCTGGAACGTAGTAAACTGGGATGCCGTAGAAAAGAATTTCAAGGACGCGAAATAGTTTTTGAATAGTTGTATACTCATAATTTGTTTGTATTTGGTTAATAGGTGAAAAAACCGGCTGAAAAGCCGGTTTTTTCTGTTTTGGACGGTA
>CAYXJS010000386.1:0-2373 GCA_964465045.1 uncultured Bacteroidales bacterium | reverse complement strand
GGCTTTCTTTTCCTGTGATGTACTTTTGGCTTGTCCCAAAAGTACCAATCCCGAAGTCTCGGGACAAGCCTGAACAGGGCATTGCAACAAAAGCTACACGGGAAATTTGCTGCGCCATTCAAGCCGTTCGCGGATAGTTTGAAGTTTTGATTATACTATCGCTTTAACATGAGTTATAAGATGCTATTTCCGTCATACAGGCTCACTCGTGAATGGCTTGCTCTATGCCACCCCTGAAATTTCCCGCTTGTTTTGTAAGCAATACCCTGTTAGGGCGAAATGCTTAAAAGTTGAATTATTAATTCGCAGATTTGTGAATCGTTAAGCGGATATCCTTAACCCCGTGCCTTTAGGCCGGGGTTCAGAGCGAAACAATGTCCCTTCCGCCGTCGACGTATGCTGTTTAGCTGTTCTCAGCTTTCATCAGGCGGAAGCTGATTAGGCCTTCTTTTCCTGTGATGTACTTTTGGCTTGTCTCAAAAGTACCAATCCCGAAATCTCTGCCTTACCAAAACCAATGATACCTTAATTCCTAAAGAGTTAAGCGGAATTTGCAATTCCGCTTGCTGTCTATTTCGAATTTGTAATTCGATTTGCGAAGGCAAAGTTTCATATAGCGGCAATTGCAAATTGCCTGAAATAAATTCGGTGCCAATGCAATTGACGCCGAACATACAGGACAAATCTGAAAAGGGCATTAGGTTTCCTTTTCGTGTCATGTACTTTTGGCTTGTATTGTGAATAAACCCGTAAACATCGGATTTAGAGTTATAAAGCTCCGTTTTTACCGGCTGGAAGCCGGTGTTCCTTTTGCTTTGAGCTCTTAGCCCTATCCGGGGTTTCATCAGGCGGAACCTAACGGGGGTTTTGCAGCGCAAATAAATGTGGGTGGTTAATTGGTGAATGGTTGATTCGTTAATTTGTGAATCGCTAAAATACTTCATAATGGGAAATCTGTTACAGTAAGACCTTCCATCTTCTCCTCCCCGCAACCCAATCGCTAAAAGCTGGAAGGTCAAACATAAAATCATGCAATCAATTACCTCGATGAAATATTGCTCCGCAATTTCACGCCTGTCCCGTGATATTTATTAAATAAATATTTAACGGGCGGACAGGCAATGAATTACTACACAATGACAATCAATGACCAAAAATGACTACATAATGACAATCAATGACCAAAAATGACTACTTAATGACAATCAATGACCACACATTAAATATTCATTCATACATCCGAAACTCGAAACCCGAAATTTCCTCATTGCCAACTGCATTTTGCCTATTGCCAACTTCACCTAAACACATACGCACTTAAACACGTAAACACAACATCTCCAACTTAAAAACGTACAAACATCGTAACCTATAAACGTGCCAACCTCACTGCTTCACCCACTTGCCTGCATCCAGGATTTCTCCTTCGCTGGTGATGCGGTAGAAGTAGAAGCCGCTGTTCAGCGCTGAGGTATTTATGGTCTTTTGGTTTTCTTTGGACAGCATGAGCTGGCCGGTGTTATTGTAGAGCGTGAAGGTAAACTGATGCTCATTTGTCTTGAGATTTATCATGTTATTTCCGGGGTTGGGATAAAGCACAGTATTGTCATCGTTTTCCGGGTCATCAATCCTTGTATCGAGACCATCCGGGCCCATGGCAATAAGGTACACATCATTCTCCTGGTTCTGTAATTCGTTATCATACCGGGTAGCAGCAATGATGCAGCCACCGTCAAAAGAAGTATTAATAGAACGATTAGTGTAGTAAGCGTCTCCGCCAATAAGGTATGACCATTCCTCATTTAGTGTAGTATCAAGCTTGTGTACTGGAATGTAATTATTTAAATCTGGGTATGGGTTGTAAACCACGTTCTGGGTTCCAGCCAGATATATTTTGTTTGCAGAGTTTACTGCAATGGAATTATATGCTCCAACATAATTCCATACTCCAATTTCACCAAATGAATTAAAATGTTGTACAGTCATTGCAGAATCGAAAATCTGGATACCCATAAATCGTGTTTCATCAAATTGCGAATCATAAAAACTGCCTGCATGGATCAGGGTATTCTCATCAACCCACTCTAAATCGTTCATGTTGTATAGATCATGCTCAAGATCATTGTAATGGGTTAAAAGTTCCATATCCGGGCCGATTTCCCAAATGCGCGCAAAACTCCTTTCAATGCCCAATCCCGACATTAAAAAGTTATCGTTATGAATGTTCTTGACAAAATCATTCATATATCCATTATGAAATATCCAGTCGCTTCCTTCGAATGTATCATCATTAGGGTTATACTTTAATAAAAACTGATAAGGAGGCTGAACATTTGTTTTATATTCAATTGCTATGAAATAATTAAAGTTCTT
>CAYXJS010000385.1:0-2375 GCA_964465045.1 uncultured Bacteroidales bacterium | reverse complement strand
CTTCTACTCATACCTAAGCGATTCGACAGGGTCCTGCCGGGCAGCTTTGCGGGCGGGCATCCAGCCAAAGACAATACCCACGGCGGCAGAAACCACAAAGGCAATGATAACGCCATCCCAGGCCACAATAGTGAGAATGCCGGCAATTTGATTTACCATTTTAGCCATGACGATGCCCAGCACAATCCCCAGCAATCCGCCTATAACACTGATAATAGTGGCTTCGGATAAAAACTGAATCACAACATCACGCTTGCGGGCGCCAATGGCAAGGCGAATGCCGATTTCCTTAATGCGCTCCATGACGGAGGCCAGCATAATATTCATAATGCCAATCCCGCCAACAAGCAACGAAATGCTGGCAATGGCACCTAATACGATGTTAAAAATATTTTTTGTGCGCTGCTCCTGTTCCAGCAACAATTCCGGCACAGTTATCTCAAAATCCTGTCGATCATTATGGCGACGCTTCAGCATTTTCTGTATTATCTGGCTTGTAGGCTTTAAGTGACTGCTTTCCTGTACCTGCACAACGATTTTATTGAGCTGGTTGTTTCCGAATTTTTTCCAGTCTGCCGCCATAGAAGCATTATCCGAGTTATTTCTGTTGTTGCCTTCCAGTTGGCCTGCAGTTACCACAGACCGGTCTTTATACTTTATCAAGGCCGTATTAACAGGGGTGTAAATATTTTCACTGATATTGCTGATGTTAAACTCCTCTGAGGTCTCCGTGTCTATATTCCGGTTTTGCAATACGCCTATAATTTTTAGCCATATGTCGCCACATTTAATTTGTTTACCTATTGGATTTTCGCGTTTAAAAAAGAGCGCTTTGGTAGCCGGGCTGATAATGCATACCGGCGCGCCTTGGGTCATCTGTTGCTTTGTGAAATGGCTTCCACTTTCAAGCGAATGGTTAAATAGCCCGAAAAACTCACCGGAAACACCCGTCAGGTTAGCGCTAACCTGTTTATCCTGATAAATAACCGGGACACGGTAGCTCACTTCCGGGCTGACCACAGCCACATTAGGGATATTCTGTTTTATTGCCTCAGCATCAGCAAGCGTTAGGCCGGGCGAGAATTTCTTTTTGTTCTGGCTTCCGTTGTCTTCATCATTTAAATTATCATCATCCACAATAGGTGTAATTACAATATTGTTTACTCCAACCATTTTCATCTGGTCGAGCACCTCCTTCTTGGCACCGTTGCCAATAGCGAGCATAGTAATGACAGCCGCAACGCCAAACACAATACCCAGGGCTGTGAGCACAGAGCGTGTCCGGTTCACGAAAACGGCATCGATGGCAATGCTTAGAAGATAAATCAGTCTTTCCAAAATTTATTTTTGTTTTAATGATACAAAACGGAACGATTCAAATCCTTCAGGTGGAAGCAGATACACCTCATCAGTCTCCTTCAGTCCTTCTTCCACGATTATACGGTTTTCATTACTTTTTCCGGGCAAAATTTCCTTTCGTTGACGGTTTGTTGTTACAACGTAGGTTAATGTATCCGTATAATGAATTGCCTCTAATGGTATATGAACAACTTTTTCATATGTGTTTGTGATTATTTTGTTTTTGGTAGTCATTGCCGGACGAAGAATAGAATCCTGGTCTTTCATGTTTATCATCACTTCAAACACCTTAGCATTGCTGTTGCTGAGTTGTTGCCCGATATTCGCCACACTCTCCACAACACCTTCGTAAGACCGATCAGGAAAAGCATCTACCCCAATCTCTACCTGCTGGCCCTTTTTTATCTTGCTGATGTCTACTTCATTGACATATGTTTTTGAACGCATTTTACTCAGGTCAGGCAACTCGGCCACCACATTATCCCATCCGGTGTTGATGGTAGCGCCAATTCCCTGCTTTTCACCACGCCAGTTGCGTTTATACACCACCATTCCAGCTTCGGGGGCGGTCACCCTGAATTTACCCACCACCTCCTTCAGCGATTCATATTTTCTTTCCTGCTGGTTGAGGGAGGCCAGCACCTCACTCATTTCGGCCTCGGCTTTCTCCTTTTTAAGATGATAATTACGCTGAGCCTGGTCCAGGCTACGTTTCGCTTTTTCCACGTCGATTTTAATCTGGCGGACGGTTGCCGGGGGTTCAAATTTCGACTGCTCTAACCGGATTTTTTGCTCTTCCAGGGCGAATTCAAGGTTGATGATTTCTTCTCGAGCCTGCCGCAATGTCATGGACGTATCCAATTTAGTTTTAGTGTATTGCGACTGCAGCTTCTCCAGCTCTGTTTCAAGGTCTTTTTGGCTGTTGATGATTTCAGACTGGTCAAGATCAGCTACCCAATCACCGGAATCCACAACCGTTCCATCCGGGATCATATCGTTAATTTTCACTTGCCAGA
>CAYXJS010000384.1:0-2378 GCA_964465045.1 uncultured Bacteroidales bacterium | reverse complement strand
GCAGGATTCAAAAGTTTATTCAAGGAGAAGAGTTTTACTATCCTCAACATGGCAGGCCTTTCTATAGGAATAGCGGCTACCATTATCATCCTGCTCTATATTACGGATCAACTGAGCTATGACCAGTTTAACGAGAAGAAAGACCGGATATACCGTGTAGAGAATGAAAAATGGGCTATACTGGGAACAAAATACGGACCGGTTCTGAAAAACCAGTTCCCCGAGATAGAAGCGTATGTCCGTTTTGATAATTTCAAACGCGATGCCTTGTTCAGCTATGGGGATAAAGATTTATATGTGAATGATTTTATCTATGCCGACAGCGGTATTTTTAAGACCTTTTCCTTTAACATGGTTTACGGAAATCCTGACAAAGCATTTTCCGATCCGTATTCTATCGTGCTGACAGAAACCTACGCAAGAAATTTTTTTGGTGACGATAATCCCGTCGGGAAAGTGCTGACCTTTCATCATTCCCACGATTTCAAAGTGACCGGCGTTATTGAAGATGTTGACCGTTTTCATATGGATATCGGTGCTATCGGGAATTTCGCCTGCCTGGGCGACTTGAGAGATGATAAGGACTTCTTCGATCGCTGGTCAACATGGAATCATCCCACTTATGTATTGCTCAACAAAAACCATAATGCCGCAAAACTCGAAAAGGATATCAACAATTATTTCAGCGACAAGGCCTTGTGGACAGAGAAGGACGAGCAGCCGAATTTTAATCTGAGGCCGCTGACCGACGTCTATTTTGAGCGCGAAATGGAGGTGGTATCCAACAAACGAGGCAATATGAATATGATCGTTACCTTTACGGCAATAGCGGCATTTATTCTGCTGATAGCGTGCTTTAACTTCATCAACCTGTCTACTGCCAAAGCGCTGCGCCGTGCCAAGGAGGTGGGTATCCGCAAAGTGAGCGGAGCCACCAGTCAACAACTCATCACCCAGTTTCTGGGAGAATCGTTTTTTATGGTGCTGGCCTCAGCCATCCTCGCGTTGATCCTGGTGGAAATATCACTGCCTGCATTTAATGTTATCGTCAAGGGCAACCTTCATATCGAATACAGCCTGCCTGCAATCTTTTACATCTTAGCCGGCATCCTGTTAGTAACACTGCTGGCCGGAATCTATCCGTCATTTTACCTCACGCGCTTTCATCCTGTAGAGGTGCTAAAAGGAGATGTTACCAAAGGGAAGAAAGGAGGGCTCTTCCGTAAGACCCTGCTGGTGGTACAGTTTACCATCTCCATCGCGCTAATCGCTTCCTCCATAATCGTCCATCGTCAATTAGGCTATATCAGCAACTACGATATCGGATTCAACAAGGACCATATCGTCATGTTCCGCATGAACAAAGACCAGAAAAGTAACCTGAAATCCTTCAGAAATGAGCTGATGGCCAGCACAAACATCACCCAGGTATCCTTTGCCAACCAGCCTCAGGGAGATGTAAGGTGGACGAACAGCCTGGAAATTGACGGAGAGCCTGTTCGCTACAAGTTTGCCCCGGTAGACCCCTACCACATCGACATCATGGGAATTAACCTGCTGGAGGGCCGCGACTTTCAGCCGGACAGGGAATCGGATAAATACGAATCTTTCATTCTGAACGAAACCGCTGTTAAAGCTTTTGGCCTTGAAGAGCCTGTGGTAGGCCAGAAGTTGGAACAAAATGACCGAAAAGTGAAAATAATTGGCGTTGTTGAAGACTATCACTATAATTCGCTGCATGAAACTATCGAACCGCTTGTTTTAGGTTGGCAACCACAATGGCTTTCAATGGCCTATGTAAAAATTAACGGAAATAATCTGCAGCAAGGTCTTAGCGACCTGGAAGAAGTGTGGATGGACTTCTCCCCTTCCTTCCCGGTGAAATACAGTTTCCTGGATGAACAATTCGAGGAGCTTTACCGCACCGAAAAGCGCATGGCTTCCATTTTTATATACTTTGCCGGACTGGCCGTCTTTATAGCAGCATTAGGATTATTTGGGCTGGCTGCTTTTTCGGTAGGGCAGAAACGAAAAGAGATAGGCATCAGAAAGGTGCTGGGAGCCCCCGTATCACGAATCATCAGCAAACTAATCATAGACTTCACCATATATGCAGTAGTTGCCAATATTATCGCCTGGCCCGTAGCATGGTATTTTATGGACCAATGGCTGAATAATTTTGCCTATGCCTACAATATCAACGGCATAGCGTTCCTGATAGCAGCACTGATTACGCTCTTTATAGCAGTAGCCACAGTATTTTACCAGTCATGGCAATCGGCCAGAACCAATCCGGTAGATAGTCTCAGGTACGAATAAATAAAGCGGAAGTTCACCCAATATACTATAACAAAACGGGCTCTATAAAGCTGTAAATT
>CAYXJS010000383.1:0-2404 GCA_964465045.1 uncultured Bacteroidales bacterium | reverse complement strand
GTTCATCTCGATTCCCATACTACATGAACACGTATGGAATTCACGGTATTCATGGTAGAGCGGCTGCAATTGCCAGCGGCGTCAAACTGGCAAACCCTGAATTAAGCGTCTGGGTAATGACCGGCGACGGTGACTCTATGGCTATCGGAGGTAATCATTTTATTCACCTTATCCGCCGGAATATTGATGTGAATGTGATCCTTTTTAATAACCAGATTTATGGGTTAACAAAGGGGCAGTATTCCCCAACTACGCCCATGGGGAAAGTAACGAAAACTTCTCCCCACGGTACTATCGAGCACCCATTCAATCCCGGAGAACTTGTGATTGGGTCAAGGGGTACGTTTTTTGCCCGCGGCGTTGATATGAACCCAAAAATGATGACTCAAATTATGCTGGAAGCAGCACATCATGACGGAACTTCTATAGTGGAAATCCTGCAAAATTGTGTGATTTACAACGATAAAACACATCAACTGATTACCAGCAAAGAAACACGCGATGATAATCAGTTGTTTGTGGAACATGGCAAGCCGATGCTCTTTGGAAAAAATAAAGAGAAAGGACTTCGCCTGGATGAAAATCACAAGATAGAAATCGTGAAGATCGGTCAGGACGGCATTACTGAAGATGATATTTTGGTGCATGATATGCATGATCCAGACCCGACCATCCATCTTAAGCTGGCGAATTTATTTCCACCGGAGTTTCCGGCTGTTTTGGGGGTAATAAGGTCAGTTAAAGCAGATACCTATGATGACTTGCTGGAAGAACAAATCACTCACGAAAAGGAATACTCATCGGTAAAAAACATGGATGACCTGCTTAACAGCGGAGACACGTGGGAGATGTAAGTGATAAGATAAGAGAATTATAAGTTTTTATGAAAGTGCGGGGCAGAGTTGATTATAGAAACGATGCTCTCGCGCTTTTTTTATTTCATAGGGTTCTGTTTTATTGAGACGTGCAGATAGATATAGGAAACTGACTTTTATGTCATATAAAAGTATGTACATCCATTCATAACGAAATGATTATTTTTGCACCATGTTAGAGCAATTCAGGGGATTTATTGATGAAAATGTTTTGCTTTCTGAAAAAGGAAAGGTCATTTTGGCTGTAAGTGGTGGAATTGATTCAGTGGTTTTGGCGGATCTGTTTTACCAGGCCGATATCTCCTGCATTATAGCTCATTGCAATTTTCAACTCCGTGGTCAGGAATCCGATCATGATGAAGATTTTGTGAGAAACCTTGCAGTAAAGTATGGATATGAAGTAAGGATAAGAAAATTTGATGCAAAGCAAGAAGCGGAGCAGGATAACCAATCGGTACAAATGGTGGCAAGGGAGCTTCGCTTCAATTGGTTTGATGAACTTTTGGTGGAACCTGATTTGGAGTTTGTAGCAACAGGGCATCATTTTGATGACCAGGTTGAAACGTTTTTCATTAATCTGTTAAGAGGCACAGGCGTGAGTGGGTTGCGCGGCATGTTGGCCAGACAGGGAAAAGTAATTCATCCGCTATTGTTTGCCACAAGAGAGCAAATAGAAGAATATGCCCGGCAACGTGGATTGCCTTTCCGGGAAGACCAAAGCAATAAAACCTTAAAATACAAGCGCAATCAAATCCGGCACAATTTACTGCCGGCAATCGAAAAGGTTGCCCCACATTACCGGAACAGTTTCAGGAAAACGTTCCGGTATTTGCGCCATGACGAAATTATGCTGAAAAGTTTGGTGAACAGAACGATGTCAGAAATCACCCAGAATGACGAAGAAGTTTTGTACGTCAACAAATCGCAACTACAAAATATTCCCGATAAGGAATATATTATGCCTTATTGGTTGCAGCAGTATGGCTTTCATGAGGATATAGCCATAAAGTTGCTGGAGTCTTTGCCCGGTCTTTCAGGCAAACAGTTTTTCTCACATTCACACAGAATTACTGTTGATCGTGAATACCTTATCCTGGAGTCCTATCATGAAAAAGCCGATGGCCGGGTGTATTATGTTTATCCGGAAACCGGTTATGTAACTTCGCCCATTAGCTTAGTGTTTAAAAGACAACCAAAAGATAGAAACTTTGTCCTTACAAAAGCGTCTGATGTGGCTTTACTTGACTATAATAGGCTTGAGTTTCCGCTGGAGATAAGAAGGTGGCGGAAAGGCGATGCGTTTATGCCTTTGGGAATGACCGGAATGAAAAAAGTGAGCGATTTTTTTACGGACATAAAATTATCTGTTCCCGGTAAGGAAAATTCCTGGCTAATGTTCTCCGCAAATGGAGATTTAGTTTGGGTTATGGGTCATCGTATTGATCACCGTTACCGGATTACTGGGGAAACATCAGAAATACTAAAAATTGAACTGTTTGAAAAACCAAATGTTAAATAAATCTTAAATT
>CAYXJS010000382.1:0-2408 GCA_964465045.1 uncultured Bacteroidales bacterium | reverse complement strand
TGGAAGGCCCTTGCAGGGGTGGTTTGTTTAATGTCTTTGTTAGTCCTCATAATGCTTTGATATTTTTTCCAGTTCCAATACTTCTATGCGTGCAGGCTCATCGGCAGAAGCCACTTCCTGAAATATCAACCGGTATTGCCTGTTAATCCATACGGCACTTTTCCCTTGTAAATCGCCTGTTTTCTTTTCATAATGCAGACTTTTAATCTGGTAAAGCTGCTCAATTCGTGTGATGTTGCGTAATCGTGTAATGGTTTTCTGGTACTGTTTTTTCAGATGCGGGTTTGATTGAAAGCGTTTGTCTTTCACCTTTTTGCCCTCATATAAATCGATTAGCAATCGGCTCTTAAAACGAATCTCCATTTACAAAACTAATATTTTTACTTTTTGTTCACAAATTTGTGAATCATTTTATGAATCTAAGATACAAAAGTATCCATGTATGGAGGATTGTATGAATGAATGTTTGTATGGTTGTATGCTTGACCTTCCAGCTTTTTGGGATGTCTTTGCAGGGAGCGGAAGGTGGAAGGTCTGGTAGCAGTTATCTTCCCGGATTCCTCACTTCAATACAATGCTTTTAAATTCCGCCATATCATAGATCAGGTAGATTCCCGCCATAATTCCAAAGCTTAGGAATTCTATACGAACGGGCCTCCTCACCATGATTCACTTCCTTTGTTGTAGATAATTGAATTTAGTATCTTTGTAAAAAAGATGACTATGAAAAAGCTTGTTTTACATATCAATGAATTAGTCTATGAAGATGTAACACGATTTCTTCGTCAATTTTCCAACGAGAAAGTTAGCTTTGAAGAAGAACCTCTTGATATAAATGATAAGCAACCTGCATTCTCATATGAGGAATTTGAGGAAAAATGGGCGGGATTACTTACAAATCCGTGATAAGTCATATTATTACCAGAAATGAAGGTGATTTTAAAAATTCAGAACTTAAGGTTTTATCTTCCTATCGTTTTGTAAAAAAGTTCATGGAATAAACTCCCTATATAATCTTGCATACAGAATTTTAACAAATAAGCTCCTGAAAATATGGACGGTTTTATGCACCTTGGGTTAGATGTTATTCAGTGCTTCAACGCCCATTAAAATAGTTTTGTTTTAGCAGTCCTGTTACAATTTTTGCTTTTAAGTCTTGAAGAATTCAGAGCATAAATCGTACATTTGTATTACAAACAGACGCCAGAAAGAAAACCGTGGATTGTTACTGCCACGCACTTACTTCCGGGCGTCTTTTTTATGCTATTTCTTTGTAAAAATTCTGTTTAAATCAAACCAAAAACAAGCCAAAGCATCCTCCCGAAGGGTATTGGCAGGCTTTGCTATCAGTGAGCCCGCTATTACAGGATACATTTGGCCTGCTAATTTGATGTCCAAAGCTACTTTAAATCATATTACAGAGCTAACAACCTTGTATAGGGAAAAAGCCCCGGAATGCGTTTACACCAGAGTTTGGGTGTGCGTAATCCCGGAACTTTTTGGTTTAACTTTTAACATCAGAAGCTGATGCAAAAGACATGACATTGAAAACAAACTCAGGGTGTCTAATGCCCCGCTACATTTTCAATATCAATTTATGCAAAAATAAAGCATAGTAAGTCATAAAGTCAATATTGGCTATAAAAAACTTCATTTCAAAAAAAGCCTGCTATGAGCAGATTATATCTTTGATTTTCATTTCAATTGATTTTTGTACCTTAGTGTGAAAAACACATGTTACGTTGGTCAGTTTTATCTTTCTTACTTTTAGGTAGCATGGCATTTGCTTTCGCTCAGGACAATCCCGCTGATAAAATTGCAAATTGCAAGATTAGTGATATTTACCTGGCAGGCTATGTGCGCATAGTAGAACATAATGCTGACCTGAACGTATATATCGATACTTTAAACACCATCAGCCCTTTTGAAGTGGAGCTGACCGATATCCCTTCAGAATGCGGCCAATGGCGAATTGTAAAATATAATGCCGACTTCAGCATCCGCATTCTGGAATATGAGAGCGGTAGTGACCTAATCATACGTTTTAAGGAAAACCAAAAATCCAAAAAGCTTTTAAAAAGACTTTTTCACTAAAAAATCAATATCCCATGGAACTTATAATCACGCTTATTGTCATTACGATTATCTGGATTGTACTTAAACGCACAATTTACAAGGAAAAGCCCTATGAATACCCGGAGGTTCTTAAAAAGCTATTTTGATGATTGAAGCTTTGTACAAAAAAAGAAGTATACGACTAAAAAATGCAATTATATAAAAAAGAAAGTGTTTGAAAGCGCCTTGCGGTCTTAGCAGTGGTTGCTGACGCATTAACCTCCGCTATTAAGCTCTCAAACACACTTCAAAGATATAATAGAAAATTAAGTTTTTCAACCACACTCCTTTCC
>CAYXJS010000381.1:0-2408 GCA_964465045.1 uncultured Bacteroidales bacterium | reverse complement strand
CTACTTCCCATGCCGCTCTTCCAGTACTTTCGCAACATCCTGCAGGGAAAAGCCTTTGTAGGTAAGCAAAACCTGAATGTGATACATCAAATCGGCGGCTTCGTTGAGGAACAGCTCATCGTTATCGTCTTTTGCTTCGATAATTAGCTCTGTGGCTTCTTCTCCCACTTTCTGGGCAATTTTGTTGATGCCTTTTCTGAAAAGTTTGGTAGTGTAGGAGCCTTCCGGCATTTTCTGTTTTCGCTTTTCGAGGGTTTTTTCGAGCTTTAACAGAAAAGAGATGTCCTTTCCCTCGCGCTCTTTAAAGCAGCTATAGCGATCAAGATGACAGGTGTTTCCTTCCGGAACTGCCTTAATCAGTAATGCATCATCATCACAATCGGGTTTAATTTCTTTTACATGCAAAAAATTCCCGCTTGTTTCCCCTTTTGTCCAAAGCCTCTGCTTCGAACGACTGTAAAAGGTCACCTTCCCCGACTTCTGCGTCTGTTTCAACGCCTCTTCATTCATATATCCCAGCATCAACACCTTCAGGGTTTTCACATCCTGAATCACTGCCGGCACTAATCCGTTTTCTTTTTTAAAATCTATCACCAGTTTCTTTGATTACGCGGATTTGATCCGCTGATTTAATTTTTTAAGTTGGCAAAAAAGCAAAAGGCAGTTGGCAATATTGTCTTAACAGCCTTCTTACAGCAAATGCCTCTTATTCTACCAATTAACTTTGTTTATTCGAAAAAATATATTGCTTTGAATTCATTTTATTTTGCCAACTGCTAAATTGCCAATTGCCAACTTCCGGCAAAAAAACCCTGCGCCCTTCGCTCTCAGCTCTGAGCTGAAACTGCCAACTTAAACACATAAGCACTTAAACACTTCTTCTCACGGCCACCCCCTCTTCATCCAGATACTTTTTCAGAATGGGAATTGGTATTTCGCCGTAGTGGAAGATGCTGGCGGCGAGGGCGGCTTCGGTTTGGGTATTATGAAACACTTCTTTAAAGTGCTCCACCTGTCCGGCTCCACCGGAGGCAATCACCGGGATGGAGGCTTCTTCAGCCATTCGTTTCAACGCTTCCACGGCGTAACCATTTTTCGTTCCGTCGTGGTTCATCGAGGTAAACAGGATTTCTCCGGCACCGCGCTCCTGCGCTTCCTTCACCCAACTGAACAGTTCCTTTCCGGTGGGCTTGCGGCCGCCGTTTACGTACACTTCCCACGCGCCGTTCTCCAGCCGCGCATCCACCGCCACCACCACAAACTGACTGCCGTATCGCTGTGCAAGAGTAGTAATAATATCCGGATTACGCACTGCCGCCGAGTTTATCGACAGCTTGTCGGTACCATTTTCGAGCAGCACTTCAGCATCCTGCAGCTCGCTCACGCCACCTCCCACCGTAAACGGGATGTTCAGGTTTTTGGCAATGCGGTTGACGAGCTGTGGAAGCGTTTTACGCTTCTCGTGGGTGGCCGTGATGTCAAGGTAAACCAACTCATCGGCGCCCTGCTCCGAATAAAACCGTCCCATCTCCACCGGATCGCCCACATCGGTGATGTTCTCGAAGTTGATACCTTTTACAGTGCGTCCGTTGCGGATATCCAGGCAGGGAATAATTCGTTTTGCCAGCATGATTATTCGTTTAAATATTTTTTGATATCCTTGATGCTGATTTTTCCTGAATAAAACGCTTTGCCGATAATAACCGCGTCCACGCCGGCAAACTGCAGCGGCTTCAGCTCTTTCATCGACTTAAGTCCGCCACTGGCAATCAGGAAAATGTCCGGGTTATTGTTCTTAATCTTCTCGTAAAACGCCGGATTCATCCCCGAAAGGGTGCCGTCGCGTGAAATGTCTGTGACCATCACCTGCCGGATGCCCATGGTGACATATCCGCTGATAAAGCGGTTAACATCCAGGATGCTTTCATGCTGCCATCCGCTGATAGCTACTTTATCGTTTTTGATATCGCCGGCAAGGATAAACTTTTCGGGGCCATATTCATTGACCCATGTCTGGAAAATGCCCGCCTGCTGGAATGAGGCCGCGGCCGTACCCACGTTCACATACTTCGAGCCAGCTTTTAGGGCCCGGTCAGCATCCGTAATGTCGCGTACGCCGCCACCAAAATCAATATCCAGTGATGTGTTGGAGGCTACCTCCTCAAGTACGTCAAGGTTTTGCGGCCTGCCATGCTTTGCGCCATCCAAATCCACCATGTGGAGACGTTTGATGCCGGCCTCCTCGAAAGCTTTGGCGTAGCTCAGAGGCGAATCGTCGTAAACCGTTTTTCCCATAAAAAGTCCTTTTTTAAGGCGGACCACCTTGCCGTCGATGATGTCCATTGCTGGAATAAGTTCTATCATAATGCTAAAAAGTTTTTTAAGATTTGTTCTCCGGTTTTACCACT
>CAYXJS010000380.1:0-2409 GCA_964465045.1 uncultured Bacteroidales bacterium | reverse complement strand
AGGCTCGCCAGGTATTTCACCGGAAAACGGGCCTGCCGGATACTGCTCCACAATTCCTCGGTGCTTGTATCGTATATCCAGTCGACATTCCATGTCTTTCCTTTTTTATGAATCTTATCGCTTTGCTGTTGATTGTCGCGACTGCTCAAAGAGGCCATTACCGGCAATAACGGCGGCACATAAAATAGCATGGGCAGGGTGCGGTATTCGGCATGGAGGGGTAGAGCCAGTCCCCACTCTTTCACCCATTTGTAAACAGGCGACTTTTGAGCGGCTTCGATGGTAGAATCAGGAATGCCATTTCTTTTGGCTTCGCTGATCACCTCTTCGTCAAAGGGATTCAGTAGCATGTCGTACTGGTTATCGATCAGTTGTTCCTCGCTGCTGTTGGCCGCGTCGTGGATACGGTCGGCATCGTAAAGTACCGTCCCGAGGTAACGTATCCGTCCCACACACGAGTGCATGCAAGCCGGAGCCTGCCCCGATTCAAGCCTTGGAAAACACAGAATACACTTTTCCGATTTGCCGGTGTTCCAGTTGAAATAGGCCTTTTTATAGGGGCAAGCTGTAACGCACATACGCCATGCACGGCATTTCTCCTGGTTGATGAGCACAATGCCGTCTTCGCCTCTTTTATAGATTGCTCCGGAAGGACAGGAGGCTACGCAGGCAGGATTAAGGCAGTGATTACAAATCCGTGGCAGATAAAAGAAAGCCATCTGTTCTAACTGGAACATCGCCTCTTTTTCGGCCGGGGTCAGGTTTTCCAGATTGATATCCTGACGGGCAAAATCCGGTGACCCACTCAGGTCATCATCCCAATTGGGTCCCATCTTGATGTCCATGTTTTTTCCTGTAATTTGGGAAACAGGTCTTGCAGTAGGCTGATCTTCCTGATCAGGGGCATTGGTAAGGTTATCATATTTATAAGTGAAAGGCTCATAATAGTCATCAATTTTCGGGAGATGCGGATTATGAAAAATATTGCCCAGTCCCTTTGATTTGCTTGTGCCTTTAAGTTTTAGCTTCAGCTTTTTCTGTTCCCATCCACCCTGGTAGATTTCCTGGTTTTCCCATTTGGTGGGGTAGCCTGTGCCGGGCTTGGTCTCTACATTATTCCACCACATGTATTCCGCCCCTTTGCGGTCGGTCCAGATGTTCTTGCAGGCAATGGAGCAGGTATGACAACCAATACATTTGTCCAGATGAAATACCATTGATATTTGTGATCGTACATTCATAGTCTTATTCTTTATTGATAATTCGCTCTGTCCATTGTGTTACTAACTCTTGTTCTTTGTCCGAAAGTTTCGCATCAGGATGTGTGATAAGGAATATTTTCATAGGCATCTCTCCTTCTCTGATTTCTTCCACAATTTCTTCGGCTTTATGAGCTTTTTTCTCCGCATCATAATTATTCCATTCAGAAAAGTTCAGCTCCTCTCTACCATTTTTTACATCCCTGGCAACTAACCACGATACCGGAGCAATTTTACTGTAAAAGGGCCATTCGGTTTCATTGGAATGACAATCGTAACAAGAGACTTTCAAAACCCTCATTACTTCGTCAGAAGCTTTAACTTCTCCTGTAACGGGCGGGTTAGTTCTGTCAACCGGGACGAACTGAATAATTCCTAAAACAATTATTAATCCGATCAGACCGTATTTAATTATTTTCTTTTTCATTATTCTGAATCTTTTTAGAACTCAACTTTCGTCATTTTTTTCACAATTACATGCGTATCACGGTTTGGAGCGGTAGGTCCCCAGTAATTAAAGTGATACGAAAACTGCCCATATCCCCCTGCCAGCAGGTTGGGCTTGAGGTGTATACGCGTAAAGCTGTTGTTTCCTCCGGCCCGTTTCCCGTTCCTGACCTGCGATTTGGGTACACTGATGGTTCGTTCCGAGGCATGGTAAACAATGCATACGCCTTTTGGGATGCGGTTGCTGACCACAGCCCGGGTGCTGAATACACCGTGATCGTTATACACTTCCACCCAGTCGTTATCCTTGATATCCAGCCTGGCGGCATCTGCTTCGCTCAGCCAGCAAGGCTCTATGCCTCTTGACAGGGTAAGCATGCGGATATTGTCCATATACGTAGAGTGAATATGCCATTTGCCGTGCGGTGTCAGGCAGTTCAGTACTTTGGCTTCCCCATTTTTCAGGGTTTCCCTAAGATCGCCATAAAGCTCCCATTTCGGGGAGGGTTTATAGGTGGGCATATTTTCTCCGTAAGCCAGGTAAAACGAATGGTCGAGGTAGCTGTGCTGTCGTCCGGTGAGGGTGCGCCAGGGTACCAGGCGTTCTACGTTATAGGTATAAGCCGAATAGGACCGGCCGCCATTCATCAGTCCCGACCATACCGGTGAATTGTTATAGCGGTGGGGATGTGATTTCAGATCG
>CAYXJS010000379.1:0-2413 GCA_964465045.1 uncultured Bacteroidales bacterium | reverse complement strand
TGGGCTTCTTCTATGTTTTTTCCCGGCTCTACCCTCACAAGTTGCGTAAGCAGGGCGCTTCTGACAAACGCATCATACTCGGCCTTGCCCACTTCTTCGCTATCCATTAAACCTAACTCTATCAGTTTCGGATCAATCGCAAAATAGAGCGCAACCAAATCAGCGCGCGTTTCTTCAATCGTAGAAGCATATTTCTTTCGGGTATCCCCGGCTTCTCCAATACCTTCTCTCATTTTACCGGAACCGTGACCTACAATCTCATGCAAATCCACATGAAGCGCCGTTGCTTTGCTGCCATATTTTTTAGCCCGCTGTATTTCTTCTTCTGAGAAGGCAAAAGCCTCAAGTACTCCGGAACTTTTACTTACTTCATCGTAGGCATGAACAATATTCGAGAGTGTAACAGATTTGGAACCATATTCCGAACGTATCCAATCAGCATTTGGCAGGTTGATGCCAATGGGCGTAGCCGGAGAACTGTCGCCAGATTCCATTACCACATTAATCGCTTTTCCGGTAACCCCTTCAATCTTTTGCTTTTTGTACTCAGGGTGTGTCGTAGAGTGTTGCTCGAACCATTCAGCATTTTCACTTACAGTTTTTGCGCGTTTGGTGGCGTTCTTGTCAATAATAGAAACCACCGATTCAAAAGCACCTTTCCGGCCAAGTGGATCTCCATATACTTCAATAAATCCGTTAATAACATCCACAGTTGAACTTGTATCTTTCAGCCAGTTAATATTATATTCATCAAACTGCTTTAAATCGCCTGTTTCAAAAAACCGAATCAACTTTATTAAGGCTGATTCCTGTGTTTTATTTTCCGATACTTCTGCTGCTTTTTCGAGCCAGTAAACTATCTTCGAGAGCGCCTCACCATAAAGCCCTCCAACTTTCCAGACTTTTTCCCTGATTTCGCCGTTTTCTTTTACCAGTTTAGAGTTCAATCCTGAAGAAACCGGCCTTTTAGTATCAGGCTGTTTATAGTTCTTATAAAAAGCTTCGGCTTCCGCTTCGGTCACATTTTCGTAGAAATTGTTAGCCGATTCAAGCACAATATCCTTCCCATCATCCAATACCACGCGTTTAGCAGCTACAGTATCATCAAAAAACTGCGTCCTTAGAAACTCCTCAGCGCTTTTACAAGTATGAAAAACCGGAGCAAACCCATCCGAATCGCTTTGATGAACCAATTCACTCAGAAATTCCTGAGAAAAACCCGGCTTCATCTTATCCATGCTGTAATGATGGTGGATACCGTTAGCAAACCAAATTCGTTTCAGAAAAGTTTCAAAAGCTTTAAAATCATCTTTGTTGCGATCACCTTTATAAGTTTTATAGATATTCTCGAGAATCAACCGGATGGCAAGGTTGTATTTGTAATTCTGGTCCCATATAATGTCCCTGCCCCAAAGCGCTGCCTGTGAGAGATAATACAACAACCTCTTTTTTGCTACCGGCAGTTCATCAAACCCGGGGACTTTGTATCGCAATATCCGAATATCAGCAAATTGTTCTGAAAAATAATTAAATGTATCCTGATTTGTCATGATGAAAAGTTTGGTGGGAAACAGCAAAGTACTTTTATTTGTTCACACGGGCATTTACCAGCCTCCTGTTTTCAGGCTGATAGACCGGTACTGCGCTCACGTTATTTAATGTAAAGGAATACTCAAGCACGTCGTCCTGCTGGCGTTGCCTCAGGCGTACACGATGAGCGGCTTTTTCGATGTAACTTAGCATATCCGATTTACCTTCTTTCCACATATCCAGCGATACGGTTACTGAGTCGCAGTTTGACCTGAAATTTTCGGTAGCAAGCAACTCATCCGCTAAAGCGCCGGCAAAAAAGGTATCTTCAATACAAAACTTATTCTTAAACCCGCTGCAAAGGATCAGCACATTCTTCTGCTGCTCTATTAACCAATCTGCAAGAGACTTTAGGTTGTTGAAAGACCCGATTACAGCATCAGCGCCATTACTTACAGCCATATCTATTGCCTGCGTTCCGTTAGTAGTACTGTAAACGATGGTCTTGCCCTGCACTTCAGGAATCATAAAATTAAAAGCAGAATTCCCGAAATCGGCAAAATCCAGCGTTTTACCCTCCCGTTCCGATGCCACCAAATATCCTTTGGCTTTGAATTCACGGGCAATTTCCACATCAGCAACCGGAATAATAGATTGCACTTTGTTTTCAAATGCAGCATTTATAGAGGTTGTAGCTCTGAGAATATCCACAACAACAACCACATAATTTTCCCGTGTAATACGATAAGGGAAAAGGGCCGGTGAAATACAGGTTTCCAGTGTATATTTATTATCCATGTTTTATCTTGTTGGATGCTTTGCAAAAGTAGCACATCTTCATTTTAATAAAAAACTCCGGTTGGTTGGTTGATTAGTGATTAGT
>CAYXJS010000378.1:0-2420 GCA_964465045.1 uncultured Bacteroidales bacterium | reverse complement strand
ACCATGGACAGGGAAGATAAAAAACGCACCAAAATTGTAGCTACGATATCCGATTTAAACTGCGACACGACGTTCATCCGCAGCATGTATGAAGAAGGAATGGATGTAGTGAGGCTGAACACTGCGCATCAGGATCGGGAAGCTACCCTCAAAGTAGTGGAAAACGTAAGAAAAGCATCATACCGCATTGCTTTGCTTTTAGACACAAAAGGGCCTGAAATCAGAACCATGCCCGGCAACAATCTGCCGATGGATGTTTCAGAGGGTGAAGAAATCCATGTGTATGACAAAGGGTTTTTTCAGGAACAAGAAAAAGCTTTTGAGGTTTCTTTTGACGGTTTCGCTGAGGAGGTACCGGATTTTCCAAACGCAAGCATATTGCTTGATGACGGAGACTTAGAGCTTACAGTTAAGGAAAGAAAGGAACATTGCCTGGTATGCCGGGCCAGCAACAGCGGAACCATTAAGGGCCGCAAGAGCGTGAATGTTCCCGGCGCAAGGTTTTCACTGCCTTCTTTGAGTGAAAAAGACCGCGATTATATCCAATTTGCCATTGAAAATAACCTGGACTTTATCGCACACAGCTTTGTAAGAGATAAGCAGGATGTCCTCGAGATTCAGAAACTTTTGGACGTACATAACAGCCCGATAAAAATTATTGCCAAGATAGAAAACCAGGAAGGCGTAGATAACATTGATGATATCCTGGAGGTGGCCTATGGCATTATGGTGGCTCGCGGCGACCTGGCTATAGAGATTCCATATGCTAAAATCCCGGGTATCCAAAAAGACATCATCAACAAATGCATCCTCAAACGCAAGCCGGTAATTGTAGCCACACAGATGCTCCACAGCATGATTGAAAATCCCCGCCCCACGCGTGCGGAGGTTGCCGATGTAGCCAGCGCCATTTACAGCCAGACCGATGCTATGATGCTTTCCGGAGAAACCGCTTATGGGAAATACCCGGTAGAGTCAGTAAAAACGATGGCGAACATAGCCATGGAAGTGGAAAAGTCTAAGGAGTCCTACCATGATTCACCCACCGTAGTGCTCAGCAGCGATATTTCAGCGTACTTGTCAAAATCTGCCGTAAAGGCCAGTATACGTCTAAATGCCGCAGCCCTGGTTGCAGACTCTTACTCCGGCAGAACAATCCGGAATATCGGGGCGTTCAGGAACAAAGTGCCGGTCTTTGCCATGTGTTATGATGAGCGACTGGTGAGGGAGCTTGCGCTGACCTACGGAATTAATCCCTGGTTTATGGAACGCTGCAGCAACTCTACGGAGTTTATCAGAAATTCAGTAAGTGAAATTTTAAAAGGGCATCATGTGGAAGATGAAGATACGCTGGTGATTGTAGCAGGGAACTTCGGACAACAGCACGGCGCTTCTTTCATGGAAATAAGTACAACTGAGAACTTTAA
Organism: uncultured Bacteroidales bacterium; assembly: GCA_964465045.1. Lineage (GTDB taxonomy): Bacteria > Bacteroidota > Bacteroidia > Bacteroidales > JAIPAH01 > JAIPAH01. The sequence continues at coordinate 993 of CAYXJS010000378.1, read as the reverse complement.
AAATTATTAAATCAAAATGTTAACGATTTGATAACAAAACTAACGCTCAAAACATTACAGGTTATATGTTGTTAATGTGTTGTTTTTAGGATAAAAATGTAAAAAAGCTGCTGGAAATCAAACATGAAAAGGTGGCGATAACAGAAACAAAAACAACACTATGCGTTATTTTATACTTACAGTTTTCTTTCTTGTAACGGTTTTTGCCGCGCAGGCTCAAAAACCCTATGCAGAGGGGGAATTGATGATTCAACTAAACCATAAGCAGTATAGCATCCAGGATGCCGTTACGGCTCTTGAGCAAGACTATCAGCATGTATCACTGCAACAGGTAAAAAAGCTTTCCCGTAAAATGAAAATTCATCTTTTTTCTTTTGATAAAGAATGGAATGAACATCAATTGCTTGAAGAAATCAAAAAACATCCCGCTGTTTCAGAGGCCCAGTTTAACCACCGGGTTGAGTTACGTTCTGCAACCGAAGACACGATTCCGGATGACCCCTACTTTGATGAACTGTGGGGCCTTCATAACACCGGTCAGACAGGCGGAATAGAAGATGCTGACATTGACGCTCCGGAGGCATGGATGCATACGCAGGGTGGAATAACTGCGCTGGGGGATACTGTGGTTGTAGCTGTTGTTGATGGCGGTGTTGCCACGCAGCACGAAGACCTGATTGATAATATGTGGGTCAATTATGCTGAAATCCCGGATAACGATATTGATGATGATGAAAATGGATATGTGGATGATATTTATGGCTGGAATGCATACAATAGTGACGGAAGCATTCCTGGCGACAGCCATGGCACTCATGTTGCCGGCACGGTATCTGCCCGCGGCGGTAACGGAATCGGCGTTACAGGCGTAAATTGGTATGCCAAAATTATGGCTATAGCAGCATCGTCAGGCTTTGAAAGCACAGTAGTAGAAGGATACAGCTATGTGCTGGATATGCGAACCCTTTATAATGAAACCGATGGCGAGGAAGG
>CAYXJS010000377.1:0-2430 GCA_964465045.1 uncultured Bacteroidales bacterium | reverse complement strand
ATTTAATAAAAACAATAAAATTTAACAGGTGGTTGAAGAAGCAAACAGCATGCATGAGCTAGGTGAGAGAATCAGAAAGAAGCGCCAGGCTTTTAAAATTCCAATCAGTGAACTGGCTGGAAATATAGGCGTTACATCCAGTCTGATTTCTCAAATAGAAAGAGCCAAAGCTTCTCCTTCTATTCTGACTCTGAAAAAAATTGCCAATGTATTGCATACCACCGTTGGAGAATTAATAGGAGAAAATGATACCCTGTTAAACCATCCATTAATGAAAACGGAAGAGCGAAAGTTTGTGAAGAAAAACGACGAAGGCGCCAGCCTGTTTCTTCTATCAAACCATGCTCCACGAAAAGAAATGGATACGTTTGTCATTGAGTTTGAAAAAAAAGCCAATTCATCTCAAATCATGACCAGTAAAAACCCAAGACAAGAGTTCTGCTATGCGCTGAAAGGAAAGCTGAAAGTTCAGTATGGCAATCAGGAGTATACAATGGAAGAGGGAGATAGCTTTTATTTTTATTCAAATCAAAATCATTTGTTTACAAATATTGGAAATAACAGAGCAGAAATGCTATGGATAGTTAATCAATAAAACAGATTTTAATCGATGAAATTAAACTTGACATGAAAAAGCAAACATCATAATTTAAATAAGGTGCTAATTATTGAAAGATGGCGATATTAAATAATATTTTACAAATTGATTAAAAAGTACTAAAAGAACATTTTAAAAATACCTGTTAACTATGAGCGATACAACAAACACAATTACAGAGAAAAAGGAATTGAGCTTTTACGACTCAGTAAAGAAAACACTGAACGATTACAACTATTCTGATGACATCATGAATAACATTGAACAAGAAAAGCTCCTGCCTGAAGGCCTGCTCAAAAGACTTCATGAAAATTACGAGCAATATTCAGGTATTATCGAGAAACGCAAAATGATTTTCAAAACCAAGGAGCGCTATTCAGGCCTTAAGGGTTTCAGGGAGATTGTATCCATCCTTAATGAAAACGGAATTGATATTGGGTATATTCCCGAAAGGGAACTCTTTATAAAAATATACCGCTTTATGGCAACGCGTCATGTCTTAAACTCTATCAATTGGGATGATTTTGCAAATGACTCAATCTTTCAGTTGGTTTTCCCGCAGCCAGGCATGATTCGGAAGGAAAAAGTAGACGAGTATAAGGCGGCTAAAACAGATGAAGAGAGGCAAAAACTCATCGATGATTATATCCGTAGCAACACCAACCCACATGACGGCAAACAGCAACTTAACAAGCCTTATTATGAGGGAGACGACGGCGAACTGGTTATTCTGGATGGCAGCCAGCACAAATATCCTCAGTGTCAACTTCTTTTTGATAAAACCACACAAAGCTGCTTTGCTTTCTGCACCTATTGCTTTCGCCATGCCCAAGTCAGGGGCGATGAAGACATGTTCAATCAGCAGGATATTGGTCCGGTTCACGAATACATGAAAAAGCACAAAGAAGTTACGGACCTGCTTATCACAGGTGGCGACGGTGCTTATATGCCCTATGAAAGACTAAAAGAATATTTAATGCCTTTAGTAGAAGATAAAGAGCTTTATCACATCAAAACCCTACGAATCGGCACGCGTGTTTTGACCTACTATCCTGAAATGATTCTGAAAGATGATTATGTTAAGAATCTGGAATTATTTAAACATCTGATTGACAACGGAATACAGGTGGCGTTCATGTCACATTTTTCTACGCCGCATGAGCTGTTGAATCCACCCGCCATTGCGGCCATAAGAAGGTTAAAGTCGTATGGTCTGACCTTGAAAAGCCAAAGCCCGATCATGAACCACATTAGTTTGTTTACAGACGAGAATGGAAAAGTAGATGTAGATAAATCAGCACAAAACTGGATTGATTTAGGAAATGTTTTTGCAATGCTGGGCATTGGTTTCCACTCTATGTATTTGGCACGCCCCACTGGGGAGCACCATTACTTTACTGTACCTATAGCAGAAATCAACAAAGTTTTCCAGAAAATTTACCGTTCGCTTGCATCCATAAACCGTCCGTCAAGATACATTACCATGACGTCGTCAGCCGGTAAAACGTCCATTCTCGGCACAACCGAAATCAACGGAGAAAAAGTGTTTGTCCTCAAATTCAATGAGTCAAGAAACATGGAATGGATGGATAAAGTATATCTTGCCAAATATGACGAACAAGAAAACACCATCGAAAACCTTAAGCCATATGAAGGCGGGAAACACTTCTATGAAGATGAATTGGCTCAGATAGAAAACGAGAGAATGGAAAGACTTTCAAAGAAGATAGAAGACCACAAAATAAATCAATAGGTATGATTAATAAGATTGTTTCAACTGCTTCTGAAGCGGTAAAAGACATAAAAGATGGTTCTGTCATCATGATTAGTGG
>CAYXJS010000376.1:0-2436 GCA_964465045.1 uncultured Bacteroidales bacterium | reverse complement strand
GCTTCGGCAAGCTCTTCAGCCTCTGCCGGCATTTCCTGCTGCGTACGCCGATAAACCAGGGATACATTCCCGTCTGTCCCGGCCAGACGTTTGAGGGTGCGCGCTACATCCATAGCCACGTTACCCCCGCCAAGCACAACGATGTTTTTACCGGAGTGAGGATTTTTGCCAGCCTTAATATCCGCCAGCAACTCTAAGGGATTGTAGATTCCTTCTTGTACTTCTTCTGCTCCTTTGGTGTTTAACTTTTTGGATTGCGGAGCTCCAATCGCAAGATAAACATAATCATACTCTTGCTTAAGTTGTCTGTATTTTGCCTTGTCAATTTTTTCACCAAAGTGAAACTCGACTCCCATATCCTGAATCCGTTGGATATCTTGATGCAAAGCGTTTTCTGAGAGCCGGAAAGCCGGAATGGTTTTAGCTACCATACCTCCGGGTTCTTTTGCAGCTTCAAAAATTTCAGTATGAATTCCCGCTTTTGTAAGAAAATAGGCGCAGCTAAGTCCAGAAGGACCTCCACCAATAATGGCGGTACTGACAGGATGGCTTTTTTCTTTTTCAGTAGTTCCATTGCGGCCTTTTTCAGCTACAAAGCGCTTGATTTCCCTGATAAGTAAAGGATCATCATACAAAACGCGAGTGCATCGTGTTTGGCATTCATGGTCGCAAATCATACCTGATACTGAAGGAAACGGATTGTCGTGCATGACTACTTCAAAGGCTTTATTGTATTCGCCGCGGGCTGTGTGATAGAGGTATCCCGGCACTTGCTGTCCTGACGGGCAGGTGCTTTCGCAGGGCGCCTGGATGCAGTCAAAGGCGTTTAATGGCCTGTCGAGATGAATGCTGGGCGTTTCAGCGTGATATCTGCTGTGGTCTAAAACCTTGTCAGCATACTCGTTGAGGTTTTGAAGGGCCGCTTTTTCAGCATCGTTTTCTTTTGCTTTTTTCGTTGCATACATGTTCAGATCTCCGGCACCTCTGTTTTGCAGCTCTTCCTGGAGCAGTTCAATATACTGGCTGAGCTTTCCATAGCCGCCGGGCCGAAGCAAGTCGCTGCTCACTGTAAGCGGCCGGAAACCGCAAGCCAGCGTTTCAGCAATATTAAAGGCATCTACGCCTCCGGAAAAAGATACCGGGATTTCGGCCAATGCGTTTTCGTTTCTTAGTTTTCGTGCCACATTAATGCTTATAGGATGCAGCGCTTTGCCACTCATAAACATAGACTCTTCTTCAAAAACATCTTTGTGGTTGCGGGTTTCGAGGGTGTTTGTGAGCTTCAGGCCAAAATGAAGGTTTTCATTTTGCGCGGTTTTTTGCAGCGACTGAATCACGCTAACGGCATCTTCATAGGAGATATCATGCTCAAAGGCTTCGTCAGGGACAATTGCTTGATAATTGTAATGCTTTAGAATTTCCCGGATTTTCTTTGCGCCCAGCAAAGTAGGGTTGAATTTGATATAGGTATGCAGTTTTTGTTCCTGCAAAAGATATTCCCCGATTTGTTGAATTTCATCAGGAGGACAGCCGTGCATCGTAGAAAGCGTGACGTTATCGGAGATACAATCAGGGATATTCAGTGATTTTACTGAAGGATACAAGTCGGCAACAGCATTTAGTTTTTCTTCTTTTTCAGCGCTGCAATCGCGCATTTTTTGTAAAAACCATGTAACGTTTTTTTGTTGAATGCCTTTCAGGTCGTAGCCAATGCTCATGTTAAAAATCGTGCCGATATCTTCTTTCCATCCAAGTTTATCCTTAAGTATATGAATGAGAATCCATGCGTTTAAGTACTGGTCAAATGATTGTTGAATTTTTAGTTCCTGCGAAAACTCACAGTTATAGCCTTCAAATGGCATGTCGATACATGGACGGGGAATATCCAGTTCGTCATCGGTTTGAACCGTTTTGAGCTCAATGTAACGTGCTCCGCACAGCCAGGCAGCTACAATGTTTTGTGCAAGCTGGGAATGTGGGCCTGCAGAAATCCCGACCGGGTTTTCAATAGGCTGGTCAAACATGCTTGTTCTTAATGGGTTTTCCTTTGCGGGATGATAAAACAGGTTTTCCGGGATATCAAAAACAGACTTTTCGTCCACACCCTGCATCGTCATCTCAAATAATTTTCGCCATGGTATTAAAACAAATTCATCATTCATAAAACCTCCGGTGTAATTTTTTTGCTGCTTTCTGGAAATCGGCTTTCAGCGCTGCTTCATCAAGGTGTTGTATTTTCCCTTCTTTAAATAAGATTTTGCCGTTCGCCATCGTCATCCAAGTTTGCTGTGCGCCGAATCCCATAATTAAATGGAAAAATAAATTATTCAGGTTAACGGGTGTTTCAGGAATATAATCCAGGATGGCTATATCGGCTCTTTTTCCGGGCTCCAGTCCTCCGCAGTCTGGAAAAACAGACTGAACAAGCTGGTTGGT
>CAYXJS010000375.1:0-2470 GCA_964465045.1 uncultured Bacteroidales bacterium | reverse complement strand
CTCAAAAAGTATGACGTATGTGTTAAACTACTTTAACATTAATAGCATTCAATCCTTTTCTTCCTTCTTTGAGTTCGAATTCTACTTCGTCGCCTTCGCGGACTTCATCTTCTAATCCACTTACATGGACGAAAAATTCTTCTTTGGATTCGTTGTCAATAATAAAACCAAATCCTTTTGCTTCGTTAAAAAACTTTACTGTTCCGTTGTTCATTGTACTAATTTAAAATTATAATCGTCGGCAAAGGTAATGTTATCTTTTTGATTTTGATTGATTTTCTGAAAAAAAAGTTTTTCAGTAGATAAAATGATACGAAAGAGTGCATCAATTGATGTAAGAAAACAAAAACCCGGGCGAAATACCCGGGTTTTTACATTTCTAAAAACTATATTATCTATTGAATAATCAGTCGTTTTACGATATGGTTTTTGCTTTGTGTTTCAATCATCAGAAAATATACGCCGCTCTTATGCTGAGATAAGTCTAACTCATAGCTTCCGTTTTTCAGGTTGACGCGGTCTGTATAAATCACTTCTGATAATGCATTGGTAACGCGAACCCTTACCTCACCATCAAAAACCTCTGTTTTGCTAATGGTGAAAAAGCCATCGGCAGGATTCGGATACACCCTGATTTGTTTTGCTAAAGCATGCTCAGACAGTCCTACAGTGTTTTTCACATCCACCAGTAGTGGTTCTGAATAACCTCCTGTTCCGCATTCATTTACTCCTGCTATCAGGATTTCAGCTTCTCCTGCAAATGCTTTATCCCATTCTATGGTAGCCTGCAAATCATCCGTTGTAAGCGTACCCGCCTCGGCTGGAGACAATTCCCACTCATAGTTTGTAGCAAAAGCAACTTCCTCCGCGGTATATTCCGACGAAGCATTGAAAACCAGGTCTACTGTATCCACACCTGCCGGCATGGGTGAACTTTCCGGAAGCGGATTCATCATAACATGCACAGTATCATTCAGGGCAGCATTACATCCATTATGATCAACCACGTTTTCGAACACAACCATAGTATCTGAAGTGATATATTTTTCGATTATCATATCGCTTTCAGCTACTTCCATCGTCTCTTCATTTGTAGTGATGCTCCAGGGTGAAGCTCCTGCTAATGTGCCTTCAATCTCCAGCGTGCTTTCCTCACAGGCTTCAAGTGTTCCTGAAGCCAGCTCAAGGGTGGGAAGCGGATTCACGGTAAGCTCGCTTTCCAGCGTAAGTGTCTCACACGTACCAAGCGGTTCAAGTGTTAAGGAGAGGATAACCGTTTCTGAAGCCACATCATCTTCTCCGGGGTGATAAACCGGATTCTCAACAGCAACATCAGTAAATGCTCCATCTCCTGCGGTATTCCATGCAACAGAGGAATAATTCATCGCTTCAACTTCATTGATTTCCAAAGAATCTCCTGCACAAACCTGATAGTCTGCAATGCCTGTAGCTTCGGGATGACTGGGAAGATGTAATATTCTGTCATCGGTTATGATATCATCGTCCACGCCATTGGCTGTCAGCGAAAGGGTAACCTGTCCATTCTCCACATCTTGCGGTCCGGGTGTATAAACCGGCTCCATCGCAGCTACGCTGTTAAAGCTGCCGTCTCCTGATGTCTCCCAGGTTACTGAATTGTAATGCGTGGCATCAGCGCCCTGTAAATTTACGGGCTCATCCAGGCAACCGGCTAAATCAGGCCCCGCATAAGCGGTTGTGCTCAATTCCGGAGGCAACACAATGTAGTCTATCCAGGCACGGTCTTCGCCACTGGACACATATCCATCTTTAATGTATTTCCATGTAAATGTATGTTCACCGGCAGAAACCGGGTAAGACACCCTTTGCCAGCCCAGCTCTCCGGCCCAGCTACCCTGCTCCTCGCCATCGATATAGAAGCGCAGATAATCATACCCGCTTTCTGAGGATACTTTCCGGTAAAACGAAATCGTATCATCAAACATCACCTCATAGGATATTTCCAGCACAGACTCCTGGTTATCGGATATTTCACCGGAGGCAAGCGCATAATCGCCCTCAAAAACAGGCTCTTCGGTTAAATACCATTCTTCATTGCCGCTGGTTTCCCAGTTAAATGTATCGAAAGTACCGCTTTCCCAATCCTCGATAATCAAACCCACTTTTAAGGTGAAAGTTTTTTCATCTGCATACGGTGCGCTCTCAATCATATTTTCAAGCGTTACAAATGACCCTATAGGCGCTCCGGCATCTACGGTGACGTTAAATGCAGCCTTCAAAGTCGTATCTGCATCAACAACTTCAATGATATCTTCAGCGCTGTTTAAGGTAAGCGTTGGAGATTCAGAGAACATCTCTGACAGGACTTCCGGCGCAGGACAATGCCCACTGTTTTCAATATCAATGAGGATATCTGCTGTTTCGCCGGGATCAAGCCGGCCATTATCGTTGCCTTCGGTATCGATCACCTGCAAATTACCAATAGAAAGTA
>CAYXJS010000374.1:0-2485 GCA_964465045.1 uncultured Bacteroidales bacterium | reverse complement strand
CAAATTTGAAAACCATCAAAATTCTAAAAGAATGTCGAAAATAAAATCGCTTGCAGAGCTGAAAAAGATGAAAGACGAGCTTCGCAATAAGGTATCGCTCAGAGAACGGAGCGACCATCCCGAAAGTCTCGTTCAGGTAAAAGTAGGCATGGCCACCAGCGGAATTGCCTCCGGCGCTAAAGAGGTCTTTAACTATCTGGCTGATGAGCTGGAAAAAAGAAACATCGATGCTGTGGTAACACAAACCGGTGATATGGGATATTCTTACGCCGAACCTACCATCGAAGTAACCCTGCCCGGAAAAGAACCCATCGTTTTTGGATGGGTAGATACCCGGAAAGCGGATGAGATTATCGAAAAATACATCCGTAATGAAGAACTCGTTGACGGGATAATCCCCCAGAATTATGAAACCATTGATGATAGAAAATAAAAAGGCATAACATATGGCAAAATATAAAATGCACTTGATGATTTGCGGAGGAACCGGATGCAGGGCCTCTGCCAGTGCAACCCTGGAAGAAAAGCTTAAAGAAGAATTGCAAAACAACAACCTCGAAAACGACGTGCAGGTCGTCACTACAGGGTGTTTTGGTTTCTGCGAAAAGGGGCCTATCGTAAAATCGCTTCCCGATAATACTTTCTATGTTGAGGTACAACCCAAACATGCCGCAGACATTGTTCAAGAGCATGTTATCAAGGGGCGTAAAGTAGAAAAACTGCTTTACAAAGACCCCACTAATAAAGAGACAATTGCTGACTCAAAACATATGGGGTTCTATAAAAAGCAGCTTCGCATTGCACTTCGTAATTGTGGTTTTCTTGACCCTGAAAATATTGAAGAATACATCGCCCGTGACGGCTATGAAGCCTTAGGCAAAGCTTTACTGGAGATGAAACCTCAGGACGTTATTGATGAAGTAAAAGCGTCCAATATCCGCGGACGTGGTGGCGGTGGCTTCCCTGCCGGAATAAAATGGCAGTTCGCAGCCAATAACAAGGCAGAACAGAAATATGTAGTATGTAATGCGGATGAAGGCGACCCCGGAGCTTTTATGGACCGCTCCATCCTTGAAGGCGACCCACACTCAGTGTTGGAAGCCATGACTATCTGCGGATACAGTACGGGCGCTACAAAAGGATTGATTTACATCCGGGCAGAATACCCGCTGGCTATCAAACGACTGAATATTGCCATAGACCAGGCTCGTGAATATGGACTGCTGGGCAAGGATATCCTCAGCAGTGGTTTTGACTTTGATGTAGAATTGCGATTCGGCGCCGGTGCTTTCGTATGCGGTGAAGAAACAGCGCTAATCCACTCTATGGAAGGTGAGCGTGGCGAGCCTACAATAAAACCGCCGTTCCCGGCAGAGTCCGGCTACCTTGGCCAGCCCACCAACGTAAACAACGTGGAAACCTTTGCAAATATACCGGCTATCATGAACCAGGGTTCTGAATGGTTTGCTTCCATAGGCAATGAAAGCTCTACCGGCACCAAGGTTTTTGCCTTAGCCGGAAAAATCAACAACGTAGGTCTCATTGAAGTACCTATGGGAACCACCCTGCGTGAAGTGATTTTTGAAATTGGCGGTGGCATAAAAGACGGCAAAAAGTTCAAAGCCGTACAAACCGGCGGACCTTCTGGAGGCTGCCTTACAGAAGAGCATCTTGATACTCCTATCGACTTTGACAACCTGCTGGCGGCAGGCTCTATGATGGGCTCCGGCGGTATGATTGTCATGGATGAGGACGACTGCATGGTTTCCGTATCTAAATTTTATCTAGACTTTACCGTGGAAGAATCCTGCGGGAAATGCGCTCCTTGCCGTATAGGTAACAAAAGACTTCATGAGCTGCTGAATAAAATCACCGAAGGAAAAGGCACACGCGAAGACCTTGACATATTAAGAAATCAAAGTGAGGTTATTAAGGATACTGCTTTATGCGGATTAGGACAGACCTCGCCCAACCCCATTCTTTCAACGCTGGATAATTTCTGGGATGAGTATGTAGCCCACGTAGAAGACAAAAAATGCGTGGCAGGGCAATGTAAAGACCTGATGAACTATGTTATTGAGCCCGAAAACTGTGTTGGCTGCACGGCATGCGCCAGAGTTTGTCCGGTTGGAGCCATTACCGGAGAGCGGAAAGAAGTGCATGTTATTGATACAGACCTCTGCATTAAATGCGGAGCATGTATGGATAAATGTAAGTTTAATGCAATCTTTATCAAATAAAACAGGAGTAACAGCAATATGGATACAATCAAAATCACAATAGATAATCAACAGGTAGAAGTACCCCAAAAGACCACCATACTTCATGCGGCAAAAAAGATTGGAATTGACATTCCGGTACTGTGCTACATGAACCTGGAGGATATGGATATTGAAAACAAACCAGGCGGATGCCGCATTTGTGTGGTTGAAGTAGAAGGCCGAAAAAACCTCGCTCCCTCCTGCTCCACAGAATGCCAGGATGG
>CAYXJS010000373.1:0-2491 GCA_964465045.1 uncultured Bacteroidales bacterium | reverse complement strand
ACATAACATTTCAGCAAATCAGAGGCAAAAATGGTTAGCAATGCTACACCAAAAAACGTGATCACATATTGATGGAAATTCGTTTCATCAGTCCGGGCTGTAATAAACCCCATAGCGGCCAGCCAGAAAAAAAAGATAAACGGATTAGCAAGGTTCAGAAAGAAACCTTTGAAAAGCAGATTGTGTGGCCGCGGGTCTTTGGGCGTTTTATACTTCGGACTCCGGCGGCGCAATATTTCGGGTTTTTTCGTATATGTAAAGATTCCAAAGATGATTAAAATAATGCCCCCAATTATCCCGATATACACTTTATTGCTTTCGCTGAACAAGTTTGCCGCACCGATATAGGATATCAGAATAAAAGCAACATCGCTTAAAATAATACCCAGCGACAACAACACACCCCACTTGAATCCACGGTCTATTCCCGTCTGTAAAACCGCCCAAAACGCCGGTCCAAACGAAAAAGACACAACCAGTCCCAGTCCGAATCCTTCTAATAATATCTGAAGCATTGCTTTCTATTTCTCAAAATTTGCCTCGCGATTCTTTTCAAGAAACGCTTTCCACTCATTTAAGATATTGTTTTTTAATACTCTCGGGAACTTATGCTGTCCTCCGACTTTGCCTTTGGCTTTCATAAAACGATAAAACACGTCTATCGGCATAACCTCTACATATACCTCTTTAATCGCTGCAATTCGTTCAACACGATAATCGTCATTTAGTTTTTTCAAATGGCCATCCAGTTTTTCTTTTGCTGCGTATTCCGAAACCTCATCATCAGTTCCAAGATACCATTTATGAGCAAACATCGAACCATGCCTTTCTACTGTTGCCGCAAATTCTCTGATGACGGTGTTTAAATCCTTTGCGGTCATCTCAATAGCGCGATTCATGTTTTCCTGCGAGAGGTGTTCTCCACAGCAGTTCAGGAAGAACTTTGTGCGGCCGGTTATAACCACCTCCCGCCGTTCCAGGTCTGTAAATTTTATGATATCACCTATCATATAGCGCCAGGCTCCGCTTACAGTTGACATCAATAAAGCATAGTCAGTATCTGACTCCACTTCGTCAATCAGCAGCGTTTCTGCATCCTTTAAAATGTTACCTTCCTCGTCAAAATTTTTCTCCGTAAACGGCACAAACTCCATAAATATCCCATTGTCAAGCACTAATTCCATACCTTCCGTATTCGGCCGGCTTTGATACGCAATAAACCCTTCAGAGGCAAGGTACGTTTCGATGTAGGTTAGCGGATGGGCGAGCAGTTTTTCAAATCCTTCCTTATAGGGAGCAAACGAAACACCACCATGTACAAAGATGTTCAGGTTGGGCCATATTTCATGAATATTATTCAGATTGTAATGCTCAATGATGCGCTCCAGCAATATCTGAAGCCAGGCCGGCACACCGCATATTACGCCAATATCCCATGATTTGGCTTTTTTTACGATTTCATCCAGTTTGGTATTCCAATCCCGCTCCTTGGAAATGCGCTTGCCAGGCTTGTAAAAATGCTGAAACCAAAAAGGTATATTACCGGCAGTTATCCCAGACAAGTCGCCTTCATAATAAGTTCCGTTGTATTGCAGATGTGTGCTGCCACCCAGCATCAGGATACCCTTTTCATAGAAAGAATGCGGAAAGTGGAAATTCGCCAGGGAAAAGATTTGCCGGATGCTGGTTTTCTTTATCGCCCTGAGCATATCATTGGTAACGGGAATATGCTTGCTGGAGCTTTCTGAAGTGCCGGAACTCAAAGCAAAGTATTTTACTCTGCCCGGCCAGGTAACATAAGGCTCATTGTTGAGCGTACGATACCACCATTCGCGATAGAGATGCTTATAGTCATATATTGGAACTTTTTCTTTGAAACCGGCTACAAGGTCTTTAGAATGCAATATTTGCTGAAAATGGTTAGCCTCGCCAAATTTCGTGTGCTGTGCTTTTTTGATAAGCTTACGTAAAGTACGAACCTGCAAAGAACGGGGATTCGCCTTGCGATTGTCATACGGAAACTTGCTTCTCAAAGCAATAGCATTCTTAATAACTGAACCTATTATGGGCATAGATGACAATTTTGAATTGTAGGTAAAATTAAAAAATTTAACGCAACATCATTCGCTATGTAATGAGGTTCATAAATATTTAATGTTCGTGATTTTAAGACAATAACAATAATCTTTTTTAATAAGCACCTTTTTTGGTTTGTTTCTTTTGCGTGGTCTGTTGCAATCAATTTCGGAATCCACCCAAGTTAAAATCGCACCTTTATTCCGGCTACCGGAAATACTTTTTCATTAACGCCCTGATTTGCTGGTTCTCTCATTGTTTGCAAATTCATCATAATACTGTATTTGTAGCGGATCTCCTCCTGCTGCTTCTGCAAAGCATGCTGCCCGTGAATCCAGTCAAATAAATAACTGCCTATGATCACTGCAATGGAACCGGCGCTTATTGCCGAGTATAAACCGTCTTTCCCGTCAGA
>CAYXJS010000372.1:0-2496 GCA_964465045.1 uncultured Bacteroidales bacterium | reverse complement strand
TTTTCTACAGGGCTTTAACCAGAATAATTATATTTCAAGATGCGGAATTGCTGATCAAATCTGGAGAGGTTTTGAATTTTGAAAATATTGTGCTAAAACCAATTCCTGTCAATAAATCAATATTTTTAGATAGATTCAAACTAAAACATAATTCCTCAGCAATATACACCCCATCTGTTTTTTGTGTTTCATCTGGAAACTCATTTAATTTGCTACTTATAAAAGAATACCCTATACGAAGTTGAGGTAATATTTTAATCTTTTCTGACAAGCTAACTTCATGCTTATATGTGCCAAAAAAAGACAGTATGCTTCTATCAAATGTCAGATATGTATTTGATTGTCGCAAATCTACAGTTAAGTATGATGAACCTACGGCTAATGACGAATGTTTGCTGATATTTTTACCAAGCAACAAATCGACATCATAGTTTAATGATGTCCAGTCAGTTGATTTATTTACAGGGATTCCTAAATTAACAGACGACCAATATTTTTGTTGGGTATGGCCATAAAAACCCATACTAACAAGAAGTATAATGATAAATATATGTTTCATATGCGTTAGTGTAAGATTTTTTTCATTTGATTAGTTGTTTTTGATTAGTTATTACTTTCCAGCGCCACATAAACAATGCAGCTCATGCGATTACATTTATTTTACATTAAGTAGATAAAGGGTTAAGACTGTCTTTTATTCTTCTTTAACAATCTTCCCGGCAGCGATTCTCTTTCCCCGGTTATTTACCGAGTAGAAATAGATACCGTTATTCCAGTGCTTGCACGGAATAGCGATTTCAGATTTAGTGCAACGACGTGCGCCCATTTTCTGTCCATGGATATTATAAACCGAAATTACAGCGGTTTTTGGTATATCCGTCAACACCACCTTTACCTTATCTGTGACCGGGTTGGGAACAATTCTTACGTTGGCGGATATTGCAGGGATATTTGACACCGGTGTAGGGCCAAAATGTTCTGAATTAATCTTAACGATCATTAAATCTAATTTTTCCGGATCGACTGATAAATCCCAGTGATTACCTACTACAACACAACCACCATCGGAGGTGGCAATAATATCCCTTGCTTCAAAATAGTCATTTTCTCCACCCAGCTTTACAATCCCCTGAGAAATAAGCTGGTTGTTGGCATATCCTACCCATAACTCGCTTGGATCCGGAGGAGGATATGTAAACGCCCCATTATGTGTAGCTGCAAAAAAGATGGTATCTTTGGTTCGAAAGTCGATGCTGTTATTCCATGCCGGATCTTCATTCTCGCCAAAATTACCTTGTGTGGTCAGTAATGAGGTGTTAAATTCATCATCCATTCGGTTTAAGCAATGCTGGGTATAGCCATTTACCCCTCCCGGGAACCCCGTCTCGGACAGGCGGCCGCCCATAATATAAGTGGAATCTGTTTCCTGCTTAAGGCTTAATATGCCCCTGCCATAGTTAGATACAATATCATCTATCAAAACACTCTCGAAATCGTAGGATAGTTCGGCATACATCGGGTAACCACCACTTTGTTCAAATCTTTCACCAACCAGCAATAAACCAGTGGAATCCAGGTTATGGGTCATATCATCAATCTCCGAATACTGATTATCAAATAGAAAATGATTCAGGCTATCTCCCTGAAGGTTGTAAGAGTTGATCATACCATAATGTATACCTTCAGTTTTAAAGCGGCCTGCCACATAAATAATATCATTATTAAATAAGAGATGAGCTCCAACTAAATTTGCATTACTTTCTCCATATTTATAGGATTTCTTCCAGATCAGCTCTAAATCTTGATTTACCTCACCGATAAAGCAACGACTGTAGTGGTCTTCAGCTATTGATCCTATTCCGCCTGTCACAAACAGACTACCGTTATGGGCCACAATGTCCGCAAAAAACATACTGGAATCAGGTGCGCTGATGATTTCATAAGAATGCTCACCACTATCGCTAAACTTTACAATCACCCCGCTTCTGCTATCATCAGCAAAATGTAACAATCCTGCTGCATAATACGAATCATTCATTTCTGTGACCCTGTACAAATATTCTCCATCGCACACGTCAATGTAAGTAGGGGTTTGAGCTGTACTTAACTTTGTTATACTTAGGAATAGCACAAGCGTAATATTCCTAAGTACAAGAAATGCTATTTTTCTATTATATATCATCATGGATATCAATTGGGTAATTGCAGGACTGAGTATCTACATGCCTCAAGCCTATGGTTTCTGTAAGTTCATGAAAAATAATAAAGAATTCACCATTTACCTCTTGCTTGTAGTCGTCAATGGAAAACCACATCCTGTCATAATTATGAGGGATTTCCTGTATCATCATACGGATGTTATCATCATAGAATTCCATTTGTTCTTTTAGAATACATTCAGCTTCCTCTATATCCCCTGTGCTGGTGAGTTCAGAGGTGGCATAAAAAAGTAAATAGTCTTCTACATTATCCGGAACATCATCATCAGGATTTGGT
>CAYXJS010000371.1:0-2497 GCA_964465045.1 uncultured Bacteroidales bacterium | reverse complement strand
TGCCCGGGATGTTGCCGTAATCGATCGGTTCAGGGTTTTCTCCGGCGATTTTTTCAACGCACGTAATGCCTTCATGAGAAGAAAGGTGGGCGAGAGCCGGGCCGGGGATAACATCGCCAATGGCATAAACGCCATCTATATTCGTTTTATAAAATTCGTCGACTACGATTCTTCCTTTTTCGGTCTTCACTCCAGCCTCTTCAAGCCCAACATCCTCAATATTGGCGGCTATTCCAACAGCGGAGAGAACGATGTCAGCTTCAGCTTCTTCTTCTCCTTTTTTGGTTTTGATTTTGGCTTTGATTTTTTCTCCGCTTGTATCAACTGACTCAACTGAAGAATTGGTCATTACTTTAATGCCGGCTTTTTTGAAGCTGCGGCCTAATTGCTTTGAAACATCCTCGTCTTCTACCGGCACAATATTCGGGAGGTATTCTACCAGGGTTACTTTGGTGCCGATGGCATTGTAGAAATAAGCGAATTCAGATCCGATGGCGCCTGATCCTACAATCAGCATGCTTTCGGGTTGTTTTTCCAGGGTCATGGCCTTACGGTAGCCGATAACCTTTTTTCCGTCAATAGGGAGGTTGGGTAACTCTCTGGCGCGGGCTCCTGTGGCAATGATTATGTTTTCGGCCTCGTAAGTGGTTTTTTTGCCGTCTTTGTCTTCTACTTCAACTTTTTTGTCTTTGGTAAGACGGCCATGACCTTCGATGGAATCTATTTTATTCTTTTTAAAAAGAAACTGGATTCCTTTGCTCATGCTGTCAGCTACATCCCGACTTCTGCCGATCATACCCTTGAAGTCAGGGGTTATTTTGCCTCCGATTTTCACACCATAATCCTTGGCGTGATTGGCATATTCAAAAACCTGTGCACTTTTCAAAAGGGCCTTGGTGGGAATACAACCCCAGTTAAGGCATACTCCTCCTAAAGATTCTTTTTCTACTACAGCTACTTTTTTCCCTAACTGAGATGCGCGGATGGCTGCAACATAACCTCCCGGGCCGCTACCAATAATTATCAGATCGTAATTCATATTTTTCGTTATTTTTTGAGTTTTAATGCACTTTGATGCGAATTTATTAAAATAATCGGCTTGTTACACGATATAGTTAACAATCCAGTTTCATTAAGGTTTGGACGTTTTTACTTGCCTGAAGCCAGATATACTTTTTTTATCCAGAGTTGGGTGTCCATGTTTCGGGGCATATCGGGTCGGCTTGTCATGCGTTGTTGCCTCTGGTTGCGACCTGGAGAAATTCCTCCTATACCTCCCTGTCCGGGCGTACGTCTTCGCATGTTCTCATCGTTTGGATTCTCAGGTTTTCCGGTGATCATGCCAATACTCAGAACTTGTTCCTCCAAATTTCCTTTTATGTTAAGCTTGTCTAATGGAACGGCCAGGTGGTAGCTCAGGTTTTCTGAGGCATCGTAATACAACTTTGTTTCCACAGGCGCTTTATCCACAGGTAAAACGGTTTCATCAAACTCTTCCCCGAAGCCTTTGAGCTCCAGATTGACATTTTCTTTGATTAGCCTTGAACGAAGCGAAGCTTTTTTCTTATCATTATATTTCAGACGCTTAAAGCCATCTTCATCTTCTACTACTTCAGGGAGCTGCGATCTTTCTGATGGAAACCCGGATGTGTTTTTATCCCGCAAAGGAAAAATAATACCGTAATTTTGTTTTTTACGGGCTTCAGGATCAATCCAAACTGTAAAACCAAAGCGCCTTACTTTCAAAGCTGTAAATCTGTCAGCAAATTTTAAGTCTACAAAAAGGGTGTCTTCAGAGTTGGAAAAATGATACATAATACCTGCATCCTGATCATAACCATAATTCTTGTCTGCATCGTTAACCAGATCCGGCTGGTCTTCAGAACTTCTCCATTTGCTTTCAAAGGTTGGTGAACATCCTGCCAGTATTAAAATACCCAATAAAGCAGAAAAGGCAAATCGTTTGTTGTTGCCGTGGCGATTGCTTTGTATTGTTTTTATGCCCGAAAGTTTAATCATATTTAGTCATTCCTCTTGTTTCATTTTTTAACGACAATTATTGTGCCTGTATTCTTATTTGACTTTTATTTTTTAAAGTCTGACAGATCCAGTTTTTTGGTATGATTGTATCCCACTTCAAATAGTTCATCAGCCTGGCCTGAATTAAGCAGATCGTAATCGCTGCATTTATCCGGTGAAATAACAAGATCGCTTCGCTCACTAAGGTCTTTTACTGATGCGCCTACGCTCAAATGGAAAGTACGCAAAGCAATCTGGAAGAGGTTTTCAATCTTATCCATTCCAGTGATGGGGCTGATATCTACAGCTATTGTCTTATCACATATATCCCGCAAAGGTTCAACCGGAACGTTATCCATCAAACCACCGTCGGCGTAGAGATTTCCGTTCATTTCTACCGGTGAAAACAATACCGGGATTGCCGAAGAAGCCTGGATAATCTGATCGGCCGGTCCTTTATCCAGATACTCTACTTTGC
>CAYXJS010000370.1:0-2499 GCA_964465045.1 uncultured Bacteroidales bacterium | reverse complement strand
GGTTCGGAAAATGAATCAGTAAATAATCGGGGCTCATAAAAATCTCGCTGGGATAAAGCTTAAAAGTCATAGCTTGCTCTTTAAGCAGATTTTCATCCTCAACATTTTTTTTCATTACCAGCTTGTCACGGCCACTGCTGTAAACAGCAAACCGGTAATCTGTATCAAGGCCTTTAATTTCCAGTTCATGGCTGATGAGCGAGTCGAGATAGCTTTTTTCCAACCGTTTTTCAATGGGCGGGCGGTGTCCTAAGCTGAAAAGGTCTTCAAAAACATCCGAAATCATGTACGACTTTTGCCAAAGATTATTAAACTGCTCATTCAGATTTTCGATGGCTGATTGGGGCACTGATGGATTTACACTTATGCGTGAGGTGATACGTCCCTTGGGACCGGTGTATTGATTAGTAAAGGTGGTATCCAGTTTTTTTACAACGTTTCCTCCGGCATCGCGTGTAATTTCAATGCGCACATTGGTACCGCTGAAATTCAGGTTGCTGTCAGGCACGCCATGGGCCCAGGGAATGGAGTCTAACTCTTTCAGAAAAAGATAAGTGATCGAATCCATGGTATTCATAAACGACGAACCTTCCGGACGCTGATACATCCGCTCCTTAATCTGGTTAGCGGTTTCAAGACGCTCCAGCTTATAGACCACATCGGCCATCGCCTCATCCACACTACGCTTGAAATTTGTTTCGCGTAAGTCCACGGCATTGCGTATCCAGTAAACCTGCAATCCCACGAGCCCGGCAAGCGCCAAAGCCATAAAAGCAATTACCCCGATGATGATCTTTTTGTTCATGTGCCGCAAAAATAGACTGATAATGTCAATTCAACCAGAGGTTTAACATATCTTAACGTTTGTTGTAGCACCTTAACAATTGAACAAAGCCTTGTGTAATAATTTTGCAAATGAAATTCAACACATGATTTAATGTTAGCTAAAAATAAACAAAAGCCGGGAATGTTATTGTTGAATACTGAAGAGGTTAATGAACATATCCGGCTTTTGTTTTTTACGGGAACCATTGAATTGGAAAAAATGACTGTTTGGCACAAAATTTGTAATTTTTCATTTATATATAGAAATCAATTTTCTCATAGGGTAGTTAGTTTTTAGTGGTTTTAGGTTAAGTGTGGTAAATAGGTTTGCCACACTTTTTTTATGCCTGCATTTGTACCTATTTTTGTAACCAGCTAAGCAAATCAAAACATTATGATAAAAACAGATATCAAAAGAGCGCTGGATTTCATCTCAGAGGAGGACATTCTGAACATGGAACCTGAAATCCAGGAGCATTACGAAAAAATCTTTCATAAAACCGGCGAAGGAAACCAGTTTTTGGGTTGGACAACCCTTCCACAGGAAATGCACCGTAGTGCGCTGGTGCAGGATATAAACAAAACGGCTGCAGAAATCCGTCAAAAAGCGGAGGTATTTGTCGTAGTAGGTATCGGTGGCTCCTACTTAGGCGCCCGTGCCGTGATTGAAGCCCTGAAAAACAGTTTCCCGGCTTCAGGCGGCAAGAAGCCTGTAGATATTGTTTATGCCGGCCACCAGATGAGTGAAGACTACATGGCGGAGTTACTCGATTTTCTGGAGGATAAAGAATATGCTCTAACAGTGATTTCCAAATCAGGCACTACTACCGAGCCGGCTATCGCATTCAGGCTTTTAAGACAACATCTCGAAAACAAATACGGAAAACAGGAAGCCCGCAAACGTATCATTGCCATTACCGATAAGGAAAAAGGGGCGCTAAAAACCCTTTCTAACAGAGAAGAGTATAAAACCTACAAAGTGCCCGATGACGTGGGCGGCCGTTATTCCGTACTTACACCGGTAGGACTTCTTCCTATTGCCGTAGCCGGATTCAGTATCGATGAATTGCTCAAAGGAGCTGCAGATATGCAGACTTTTGCAGAGCAAGGACATGGTATTATGGATGACCCGGCAGCGCTTTATGCTGTTGCAAGAAATAGTCTGTACCGTATCGGAAAACCGGTGGAAATCATGGTGAATTACCAACCCAAACTTTATTATTTCACAGAATGGTGGAAGCAACTGTTCGGCGAAAGCGAAGGCAAGCAGCAGCGTGGCATCTTTCCGGCCGGGGTTGGCTTTACTACCGATTTGCATTCAATGGGACAATATATTCAGGAAGGGCTTCGGATTCTGTTTGAAACTGTAATCTCGGTAGAAGAACCGGCCAGGAATCTGACAATCCCTAAAGATAAGGATAACCTGGATGGCCTCAATTACATCGCCGGAAAGCGCCTCGAGGAGGTCAACAAGCAGGCTGAGCTGGCAACCATGCTGGCCCACTCCGAAGGGGGTGTCCCGAATATAAAAGTTTCTGTCCCCAAATTAAACGCATACCACTTGGGTGAGCTGATTTATTTTTACGAAATGGCTTGTGCACTGTCGGGCTATATTCTGGATGTGAATCCATTTAACCAGCCTGGCGTGGAAGCGTATAAGAAGAATATGTTTGC
>CAYXJS010000369.1:0-2513 GCA_964465045.1 uncultured Bacteroidales bacterium | reverse complement strand
TAACAAAATTAGGAAAATTTCATTAACCGCTTCACAGCAAAACCAGTCAAACAGAACGAAATCAATTTGATTTCATAATTTTGCAGCTTAACTAAAGAAGCTATATGGCTGGGACATCAAGAGAGGTTTATTTTCATGTGGGTTTGCCCAAAACGGCATCAACGTTTTTGCAGCGTCGCGTTTTTCCTTATCTGAAAGGGATTTGCTACTATAAGAAGCATGATTTTAAAAGGCATCTTAAAAAGCTGAATGCATGCTCTGAATCCAGGGTTTTGCTGTCTTATGAGTTTAACCCGCATCCCGGCGACAAGGATGGTGAAGCATATATGGAGTTTGTCAGCAATGCCCATGAGAAGGTGTTTCCGATCATCGTTTTCCGTAAGCACAGCTCCTGGCTAAGCTCTCGCTACAAATATCGCATTCGCAAGCACGGAACCCACACTCTTGAACAGTTTCTTGATGAGAAAACGCCTGTTGGTAAGCAAACGCGTAGTTTTTTGAAATACTATGATAAGATTGTTTATCTGGAAAAGAAATTTGGTAATGCTCCGTTGGTGCTTTTCCAAAAAGAGATTAAGCATCATCCTTTTGAAGTCATTAAGACGATTGCCCGGCATACTGGAGCAAGTTTTAATGAAAAGGATATTGAGGTTGGTGTAGTGAAAAAAGCCTATCCCGAAAAATCGCTGAAATGGGTGTTGCGGTTTAACCGCAGCTACAATTATGCTCCGGGCACCATGCGCCCGCGCTTCCTGCGAAAGCTTTACAAAAAGATAAGCCAGCTTTTGCTCCATTCCGTTGCTTTTGCCGGGAAATTTCTGCCCGAACCTCAGCCCGGCCAGCCTTTAATCGAAAAAGATATGCTTACCCGGATAGACCAGGAGTATGCCGGCGACTGGGAAAAGTGCAAGGCCTATGCCCGGAAACAACGGAAATTATATTTGCCGGAAGGTGTTTAATTTACAAAAGGGTTAAGCTTCAATTGGATTGTGTATCAATAATTCAGACAACTAGAAATTATCGCTGACACTGTTTAACTTTCTTGTCGGTTTATGATGCGAATTACAAATTCGCAAAAGACAACAAGCGGAATTGCAAATTCCGCTTAACTGATGATTCGCAAGGTCGATTGGTTGTTGAATGGATTTTGATAAAAGGTAGTTCGGCGTCATTTGTAATGGCGCCAAATAAATTTCATGCAATTTGAAACTGCCGGCTCCACGTGTTGTTTTTTGATGGTTTATGATGCGAATTACAAATTCACAAAAGACAACAAGCGGAATAAAAAATTCCGTTTAACTTAAGTGGAGTAACCATTTACAATGTTGTTTTGAATTGTAAATCAAGACGATCAAAAATCCTACATCAGATACCGTTGCATGTATGCATCCAAAGCGTATATTTGTATCTCACCATTATATCAAACCCATGAATAAAAAGTTAGTCTGGTTGATGATCATTTCGTTGCTGAGTTTTGTGAGCAGTAGTGCGCAAAGCATTAGTGATTCAATAGATGTGCTGCATTATGCTATACATCTTGATGAAATTGATACTGAAGCGCAAACAATCCATGCACATACGGAAATAACCCTGACCGCAAAAGAAGAGCACATAGAAGGTGTGGCTTTACAGTTATTGCAATTGCAGGCGGATTCAGTTTTGCACGAAAATGCATCCATCCCGTTTACGGCAGAAAACAATGAAATTATCGTTCCTTTGGATGCGCCTTTGCCTTCCGGCGATGAAATCACACTGGATGTATATTACCATGGCGCTCCGTTTTCAGAATCGTGGGGCGGATTTCATTTTGCCGGCGATTATGCGTTTAACCTGGGCGTAGGATTCGAATCGATTCCGCATAACCTGGGCAGAGCCTGGTTCCCCTCGGTAGATGACTTTACTGACCGCGCCACCTATGAATATTTTGTAACTGTGGAATCGCCTAAAAAAGCGGTTTGTGGCGGAATCCTTGTGGATGAAATTCAGGATGGTGATAAAACGACTTACCATTGGGAAATGCAAAATACCATTCCGGCTTATCTGGCCTCTGTGGCTATTGGGGAATATGAGCTGTACGAAGATGTTTATGAAGGCATAGAAGAAGATATCCCGATACAGATTTGGGTAAGGCCGCAAGAACTAACTAATGTGGAGGAGAGTTTTGTAAACCTTAATAACATCCTGGAGGTGTTTGAAAACCACTGGGGACCATATCCGTTTTCACGCGTTGGCTTTGTTAGCACTGCTAACGGAGCTATGGAGCATGCTACTAACATTGCTTATCCTTACGGCACGATAAACGGAAATACGGATTACGAATGGCTTTATGCTCATGAGCTGTCGCATATGTGGTTTGGAGATAAAACTACCTGCGCTACAGCTGAAGAAATGTGGCTGAACGAAGGCTGGGCAGTCTTTAATGAATTCCTTTTCAGGGAAGGCATTTACGGAGAAGGCAGTTGGGAGGAGGAATACCGTGACCTGCATAACGAAGTGCTCCATTATGCGCATAC
>CAYXJS010000368.1:0-2514 GCA_964465045.1 uncultured Bacteroidales bacterium | reverse complement strand
TTTCATTACATTAAATTTTTTTGAACCAATATGCTAACTTATTTTGATTTGGGAAATTTAATCAGAAACCTTGTAAACTTGCCAGGTTCGGATTCCAGTTTGATTTGCCCGTGAAACTCTTTAATCGTGCCATACACCATTGACAAACCCAAACCGGTACCCACGCCAAACTCTTTCGTTGTAAAAAATGGATCAAATACCTTATCCATAATTTCTTTTTCTATGCCGCATCCATTATCCCAAAATTCCATGTAAATATAATCATTCTTTTCAAAAGTAGTGATTACTATTCTTTTGTTATAATCTGAATCCGACGATAAAGCTTTTCTTTTTTCTACTGCATACCTGGCGTTTGACAGTAGATTAAAGAGCACTTGCTCAAATTTTCCTTTTATACCAAGAACAGCAGGTAAGTTTTCATCAAGCTTTTTCTCAAGAGAAATATTGTGGTTTATATATTGGATTTGAATTAAAGATGTTACATTATCTATAATCTCATTGATATTTATTTTTATCTTTTCTTCAGGTTTCTTCTCGCGAGAAAAAACATGTATTTGATCTATAATATCTGCTATTTTGTATATATTATCCTGTATGCTGCTCAGTTTTTTCTTTACAAACTTAAAATTACCCGTATTATTCACATTGGCTAAGACATTATCTACCGACATGTGAATAATACTCAGCGGATGATTTATTTCATGTCCAATACCTGCAGCCAGCTCTCCTAATGATTCCAGCTTTGATTTTTGAAAAAGCAGGGTTTGTTGTTTCTGTTGCTTTTGCAATTCCTGCTGAATACGATTTTCCAAATCCGCATTTATTTGACTAAGCTGTTGCTGAGCTACTCTAAGACTTGTCGCGTTTATAAAAGCACCTAAAATTTTGTATTTTTTGCTATTATCTTGTCTTACAACTTTGCCCCGGTTGATAAAATATTGTTTCCCCTGAGATGTGTCTAAGCTGAACTCCGTGTCGCAAATAATCTTTCTGCCATTGATACATAATTCAAACGATTCTTTTAGCTTTTGCCATTGCTCTATTTTAAAGTATCTTGCAATCTGATCAAAAGACAGTGAAGATGAAGATAATGGCATTATTTTAACAATTTCTTCAGAGAAAGTGAACATCCCGGTATTTATATCATACTCATAAACAATTAAATCAGAAGCTGCCACAGCAAGAGATAAAAGTTCTTTTTTGCGTAAAAGCTCCTGCTCGGTTTTTTTCTGCTCAGTGATATCCTGTACCGTACCCATTAAACATGCAGGCTTTGTCCTGTTTTCTAAATAAACTTTTATACTGATCGCTTGCAAATAAATTATTTTACCCTTAGAATTTATAATTCTGTATTGAAATTTATAACTGTTTTCTTTTATTAGATTCTCCTTTGCGTTATAAAAATTCTGTATAAACGGAACATCATCCGGATGAACAAACGTGTTTAAATATTCATCATGCTGTGGTGCTGATGCATTATCTGACAGTCCATGAAGCTTAAACATATTGCTATCCCATATAAATTTGTTTTCAATCAGATCCCATCTCCAGTTACCAATACGCGTCAGCTCCTGTGCCATTTCAAGTTGTTTCTCCTTATCTAAAAGACGGATCCGGGTTGCTTTGTGTTCCTCCAATTCATTTTGCAATCGGTCAGTTTTATCAGCCAAAACTTTCTTTTGTTTATAAAGATCTAAAAAAACAGATACTTTACTCCTGAGCAGGTTAGCATCCACCGGTTTAAATAAAAAATCTACGGCTCCGTGTTCATAACCTTTGTTCACACTATCATGATCCTTGAAAAAAGCAGTAAGGAATATAACGGGGGTGCTACGATTTAGTAGTGTTCTTTTTATCTGCTCAACCAAAGTAAAGCCATCCATGGCTGGCATCTGTATGTCCACAAGCAAGAGGGCACATTCATTTTCCTTCGCAAATTCCAGGGCTTTCTCTGGAGCGGTATAAAAAATTAACTCTGCTCCAGAATCCTTTAATACCTCAGAATACAGACTTAAAGAAGCACTCTCATCATCTACAAGAAGCAGTTTGGGTTTATCCATAAGTTTGAATCATATAAGAAGTGTGATAACATGTTAAAGTTTGGTTTTAGCCTGTAAATATACCAAGAAACAAACTTTTTTTTTAGTTTATGTATATTCGTCCGTAACTTTTTTCCATTCGTTAGGTTTTGAAGTATATTCGTCAGGATTTTCAGGATTTTCGTTTCGGAAAATAGTGAATTGAATATAAATTCCGTATAAAAATTCGCATGTTTTTGTGTTTATAAGTTATTTATCTGATAAACAACTATTTAACTAAATATATTTTTTATCGTATTGGTATTCTGGATATTATATAATCTTATGCAAACAATGGGGCGTTTTTAGAGCAGCCACATTCATGTCCATAAAACAAATGCATGTAAACAATTGCAACCAAGAATAACCCTTCTTCCCATCCAAACCATAAATAAATCTTTACTTTTGCAGGTAACGAAAATAAACCAGGGTTTCC
>CAYXJS010000367.1:0-2525 GCA_964465045.1 uncultured Bacteroidales bacterium | reverse complement strand
CGATGTTTTTCCCTATAAATATGTTTTTGCATATCAGTTACTCGCATATTGAACAAAATCTGGTTTCAATCATTTTTACGTACACAAAATCAAATCTGATTACACAGTAATCTTTTGATTCAATGAGCTGTTAACTAGTAAGATAAAAAAGAATAAAATAACATTATGAACCTGTACACAATTCATGCCGGATACCTTAAGCTGGATGGAGGCGCTATGTTTGGCGTGGTACCTAAAGCGTTGTGGAACAAACAATACCCTGCTGATGAAAACAATATGATACCACTTGCTATGCGGTTGCTGCTTGTAGAAGAAGGCGACCGGAAAATTTTAATAAACAGCGGTATTGGCAACAAGCAAAGCGAGAAATTTTTTAGCCACTTCCATTTGCACGGCAATCACACTATAGATAAATCTTTGGCAAAACATGGATTTAGCAGGGACGATATTACGGATGTTTTTCATACTCATCTGCACTTCGATCATTGCGGGGGTACGATTGTTCACGATGAAAATGAAAACCTCGTGCCGGCATTCCCAAATGCCACGCTTTGGGTTACGCAAAATCAGTGGGACTGGGCTAACAACCCCAATGAACGGGAAGCCGCCAGTTTTTTGAAAGAAAACATACTGCCAATGCAGGAAAACGGAAAACTCAAAGTCATAAGCGGAGATACGACTGTAATGGCCGGGTTTAAAGTGAAGGAATTTGATGGGCATACAATAGGCCAGGCTATTCCATTTATCGATTATAACGGTCAAACCCTGGTTTTTACCTCAGACCTGCTGGCTTTTTCCAACCACATCAGGTTGCCATGGATCATGAGTTTTGATATTCAGCCGTTAGTGACTTTACAAGAGAAAAAATCCTTTCTGAAAGAAGCCGTTGAGAATAACTACGTTCTGTTTTTTGAACACGACAAATATGTAGAGTGCGGACGTTTAAAGCAAACTGAAAAGGGCATTAGACTCTCAAGTACCTTCACGCTCGAAGAACTCAAAAAATAGCTTTTCCCCGCGCTGTTAATCATAATTTTCCGGGTTCAAAGCCTCCGGACGCCAGGCTTTCAGAAAGTTTATAATCCGGTCTGCATTATACCCTTTTCCTTCTTCAAGGTATACTGTGTTTTGCGTATGAATCCGTTTTCCCTTGGCATTTAATACAACCAGAACAGGAAAGCCAAACCGCTGGGGATAATCATATTTTGCCAGTGTTTTAAGGTTTTTGCTTTCTTTTGAGTAATTCACTTTAACAAGGATAAAATCGGCTTTAAGTAAGCTATCAATGCTATTATTCTCTTTAAGAAAACTGTTCAATTTCCGGCACCACGGGCACCAGTTTCCCCCAACCATCAATAGAATATGTTTATTCTCTGCCTGCGCTAGCTCAATGGCCTCTTGAATATCTTTGCCGGCATCAGCTTTTGGGTTATAGGGTTTCGTGTCCTGTGCTGTTATCCCAGTGATTGCCCATGACAATAAAATCAGTAAAATAAGCTTTTTCATATTCGTGTCTTTTATAAATGAGTTTGGTCTAAAAAGCGCTCACTATTTTAATAAATCATGTAATGCATTGTTTATCTAAATATTATAAAATATTACATTCTATATTTATGTAAATAATTATCTGACTATTAACTTAAAAACCTAAAACCTATGAACTTATTAAACTGGACTCATAAATTACTTTTAGATTCCTGTTTATATCTGTAATTCTTATTCCCTGCCCTAAAATGACAGGATGCTAAAATGCAAGAATTCAGAAAAACTGTTTCATTATAGTTTTTAACCATGCCAAAAATAAAGATTAATACGCAAAAAATGGAATTTTTCCCGTAATGCATCCGTTTGCACGTTGCATCTGAGAATTTTTCTAAAGAACCTAACATATTAAACTAAAGCTATATTAATATAACAAAAGTTCAGACCGAGCTGTGGTTTTTCCACAAAACCATCTTACAGTCCGGGTTTTGAATTATTTTACTTAAAAGCTACTTAGGCTTTGTATATTAACCTTTTAGCATTATTTTCTACAGAACATAATTTATCATAAACGAATCTGAAACTATAGTCTATTTTAGTATATATAGACAATTTATTCTACTTATTTATCGCATTTTTTTGCTGTCTTTTCCGAATCATTGCTTTTATTAGACAATAGGAATAACGAGCGTATACATTTGTTTATCTGAGTATTACAACCTTTTCAGCTTTCATTTTTTAACAAAATTTGCATTTGGATATTCATTATGTATATTTGCAACCACTTTTAATAACAGTGACAAAAATCCGTTCTTTGAAATCAGAAAAAAGTTACAAAAGCAAATATTTGAACTCAAATATTTCAATAGAACTTTTACAAAATGTGTAAGCAAATTATCACGGTTTACATCAAAATGCTGACAAACAAATTTTTAAAATATTAACTGTTTTTCAAACATTTTACACAAAATGATGTTTGTAAGAAGTATTTATGGAAACAAATAAAACGTTAAATCTTAACACTTAAACAAATAAACTATGAA
>CAYXJS010000366.1:0-2529 GCA_964465045.1 uncultured Bacteroidales bacterium | reverse complement strand
TAAAAGACCCTGTTGAATACAAAATCCTCGATTATTTTGTTTCGCTGCGTAACAACGAAGCCAAACTCATTGATGTATCCCCTGAACCGGTAAATGAAAGCAACGGGACCGTATATAACGGCACGATTGGCAGCAATCTGCTGAAAACCATGCAGAAAAAGTCAGACCGGAAAGAAATCAACATCGCTTTAGTGGGAAACCCGAATTCCGGTAAAACCACAATATTTAACTACATTAGCGGGCTTTCCGAAAAAGTAGGAAACTACAGCGGCGTAACCGTAGATGCTAAAAAGACTTCCGTAAAATTTCAGGGATACAGCCTGAACCTTATTGATTTGCCCGGAACCTACTCTATTACTGCTTATTCACCAGAAGAGCTGTTTGTCAGGGAGTTCATTCTGGACCACCAACCCGATATTGTTGTCAATATTTTGGATGCTAGTAATCTGGAGCGAAACCTTTATCTGACAACCCAGCTTATCGACATGGACATCAAAGTGGTGGCCGCCCTGAACATGTATGATGAGCTGCAAAAAAACGGAGACCAGCTTGACCATGAATTGCTGGGAAAAATGTTGGGTATTCCGTTTATCCCTACTGTTGGCAGCAAGAAACAAGGTATTGATGACCTTTTTAAGAAAGTGACAGAGGTATACGAAGACAAAGACAAAACTGTCCGGCACATCCACATCAATTACGGCAAAGAGCTGGAAAATAACATAGACAACCTTGAAAAAGATGTAGTGAAAGCCAAAGCGCAATCGGGACTCCAGAACATCCCCGGAGAACGCTTCTTAAGCATCAAAGCCCTGGAAGGCGACCCGGATGCCGAAGAGAGGATAAAAACCCTGCAAGGAGGTGAGGAAATCCTGAAAAAAAGGGACCAGTTCAAAAAAGATATCATCAGGAATATTGATGAGGAGGTTTGCGATTGCGAAACCAAAATCACTGACGCCAAATATGCTTTCATTTCAGGAGCGCTGCAACAAACCTTAACTCCTAATAAAATTCAACGTATTAAAAAAAGTGAAATCATAGACATGTTCATCACGCACAAACTATGGGGTATTCCCATCTTTTCAGCTTTTATGTGGCTCACTTTCTGGGCTACTTTTAAGCTCGGTGCCTATCCCATGGAATGGATAGAAACCGGGGTGAATGTCTTTGGAAGCTTTATAGGTCAGAACATGAGCGAGGGAATACTCAAAGACTTGATTGTGAATGGCCTTATTGGAGGGGTAGGCGGTGTTTTAGTGTTCCTGCCCAATATTGTGATCCTGTATTTTTTCATCTCCCTGATGGAGGATACCGGCTACATGTCACGTGCCGTTTTTATCATGGATCGCGTCATGCACAAAATCGGGCTGCACGGCAAAAGCTTCATCCCCCTGCTCATGGGTTTTGGATGCAACGTGCCTGCCATCACAGCCACACGTACCATAGAAAGCCGCCGCGACCGGCTCGTTACCATGCTGATAACGCCTTTTATGTCATGCAGCGCTCGCCTGCCCGTATTCATCCTTTTTATTACAGCGTTTTTTGATTCTTACCAAGCAACCATTCTTTTTGGTCTGTATCTGACAGGGGTACTCCTTGCAGTAGGAAGCTCGCTGCTTTTTACCAAAACCATATTCAAAGCCGCAGACCTGCCCTTCGTAATGGAGCTGCCTCCTTACAGAATGCCAACGCTTAAATCATTACTGAAACACATGTGGGACAGCGCCCATCAGTATATCAAAAAAATTGCAGGGGTAATCCTGGTTGCTTCTGTATTAATCTGGGCGTTAGGCTATTTCCCTAAAGATGTGGAGATGTCTAAAGATTTCACAGGTGAAATAAGCTACCTGGAAAATAACCTGGAATATCTTGAAAATAGCGGTCAACAGCAAATAGGAGCCTTATCCATACAAATGATTGAAAAAAGAATCGATGAACTAAAACGTGAACAGCAAGCCGAAAAGCAACAAAAATCCTATATCGGGCAGTTAGGCAGAGCGGTCTTGCCGGTTATGCAACCGCTGGGATTCGACTGGAAAATGACTGTGGGCATTCTCACCGGAATTGCGGCCAAGGAAGTAGTGGTAGGAACGCTGGGTGTACTCTATCAAACCGATGTGGAAGGCGAAGAGGTATCAGGGAAGTTGGTTGATAAGCTCAGGCAACAAACGTATACCGAAGGCCCTGCCAAAGGAGAAAAGGTCTTTTCTCCGCTTATTGCATTGACCTATATGATTTTTATATTAATCTATTTCCCCTGCGTGGCTGTGGTAGCCGCCGTTAAAAAGGAATCCGGAAGCTGGAAATACGCCGCTTTCCTGGTCTTCTACACCACAGCAGTGGCTTGGATAGTTTCGTTTTTGGTTTATCAAACAGGAAGTTTAATTACATAATTATGATACAGGAAATTATTACATATATCATTATAGCCGTAGCCGCGGCCCTTACTATCAGGAAGTTTTACCAAAAAATGAAACAGCCGTCATCATGCGATGGTTGCAGCACAGACAGTTGTGCCGCCTGCGGCCTGGC
>CAYXJS010000365.1:0-2538 GCA_964465045.1 uncultured Bacteroidales bacterium | reverse complement strand
CCGTATATCCTGCTTTATGACAAGAAAATATCTGTCATGAAAGACTTATTGCCGGTACTTGAACCAATTGTACAGCAGGGTCACCCACTAGTTATTATTGCTGAAGATGTGACAGATGAGGCTTTGACGACTTTAGTATTGAATAGATTAAGGAATCCTTCATTTAAGGTAGCTGCTGTAAAAGCTCCCGGTTTTGGGGACCGTCGTAAAGCCATGCTGGAAGATATTGCTGTTTTAACTGGTGGCACTGTTATTACTCAGGAAAACAACTTAAGTTTAGAGAAGGTTGAAGTTAAACATTTAGGTAAAGTTGATAAAGCAACTTTAGATAAAGAAAATACTACCCTCGTAAAGGGGCACGGAAAGCCGGATGCAATTAAGACACGTATTGCTCAAATAAAAGCAGAAATAGAAGCTTCTACCTCTGATTATGATAAAGAAAAGCTTCAGGAACGCATGGCTAAGCTCGTTGGTGGTGTTGCTGTACTTTATGTAGGCGCTGCCAGTGAGATGGAGATGAAAGAGAAGAAAGACCGCGTGGATGATGCCCTGAGCGCTACACGTGCCGCTGTTGAAGAAGGTATTGTACCTGGTGGCGGAGTAGCTTATCTCAGAGCTGTTACGTCTTTAGAGAGCTTTAAAGGCGATAATGAAGATGAAAACCTGGGGATTCTTATCGTGAAGAAAGCTCTGGAGTATCCGTTGCGCCAGATTGTGAAGAATGCCGGCGGAGAAGGATCTGTAGTTGTGCAGAAAATTTACGAAGGCAAAGAAGACTTCGGATTCAATGCCCGTACAGAAAAGTATGAGAACCTTTATGAAACCGGGGTAATTGACCCTACTAAAGTAGCCAGAATTGCACTCGAAAATGCAGCTTCTATTGCAGGAATGTTGCTTACAACAGAATGTCTGGTTGCTGACATCAAAGATGAAAATGACAATGCCGGTGGCGGAATGCCAGCAGGCGGCATGGGCGGCGGAATGCCAGGTATGATGTAATACCGGTTAAAACCACCCAAAATAGTAAGCCCCTTTCTGAGTTTTCAGGAAGGGGCTTCTTATTTGGAAAGGTCATAGCTCTTTTAAAGAAGCTCCGGGGAAACCAATCGTATTATTAGTAGAATTAATATTGGAGTAGTTTTTTGATTTTTTCCAAACGTTCAAAAAGAAATTCAATGAGCTCTGGATCGAATATCCAGCCACTTATACTGTAGATGCCTAATACAGATTGATTTTTTAATGAAGGCACAAAATCCGTATCTGCTCTGTTAACGCCTGCCACAAGGCTCTCTTCTTTAAGGAAAGACTCTAATATTGCATCCTGTATTTTTCGGCTTTTCAAGAGCTTCTGAGCGCTTAAAGTATCGTTACCCTTGATAGTGGCGCGTTTATCAAAATGTCCAAACCCTGACTTAAGAAACTGATTTTTTGAAAAAATATTGATTTTGTCAAGAATATCTTTTTTCCTGATGCTGATTTTGGCCGTAGAAGGCAGATTCACAGGTATAAATACTCCGCTGTAAAGTACGTTTTCGGAATTCAGGTTTACAGACTTAGCATCGGCATAAGACACAAAAAAAGATGAGCCTTTGCTACTATTTGGAATATAAATCTTTCTTTGGTGCCATACTCTTTTTACCCAATGCTCGTAGGTTTCTTCATACGGGCTTTTAACATAATGAAAACTTCGTCGGGTCTTTTCAGCAAATTCCTTGAGTATTTTAGAGGATGAGTTTTCTTGTTCCATATTGTTTTAATGATAAAAAATGATTCACATTTTTTTGTGAAAAGTACAATGCACATGTAGTGACTTTTATTTTTCAGAAGAATCCGGGCCTTCTTTTGTTTTTTTCCATCTACCCGCCTCTTTGAGTGCTTTTGTAATGATCCACTCCAGTTGGCCATTGGTGCTGCGGAATTCATCCGCAGCCCATTTTTCCACCTCTTTCATCTTTTCTTCTTCTACCCGAAGTACAAATTTCTTCTTAGCCATAAATGTTTCTCACTGATTTAGTGTACCTGCATTAATTATGGGATGGGCAGATTCATCAGAACAAAGAACCACCATCAGGTTGCTGACCATTGCAGCTTTGCTGTCCTCATCCAGTTGGATATTATCTTTTCCCTCGAAGCTTTTAAGCGCCATATCAACCATGCCAACAGCGCCGTCAACAATTTTTTCGCGTGCTGCAATGATAGCTGTAGCTTGCTGACGCCTCAGCATGGCTCCTGCGATTTCTTCAGAGTAAGCAATGTAATTGATGCGTGCTTCTATAACATTGATTCCGGCCAGCTCCAAACGTTCAGAAACTTCTTCTTCAAGCTCCTTATTAATTTGTTCTCCTCCTGAACGTAAAGTCAGCTCAGCATCCTCGTCTTCAAAATTGTCGTAGGGATACACCCCGGCCAGTTTTCTTAAAGCCGCCTCGCTTTGCACCAGAACGAAATGCTGAAAATCATCCACCTGAAAAGCCGATTTAAAGGTGTCTTCAACCTTCCAGACCAATACCAGGCCTATTTTGATTGGGTTTCCTACTT
>CAYXJS010000364.1:0-2544 GCA_964465045.1 uncultured Bacteroidales bacterium | reverse complement strand
TTAAGCTGGCTTACAGAGGTTGGGGCGAAATATCCGTTTGGTTTGCTTTTGGCCCCATGGCTATACTGATAGCCACAGTGAGCCAAAACCTGGGGTTGCATCCTTTGGTTTGGCTGTTGATGCCGGCTACCGGACTCAGTACATCATCCATTTTACTGGCAGGCCAGTTGATTGATCTGGATGCAGACCGCGCAGGAGGTAAGCATGGAGTAGCATCAAGGATGGGAACGAAATTTACATCTATAATCTATATTCTTGTCCAGTCAGGAATAATAGCAAATGTGATTTTATTGTATATCTTTTTGCCGGGTAATTCATGGCTTTTCCTCCTGGCACTCCTCCCCTACATTTTTATTTTTCCGAAAGCAGCAGGTATTATATTTCAAAATCATAACAATCCTGACCTTGTAAAAAAAGGCGCTAAACTAACCGTGCTTATCCATGTGGCGTTTTCTTTTCTGCTCATCGTCGGATTCTTGATATACGTATTTATGCAATCGATGGACTAATTGAGAACTCATAAAAAGAGCCATGATAATAGCATATAAAAAATAAAAGCTGTTAAAGAGCCAAGCATATTTATCAGGTCATTAGGCGTAATGGATTCTGATGTCTTTGGTTGATTAAAATAATTCATCCGAAGCAATTTATGTTCTGCAAAAGCGCCCAGCAATGAATCGGAGAAGCAGGCCATAAAGGCGGAGGCACTAAGAATGGCTATGAGCTCCCAATTCCAGGACCCGAAAAAGAAATAGTATGATAAGGCAGAGAGCACGGTTGCACCGATCAATGCTGCCAGGCTGCCAAAAAACGAAATCCCGCCATTGGTGCCGGCAGGTTCCGATCTCATTTTCGACAAGGAAAAGCACCTTTTATTAAGCAAAGGGCCAATTTCACTTGCCCAGGTATCAGCAGTCACAGCAGCCACAAACGCAATAAAAAGCAGTATATATATTTCATTTTGCGTAAGTAAGAACAAGGCAGAGCTGATTACGGCCCATACAATATTAGCTATAACCTGCCAGGCATTGCGGGCTGAAGGGTAATTTCTATCGACTTTTGAGGCATGTAATGATTTTGTGAAAGCAGCAGAGCTCAGAAAGAAAAGCAGAACGGGCGTTAACCATTGCCAGCTTAAAATCCCGGCAAAATAAAACCCCAGCAAAAACGCCAAAAAGCTTCCCTGGCGAGTAAGAATATTTAGCTTGAATAGAAAGTAGCAGGCTGGCATCAAGGCAATTAGTATTGCAGACAGATAAAGGTAATCAACCTCATAATGATGTGTTAGCAGGAAAAACAAGGCGAGTCCTGCCGGAATACTGAAATTATCAGAGCCCCGCAGCGATGCTGTTTCAAGAATAACAGCCCATAATAAACCAAAAAGGACATAAAGGATATTTAAACTCAGGGAATCGGGCAAAAAAAGATAGAAAATCACGGAGGCAGAAAGGATGTAAACTGTAATTCCAAAAATACTCTTTCGGTCATAGAACGTGCGAATCCAGATATTGCCCTTCTGAATCCGGCCAGCAAAATTTGCCAATGTATCTGAAACAGAAAGTACCATCAGAGCTGTATGAAAATAATACAGGGGCAAATTATATAAAATCAAATAAGAGGTTAATATGCCAACCGGATAAAAGAGGGTTCCCAGGCTCGCATCAGCCGTTTTGTGCAAGAGATGGAACCTTTTATAATTGAAAGTCAGAAAAGAAAAAAGCGTACCCGCCAGAATAATAATCAGCAAAACATGCTTTTCTGTAAAAAGGCTAAGCATCCATATGGCCAAGCCTATAGAAAGATGAATGATTTTCCTGAAAACTATTCCATTTTGGTATGTCATTGCTCCCGTTTCAGGTTTACATTTTTAATAATCATATTACTATTAGTGTTATTCAAACGGTATTTAATTCATATAACGATGTCAGTTTCTCACTATCGATTGCCTTGGCGCGCAACTGCTACTTAAAAGTCTACACGCTATTCAAAATAAAGTTTAGGTTCAGACATGACTTGCTTATTATCTTTTCCTGCCAAACAGCGTACCCACACATATAACAGCTTCGACACATTCCGTAATCAGTAAAACACAGTCTCATTTAGATTAAATCTATTTTATTAAGCCCTGCAATTTCGTGTAATCCCCTACTAACTCAAGCCCCGTAATATCAGATCTGTCACTGAAAACAATGTTTTCCTTTTTATCCAACATCTTAATCTCCAGAATGGCATCATTACTTTCAGAAATACTCCGGTCCATAGAGCCTTCTGAGGGTGCGTGGAGCACACCTGAATTATTTATTTTTGCGTTAATTATAAAGGTGTGCTTTCTGTTTTCTATTTTTATCTTCAATGTATTGGAATCAGGAATCTGCAGTTGCAATTTTGTGGGGCGGTAAGTAGCAAAGTGATGTATCTTATTGTCATGATAAAAAAACCCTAAAAACCCTGTGAATGATTTCCCCAGCCATGGTATATCAGCAATTGAGAGCATGAAGGAACTGTTGGAATTGCTGAAATAATTGCTTTGTATCCAAATCCAGG
>CAYXJS010000363.1:0-2549 GCA_964465045.1 uncultured Bacteroidales bacterium | reverse complement strand
CGTGTTTACCGGCAAATCTATTTCAGCAATCAGAACAAGAAATCCGTGGATGTAGTGCTTGCCATTAACGGAATCCCTGTGGCTACGCTGGAACTGAAAAACCAGTTCACCGGGCAAGATGTAGGAAATGCTCTGAAACAATACAGCAGCACCCGCGACAACCGGGAGTTGCTCTTTGCTTTTAAAAAGAGAACCCTGGTGCATTTTGCGGTTGACCAGGATGAAGTATTCATGTGCACAAAACTTGACGGGAAAAATACCTACTGGCTGCCCTTTAACAAAGGCTACAACAACGGCAAAGGGAATCCTCCCAATCAGGATGGATACAGGACTTCTTATCTGTGGGAAAACATCCTGGTAAAGGATAGCTGGATGGAAATCCTTCAGCGGTTTATCCACCTGCAAACCGAAGAATTCATTGCAGATGAAAAGACTTATAAAAAGGAAAAGATGATTTTCCCGCGCTATCACCAGTTAGATGCTGTCAGGTCGATATCAAATCATGTACTGGAAAACAAAGCTGGAAATAATTACCTTATACAGCACTCAGCAGGTTCAGGAAAGAGCAATTCAATCGCATGGCTTGCCTATCGTTTATCCAGTCTGCATGACCAGCAAGACCAACGCATTTTCGACTCGGTTATCGTCGTCACCGACCGGCGCGTATTAGACCAGCAATTGCAGAACACCATCTACCAGTTTGAGCATAAGACAGGCGTTGTGCAGAAAATTGATAAAGACAGCAATCAGTTGGCTGATGCATTAGGATATGGAACCAACGTTATCATCACCACTTTACAGAAATTCCCCTTTGTGCTGGAAAAGGTTGGAGAACTACCTTCCCGGAAATATGCCGTCATCATTGATGAAGCGCACAGTTCACAGGGAGGCGAAGCCAGTAAGAAAATGAAAGAGGTGCTGGCAGTAAAGACGCAGCATCCTGCTTCTCTCGATGAGGCAATTAAAGAAGATGCTGAAGACGACTTTACCGGAGATGACTATGTAAGGGAGCAAGTCGAAAAGTCAGCAGCAGCCCGAGGACAGCAGAACAACATTTCATTCTTTGCATTTACTGCCACTCCTAAATACAAAACGCTTCAGGTATTCGGCGAAAAAGACACTGAAGGCAAACCAAAGCCTTTTCATCTCTATTCCATGCGACAGGCAATTGAGGAAGGTTTTATCCTGGATGTGCTGCAACATTACACCACATACGAGCTTTATTACAAGCTGACCAAAGCCATTGAAGACGATCCGAAGCTGAATAAAAAGAAGGCTGCCAAAGCCATCGGAAAATATGTATCGCTTCATCCGCATAACCTGGCACAGAAGTCCGAAATCATTATTGAGCACTTTCGCAACGTGGTTTCCAAAAAAATTGGTGGAAAGGCAAAAGCAATGCTGGTATGTGGTTCAAGACTCCATGCTAAGCGCTATTACGAGGAATTCCAACGATACATCAAAGAGAAAGGCTATGACAAGTCCATAAAAATCCTGGTGGCATTTTCCGGAAAAGTAATGGATGATAATGCTCCGGATGGCGTTTCTGAACCTGACCTGACGGGTTATGGTGAAAAGGAAATCCCCGGTATATTTGATAAGGATGAATACAAAATCCTGATAGTAGCTGATAAGTACCAGACCGGTTTTGACCAACCCCTTTTGCATACCATGTACGTGGATAAGAAGCTCTCCGGGGTAAAAGCCGTCCAGACCCTCTCAAGATTGAATCGGACACACCCCGGGAAAGAGGATACATTCGTATTGGATTTTGCCAACGACCGCGATACCATTATGGATTCCTTCCAGCCTTTCTATGAAATCACAACGGTAAAAGAAGAAACGGATGTCAATCACTTATACGACCTGAAAAACCGTCTGGATGATTTCCAGGTTTATACCCAGGAAGAAATCGAGCGGTTTGCGAAAGTGTATTTCGACCCGGAGACAAAGCTCCAGACCGCAAAAAATCAAAAACACCTTTACTCATTGACCGATCCTGCTGTTGAACGCTACAAGCAAATCGACTCAGAAGAGCGTCAGGACGAGTTTAAGAAAGGATTGCGTTCATGGACAAACCTGTATGCGTTTCTTTCGCAAATTATGCCCTTTATCGATACGGAATTCGAAAAGTTCTATGCCTACGGGAAACTCCTTCAGACCCGGTTACCCAAGCGGAACCTTTCAGAATCCCTTCACCTCGATGATGAAGTAGCGCTGGAATATTACAGGCTGGAAAAAATAAAGGAAGGTTCGATTGACTTAAAAGAAGACGAAGATGGAGAACTCAGCGGAACCAGCGAAGCCGGATTAAAGCGCAAAAAGGAAGAAGAAGCAAGGCTGTCAGAAATTATCACCGTACTAAACGACCGCTTTGGAACGGAGTTCGAGGAAGCAGATAAGCTTTTCTTTGACCAGATTGAGGAAGAGCTCATGCAGGATGAAACCCTCCAGGCTCAAGCCAAAGCCAACGAAATGGACACCTTCAAATTCGCTTTCGACGACAAGTTCATCGACAAGCTCATTGGGCGCATGGATCAGAACCAGGA
>CAYXJS010000362.1:0-2552 GCA_964465045.1 uncultured Bacteroidales bacterium | reverse complement strand
TTGTTTCAACTAATGATACATAACCAACAAACAAAACATGTATTATTATGAAAAAACAATTTTATTTATCAGTTTTAATGGCTTTGATAATGCTGGTGTTTGCAGGATGCAGCGATGATGACAAAGACGAAAAGGAAGATGAACAGCCCAGTGAAATAGCAGTAAGCGATTATGGTGCGTATCTTCCGGGAGAATGGCAAGATAGCTATGCAACCAGGTATTTTTGCACCGATGGCACCTTCTACAATGATTTCAATAATGGTAATTCTAGTGAAGGAACATGGGAACTTTCAGGTGATGAGCTCACTATGAACTATCCTGATGAAACGTATGTATATGCTTTTGAATACATGCGGGAAGATGAATACAAAATTGTAGACCAGGAAAGCGGTAGCGAATATATAGCTACCCTTGAGGATACAGACGGCTGCTACTGGCTTGATGTTGATGAGTATGAGGCCTATATGCCCGGCAAATGGAAATATGAAAAGGATGATGGTGAAGAAGATACCTATTGGTTGTGTGATGACAATACCTTCCATTTTGAATCAACAGAATACTACGATGATCATGGAACATGGTCTGTTGATGGCGACGAACTCAATGTAAACTGGAGTAAAGGCAATGGCGAGAAAGTTGTAAGCTACGACATACTCAAAATGAGGCCGGATGTGGTTTATCTGAAATATGGTTCATCTGAGCGTGTATGGAATCGCGTTGCCTCTGACGGGTGCTATGAAGAACCTATGGGCAGCCTGGCTTTTTACCTCAGTGAAGATTGTGGTTGCGGAGACGTTACTGTCAGTATTGAAGGAGATGAAGTGGGAGTACTTGGGAACTATATCATGTCAGGAGATGTGACTTGTGGTACTGACGGAGCGCTCACCATTGAAATTTCACCGGGAACGTATGATGTGTATGCCGAATGCGAGGGCCTCTACTGGGATTTCACTACTGAGGTTACCGATGGTGGCTGTACAACCGAAGAGTTAGGTTGTTCTAAAGCCATGGCTAAATAAACTATCTTAACAGAAATAGATAACTATGAAAACATCTGCAATCCATATCTTAATATTAAAGCTAGCAGCAAAACCTGCACTTTCAGTAAAAGGAAGTAACGGCTTTGATCATGAATGGATTGCAGATGTTGTGCTTTCTTTGCAGGAAACACCTAAAAGAATTATCTTTGCTGAGAGTAGTAATTTGATAATTTCAAGTGCATATTTCAGCAAAAAGAGGGTATCAGGAAGGTTTCAGAGATGTTTTCTCTGTGGAAGAAGTTTATTCACTGGCAAAAAAAGTAGTCAATAAGATGCTGGTCAGGAATGCTATACCCTATCGGGAAAAGGAAGACACGGAGCAAGAGCTCATGCGGAAGTACGTGGAAAAGAAAAGCAAAATTCAGTCTGCTTTCCAGGGCAATTCAAAACCTGAAACGTATTTAACTGCCGTGCTTTACAGAATGTGTTGCGAAGTTATCCGCTCTGATGTGAAAAATTGGGACCATGTAAAACGCAATGATCCAAACGATTATTTTGCGAAAGGCATTTCGGAATCATCTATTGAGAATACAATGGTGATTAATAATGAAGTGCAGTTTTTGAAAAAGATCCTTTTGCTTTTTGCAGATGAAAATGCACGCTTAGTCCTGTTCTTAAAGGTGTTATATGGTATTCCTGTTACAGATGATGATCTTTATGCCTACCATAAAGATTACAAGTATTATGAACTTGACAAAATACTAAAAAACGGGGTTGTAAATCAGAATCAAGAGGCATATGCCTTGCTTGAAGAAGTAGTTAAACGTGTTGAGAAAAAGCCTGTGGGAGGAGATGCAATACGTATCTGGCTCAACAAGAGGGTTGATCAGATGATTAACCGATTGAATGGCACAATACAACGTTCTAATTATGATCGGAAAACGTTTCGTATTTTGTTTGATTACACTTTTTCTAAATAAGAGTAATTATGAAACACCTATCAGAAGAACAAATAGCACGATATGCAGAAGCGCTTGCAAGTGGTAAGCAAGAAAAATTACCTGAATCTATCCTGCATCACGTTAAAGAATGTGATCAATGTGCTGATGAAGTGGTGCATGTACATGAGATGCTGGTTTCGGGTGAACTGAATACAAGTAAACCTGCAGGTAAAAAATATACACTAACACCAGTGAAATGGATTTCTGTGGCTGCAGGCATAACACTTCTGGTAGGTCTGGGAGGATATCTATACTTTAAATCCGAAAGCGTGATGCATCCGGAAACAGCAGATAATCAACGTTCAGTAGATCAAAGTCAGCACATTGTGGAGGTTATTGAAATCGAAGATATCGCAAAGTATAAGGATACCTTTAAGGGTTTTGATGAATCATTAAAAGAAAGCGCTGACAAGGCAAGTGAAGATGAAGTTTTATTAGCGCGCTTTGAGCCTGACAAACAACTGGAAAGCCTTGCCTCGCGCTTTGAGCAGGAACAAATGCGGAGTAATGACTTCAGACTGCAATCTGACCATCATTTAAAGATTCAATCAAAAACCAGTATTGAGATTAA
>CAYXJS010000361.1:0-2558 GCA_964465045.1 uncultured Bacteroidales bacterium | reverse complement strand
GAATATATGGACGCTATGCCTTTTTTGAAACCGATGATTTTGCTTCGCGATTATACGCTTATGAAAACGATGTTTTGTATGCATTCAGCTTTCCGGCTTATTATTACAAAGGAAATCGTTATTACCTGATGCTCAACTATAAATGGAACAGGATGGATTTTTGGCTGCGTTTTGCTTCTACAAAGTACCGAAATCGTGATGTGATTTTAAGTGGATTAAATGAAATAGAAGGGGACAGGGTTTCAAAAATAAAATTTCAAGTCAGAATTAGATTTTGAAAATGTGGGTTGTACTGGAATCGAACCAGTGACCTCATGCCTGTCAAGCATGCACTCTAAACCAACTGAGCTAACAACCCATTACCATTATGAGCGAGGACAAAAATAGGAATAATTTATGGGTTCAGGTTAATAAGTTTGGTATGTTTCTAAGTTTATAGGTTAATAGACAGAAAATCAATAATTTATTTCTGACAATACAGATTTGATAAATTCCTGATAATCAGCAAATCAGGTATTTTATAAAAAAATGCTGCATTTTAGGTTTTGTGGAATTGAATTGACTTTGTTTTTTTAATTTTAACCCAAAATTAAACGTATTAAATATGAAAAAGATGAACAGACTATTTTTATTTTTTCTTATTTTGGCATGTTTGAGCGCGAATGCAATTGCCCAGGATGATAACGACACTACACAAAAAATCACCTTAGATGATCTTTGGCGTAATAACACTTTTAAACCGCAGCGCGTTAGTGGTTTGCGGTCTATGGATGACGGAGAGCACTATACTACACTAAATAAAGGAAAATCAATTGTGAAATACAGCTATGAAACAGGAGAAGCTGTTGATACCCTTGTGAGCGCAG
Organism: uncultured Bacteroidales bacterium; assembly: GCA_964465045.1. Lineage (GTDB taxonomy): Bacteria > Bacteroidota > Bacteroidia > Bacteroidales > JAIPAH01 > JAIPAH01. Next base: position 1,692 of record CAYXJS010000361.1, on the reverse strand, counting down.
ATAATTTGCAGCATGAGCAGCTTGAGCAGATTCAGGGATATGAGTTTAATCATGATGAATCGATGATATTGCTTTATACAAACAGAAAAGATATTTACCGGCGTTCTTTTACGGCAGATTATTATGTAGTAGACTTAAATGAGGAAAAGGCTAATAAACTTTCTGAAAACGGAAGGCAGCAACTGGCAACTTTTTCTCCTGATGGAAGGAAAGTTGCTTTTGTGAGAAACAACAATATTTTCATCAAATCATTGAATAGCAATACAGAAAAGCAAATAACCACTGATGGGGAGAAAAATAAAATCATCAATGGAGCTCCGGATTGGGTTTATGAAGAGGAATTTGGGTTTAACAAAGCTTTTGAATGGTCGCCGGATAGCCGTAAGATTGCTTTTATCAAGTTTGATGAAAGTTCGGTAAAAGAATACCACATGAAAATTTATGAGGGAATGCGTCCTCAGTTTCCCGAAAATGATCCATATCCGGAGTTGCGTACATGGAAATATCCTAAAGTCGGCGAGGATAATTCGGTCGTTTCGGTTCATGTATATCATCTTGATAATGAAAGAACAATAAACGCGGAAGTAGGAGAGGAAACAGACCAGTATATTCCTCGTATCAGGTGGACACAAGACCCCGGAACGCTATCTGTGTTCAGGCTGAATCGGCTCCAAAACTATTTTGAGATATTATTGACTGATGTCGGGACCGGTAATTCTCAAGTAATGTATCAGGAAGAAAATCAATATTTTATTGATGAGACCAATTTCGATTATATCGAATTTCTTGAGGATGAAAGGTATTTTACGCTTGTCAGCGAAATGGAAGGCTGGAATCAATTGTATTTGGTTGATATGGAAGGCCAAATCAAACATAAACTTACACATGGCGATTACGATTTGACCAATTATTATGGTTATAACGCAGACAGCAAACGGTTTTATTTTCAGGCGGCCAAAGAATCTCCACTGCAGCGGGAAATTTACTCAGTAAACCGGAAAGGGAAAAACCTTCAAAAACTAACAAACAAAGCTGGGGTAAACCAGGCTTCGTTTAGTAAATCTTTTCAATACTTTATCAATTCGTTTAGCTCAGCAACGGTTCCGCCGGTTACATCGCTTTATTCAAATAAAGGTGAAGAAATCAGGATAATACAAGACAATGAAAAACTGACGGAAAAGTTGCAGGGTTATAATCCCTCATTCAAGGAGTTTTTCTCATTCGAAACTCCTGAAGGTGTCTCCCTGAATGGTTATATGATAAAGCCTTCGGATTTTGATGAGTCAAAATCTTATCCTGTGTTGATGACGCAATACAGTGGTCCGAATTCTCAGAGCGTAATGGATTCGTGGAGTTTTGGCTGGCATAATTACCTGGCCCAGGAAGGATATATTGTGGCATGTGTAGATGGCAGAGGAACGGGAGCCCGCGGTGAGTCGTTCAGAAAAGCGACCTATTTGCAGCTTGGGAAATATGAAACGATCGATCAGATTGAAACCGCAAAATATTTAGCTGATAAACCTTATGTTGATGAAGAGAATATTGCAATATGGGGATGGAGCTATGGCGGCTTTATGACGTGCCTGGCGTTAACAAAGGGCGAAGGTATTTTTGACGCCGGAATTGCGGTTGCTCCTGTAACCAATTGGCGCTATTACGATAATATTTATACTGAAAGATTTATGAGAACAC
>CAYXJS010000360.1:0-2562 GCA_964465045.1 uncultured Bacteroidales bacterium | reverse complement strand
CGCCTTGCTGCTTCAGCAATTCATGATGTGTTCCACGCTCCATAATGTTTCCGTTCTGCATTAGCATGATTTGATCCATCTTTTCCATTCTTATCAGGCGATGGGTGATGAACAGTAGTGAGCGGTCTTTTAGATTTGCTTCCAGGATTTGATGCACATTTTGCTCTGTGCGGGCATCCAGGTGTGCTGTAGCTTCGTCAAACAACCATACCGGTGCGCCTTTCAGAAGGGCCCGGGCAATTAAAAGCAGTTGACGCTCTCCCCCCGAAAAACGCATCCCAAAATTCCCCAACTCCAGGTCTAACTTATTGGAATATGCTGCTAAACCGGCATTTCGCAGGGCAGTCCTGAGCTGAGCGTCATCAGCTTTAGGATTAGCCAGCAAAAGATTATCACGCAAAGTGCGGTTAAAGATATGCTCATCTTGTGAAATCACAGCAAACAGATTCCGGTATTGCTCTTCATCCAGTTCAGGGATATCCTGATTTCCATAAAGGATTTTTCCCTTATCGGGATGCCAGAAACGCAGCAGGAGGTTCAGTAATGTACTTTTACCACTTCCGCTGGGACCTACCACTGCAATGCGGCTTCCGGGTGAAATCGTGAAATGAATATCGTTAAGTGTAATGTTTTCTGAAGTGTATGAAAAGCTCACATCCTTAAACGTGATGCTCTGCAATTGATTCACAATGAATTCCTTTTCTTTAAGCTCGGCAGACTTCTGTTCTGTAATCGCAAAAACCCTTTCTGCAGCCTTATCTGCGGTTTCATAATACAGGAAGGCATTTCCTAAATTCTGCACAGCTTCAAAACTGCTTAAAACACCCAAGGTAACCAACGCCAGCATAACACCCTGCAACTCTCCATTTAATACTAAAGGTATAGCCAGTATCAAAACCGTAAACATAGCCAATTGCGAAAAAACATTGTTAAGCCCTTCCAAAATACCAGTAGAACCCGCATTTTTTCTTTCAATTTGATCAAGGCGTTCCTGCATCCCTTCAAACTGCTTTTCTGAAGAAGTTTTTTGGCGGGTCCAGAAAAGTTCATACAATCCCTGCAGGCGGTCCACCAGGAAAGACCTCAGGGAAGACTTGGTTTGCACCTCAGACTTTCCGCGTCCTTTAGCGGTTCGGTGAGCCAAAACCGATACCAACGCGCCATTCCCAACCAAAAAGACAAGAGCGGTAATAGCCAGCGTAAAATCAAAAATCAATAACAAGGCAAAAACCAATAATGAAACAACTACAGCCGTAATTACCGGAGAAATAATCTTTAAATAGACGTTTTGCAACGTTTCCACGTCATTTACAAGGCGCGAGAGCAGATCTCCGTGTCGCTTGCCCATAAGCTTCTTCACCGGAAATTGATCGATTTTCCGGAACAAAGTATAGCGTATGGACATCAATATCCTGAAAGTCAAATTATGAGACACCAACCTTTCTGCATAACGAACCGCAGCACGAGAGATACCAAAAAAACGAACACCTGCCGTAACCATAAATAAATCCGTAATTAAGGGGCGCTCGGCAGCTCTGGAGATTAAATATCCTGAGGTGCTCATCAAACCAATTCCTGTTAGCACAGTACCTATTGCCAATAAGGCAGCTCCGGCAAACTGCATCTTATATTTTTTCAGAAAAAGAATCATCCTGATAATCATGTCTCCGGGGTTTTTTCGTTTGATGTGCTTTGGAGAAACCTTGTATATAATCCTTCCTGTTGCTTTAACTGCTGATGAGTTCCGCTTTGTACCAGTTTACCTTCATCAAAAACCAAAATCTGATTCGCTTTTTTGATGGTTTTTAGCCGGTGTGCTATCATGATGGTCGTCCTGTTTTTCATGAGTTTTTCAGTGGCCTCAGAAATGTATCTTTCACTCTCAGGGTCAAGATTAGATGTAGGTTCGTCCATAATCAGCACAGGAGCATCTTTAATAAATGCCCTGGCAATAGCCAGGCGTTGCTTTTCACCACCGCTCAGCCTGGATGCATTTTCAGAAATGGGGGTATTTAATCCCTGGGGTAAATTCTGAATAAAATCATAAGCGTGGGCTTGCTTTACAGCATCCTCTATCTGACTATCTTTAGCAGAGGGGTTCGCCAGCAAAAGATTATCCTTCAGGGTCATATTAAAAAAATGCGGATGCTGTGGCACATAAGCCACATTCTGCAACCAGGTTTCAGCATCAGTCTCATGAATAGACCTTCCATTTGCTTTGATACTCCCGTTCTCCGGCATTAGAAAACCCATCAGTAAATAAACAAATGTGGTTTTGCCGGCACCGCTGGGCCCCACTAAAGCCGTTAAGGTCTCAGGCTCTATGATACAACTTACGTCGCTGATAACCGGCTTTTGATATTCTTCATACCTGAATGAAAGATTTTCTACCTCAAAAGAAGCTTTAGCCACTTTAAATTCGTCTTTATAATCGTTTTCAAAAGCAACAGCCTCATCCTGAAACTGAAAAATTTTTTCTGCCGCAGCCGCTCCTTCCATTCCGGCATGATGGTTTGCGCCAAGCGTTCTGAAAGGCAAATAAAACTCAGGCGCTAAAAGCAA